>NZ_JAGTUL010000020.1:0-98646 GCF_018224605.1 Shewanella sp. M16 | reverse complement strand
TTTTGCGAGATCAATTCCTATTAGTGTAACTTTCATTTTGGACACCTTTTGTTGTTATTGAACGTGCAAATTCAATATGGCGTAAATGACGCCTACTTCACAAGAGGTGTCCATCCCATCATCCGTGTATGCTCGAACGTGGCATCCATGCCGCGGACGGTCACATCCATGCGAGTGCTTAATCTAGTTAAGACCTGCGTATACATCTAGCCTCGTTAAATCCGTGAATCAGACTTGCCTAGTCTGGTTCACACGCGAAAACACAGCCATTTTGCGCTGGCTTCGGGTGCCCCATTCCGTGTTTCGGCTCGTTAGCTCAACCGAAAATTCCCACTCCTGCTGCCATACAAATTCTTATCTATTTGCCTATGTTTGGCCTTACCAGAGATCGACTAACAATGTATGGGTACAGTTGTATTTAAATGTAGATGCTTTTGAGTGTTTTTAAGCTCATTTGTTTGCGCATTTATCCAGCCTTAAATTAATAAAATACATTAAAATCATTCATATATATATTTGCCAAATTAGATAATAGGTTTGGGAAACGCGCATGCGCATTTTTCCAGATGGTCTATTGGATAGAAATATGATAATTTATTTATAATACAATTAGTTAACAATACGCGTTTTTACTGGTCTAATGAGGTAAACAGCGCAGCGCATAAATACTAAGACGTTATACGCTAATTGAACTTTGTCGCTAACTTTAAGGGGGACACTATGGATGAACTAATTTTAATCAAAGACTTTGTGATATCGACATTAATGGCAGGATTTCTGGCTTATATTGCATACCAGCAATTGGAAACAAATAGAAATAAATTAAAGCTGGATTTATACAATAAAAGATTTGAAGTCTATTCAGTTTCTTTGACGTTTTACCAAGAACTAACAGGCTCTGGTGCATCAAAGGAGCTTGTAAGAGAGTTCATTGAAAAAAAGGAAGCTGCAAAGTTTCTTTTTTCAACGGAACCATCAATATATTCATTATTAGATGAGATGCATGAAAAATCATTTAAAATAAATGCAGTAAAAAAGAACCGTGATGATTTGGTAGATAATATCGAAGTAATGGATTTGTTAGCTAAAGATGCCACGGAAGCTGCAAATTGGTTTGGTCCTGCAATTAAAGAACTAAGCCAAAAAATGGAATTTTTTTTGAATACTTAAAAGCGTATAACAAGTTGCTGCACGCGGACTCGATACAGTTGTCGTGGTTTTTGCTAAAAGAAAAGGCAGCAAAAACAGCACCAACTTACTCGCCTGTGAGCAAGGCGTTATGTTTTTTGAGGAGAGTTGTAAGTGTATAAAAATCCAACTGATTTAGAGTTGCTTGAATGTATTTATAACCACTATAAATCAGAGTTCGCATTGTATGATTCAGATAAAACAATTAGAGCTGGGAAAGTATATGTGCCTATAGACTGCAAGTTCATTGCAGGGAAGTTGCATGCCGACCCAGAATTAGTATTTGGTCGATTGTATTATCACTTAGCTAATGTATACAAATATCAACAATCCAAAGGTGTTGAGGTTAAGTTGTTTGAGTTTGAAGTAGATAAACAACGTCATTGTATACAGTTTCCCGTTTTGGCGTCAGCCGTAGCCAATCTAAAAGCTGAACATCAACGCTATAAACACACGCTTATAGCTTCAATATTCGCGGTAGTAGTAGCTGTCGGTGCTGCGGCAATAACAGCATACGATGTATTTGGCTCCAAAAATGAGCCAGTGAATCACTCTACCCCAGACTGATTCATCACTCCGCTAAAACATGCCCTTAAGCCCTGTTATCGGGTATTGGAGGGCATTTTTTTACCCTAAAATGAATCAAATTCCTTAAGAACTGATTCAAGCCATCTTGATGATGCCACATTATCAACATAACGAGTTTGTGATGGCGGCGCAGTTTCCTGAAACGTAAATTGCATAAGGCTAATGGCTAAATTAGATCGTTAATATGCGCGGGAGTTGATGAGATTAAGCGCTGGCATGTAAGGGACCGTTCGTGACAGGGATGTCACGGTCGAGCCCTCAAGGATGAGTTTATGGCGCGTCACTGGAAAGCCAGTGCTTAATCATTTTCTGATTATTTGCACATTGCCGCACACTCAGTACAGGGTTACTTAGTTGACACAATCAACTAATCTCGATATTGTTGATACAGTCAACTATATCGAGAGCCTTCTATGTCGTCATTGTCACTCAGTGAAACTTTGCACAGATTAGTGCATGCCTACAAAAAGCAATTGCGTAGTGATATTGCTGCACAAGAGATTGATTTACCTGTCACTCATATCCGAGCCTTGAAGGGCGTGTGTCGCAATCCTGAATCGACAGCCCAGTCTATCGCCCTGCGTATGCAGCGGGATAAAGCACAAATTACCCGTGTTCTTAATGAGCTACAGCAGAGCGGGTTGATCACTAAAATCGATAACCCTAAGGATGGCCGCAGCCAGTTACTGCGACCCACGGCTGAGGGGGAAAAGATCATGACTCAGATCAATGCCTCAGAACGTAAAACCGTGGCGCGCATGACGCAGGCGCTCAGTTCAGACGAAGTCGATACTTTTATTAAACTTGCCAATAGGATCAGTAAAAGTGTGGATGATGCCGCTGCCGCCAAAAGTGAAACTGATTGCCTTACTCAAAAAAGACCATCTAGTAAGCCAAAAGATACGGCTGGAAAAGGAGCCATTGAGTTGCGCTTAACGGCAGAAAACGCAATAGGAGAAAATCATAATGAATAAACCTGCACCACGTGAGCTAGAAGTGATCCGCTCCACTTATATTACTCCGCATATGTTACGCATCACCTTAGGCGGTGCGGGATTGGCTGGATTTCCTGCCGATCAAGAGAGTGCCTATATCAAGTTGTTATTCCCACAAGCGGGTGAGCGTCCATTAATGCGAACTTACACTATCCGTCAGCAACGCGATGATGAAATCGATGTGGATTTTGTGCTGCACGATACCGACGGCCCCGCATCGAGTTGGGCGAAAACGGCGCAGGTGGGTGAACTCATTCAAATTGGTGGACCCGGGCTTAAAAAACTGATCAATTTTGAGGCGGATTGGTTTTTACTCGCAGGTGATATGACAGCCTTACCCGCCATTAGCGTGAATCTGGCAAAATTACCAAACAATGCAGTGGGTTACGCTGTGATTGAAGTGCTAAGCGAGGCTGACATTCAGCCTCTCGTACATCCTGAACACGTGGAGCTGCATTGGGTGATCAATCCTGAGGCCGATCCCGAAGGTCGCCCTTTGATCGAGCGAATTGCCCAATTACCTTGGCTTGCTGGCGAGCCCGCCGTATGGATTGCCTGTGAATTTAATAGCATGCGCGCGTTAAGAAGACACTTTAAGCAAGCGCATTCATTGCCTAAGAGTCATTTTTATACCTCGAGCTATTGGAAAATAGGTTGTAACGAAGGTGAGCATAAGCTGGTAAAACAAGAAGATGAACAGTTAGAAAATGGGGCCAGTGTTTAAATCCAGATAAGGTCGCCAAGTTTGACTTAACGACCTTATCTAACCTTTCGCTTATGCCGTTTTTGCTGCTGATGCACCTATTATTGATGCACTTAGGCTACTGGTGAACTAGCTTGCCATTCTTCACTACATCTTTGCAGGGATTGACGCCGTAGCTGTAGGCCAACTGCGCAGGCGTGGCGATATCCCACAGACAAAAATCGGCTTGTTTGCCAACGACTAAACTGCCGACGTTATCTTCAATTCCGAGTGCTTTGGCGGCATTTAAGGTGAGTCCAGTTAGGGCTTCTTCTGGCGTTAAGCGGAACAAGGTACAGCCCATATTCAGCATCAACAGGGTTGAGCAAATGGGGGATGAACCGGGGTTGAAATCGCTGGCGAGCACCATAGGTACGCCGTATTTGCGCAGTAAATCGATAGGTGGTTTTTGGGTTTCCCGCAAAAAGTAAAAGGCGCCCGGCAGCAGTACGGCGCAGGTGCCGCTTTCACTTAAGGCTTTTACGCCTGCCTCATCTAAATATTCGATATGATCCACAGACTTAGCACCAAGACGTGCGGCCAGTGCGCTACCGCCCATATTGGTTAGCTGCTCGGCGTGGAGTTTAATCTCTAAGCCCGCCGCTTTGGCTGCGCTGAGTACCCGTTCTGTTTGCTCAAGGTTAAAGGCGATATTCTCGCAGAACACATCCACTGCATCGGCAAGATTTTCGGCGATCACTGCGGGCAGCATTTTATTGATAATTAAGTCGACATAGCCGTCGCTATTGTCTTTATATTCTGGCGGAATTGAATGGGCGCCAAGGAATGTGGTCTTCACATCTACATGGTGATGCTTGCCGAGCTCGCGGGCGACACGCAGGATTTTGAGTTCAGTTTCAGTATCTAAGCCGTAACCCGATTTGATCTCAACCGTAGTCACTCCTTCTTTGGCCAGCGCGTTTAAACGCTGACGGCCGAGTTCAAATAATTCTGCTTCATCCGCTTCGCGGCAAGCTTTAACGGTCGAAATAATGCCGCCACCTGCACGAGCAATTTCTTCGTAACTGGCGCCCTGTAGGCGTAACTCAAATTCATTGGCGCGATTACCGGCAAAGATTAAGTGGGTGTGGGCGTCAATTAATCCTGGGGTGATCCAACCGCCTTTGCCCCTGTAAACGGGAATTGACAAAACATCGAAGGCGGGCAGTTCGCTGCGGGGGCCAAGCCAAGCAATTTTGCCATCTTTTACTGCGATGGCCGCGTTGGTGATCGCACCATAAGGTGCTGATACGGAAGGGTCCATTGTGGCTAAGTTAACGTCTATCCAAACCTGATCCCAAGACATGTATTCCCCTCGCTGTGCTGGCAGATGTTAACCAAGTGATTAACGGTTTATTAAATTTATGTGAGCTGGCTTGTATTTACTTGTATATACAAGCTAGGATTGTAGCCGCAATTTTGAACGTTTGAAAGAGTGAATAGCACCTAGATTCTAGCGCTTTATATTGAGGAAATGTTTTGGCTACACCTAAGTTTGCAGAAATTAAGCAATACATTATCTCCTCTATCGAGTCGGGTGAGTGGGAAGAGCATGCTCGCGTGCCTTCTGAGAATCAGCTTGCCGATTTGTTTACCTGCAGCCGAATGACGGCGCGACGTGCGCTAACCGAGCTGACGGATAGCGGTGTGCTTGAGCGTTCTCAAGGGTTAGGCACCTTTGTCGCAGGGTGTAAATCCCAGTCGTCTATGTTGGCGATCCGCAATATTGCCGATGAGATAAAAGACCGCGGCCACGGCTATAGCGTGCAGCAATGGGTGTTAGAACAAGTCGCGGCGAGTACGAGTATCGCAATTTCCCTTGGACTTGAGCACGGTGCGACAGTATTCCATTCGATCTTAGTGCATTGCGAGCAGGGCTTACCGTTGCAAGTTGAAGAGCGTTATGTGAATCCTGAGCTGGTACCCGATTATTTATTGCAGGATTTTACCCAGCAGACACCCCACGAATATTTGTCCCAAGTGGCACCGCTGACCGAGGCGCATCACACGATTGAAGCGATTATCGCCAGTGAAGCATTACAGCAAAGGCTCGAAATCCCCGCCACTGAGCCCTGTTTACAGATTTTACGCCGCACTTGGTCACGCCAAGGCGTCGTGAGTTTCGCAAAATTAGTTCATCCAGGTAGCCGTTTTAAACTCGGCGGCCACTTAACCTTTAGCAAGTAACGCCAGTGGCGTGATTAACAGATGTAAATCAGTAACTTTGATAGCTGTACCCTTATAAGTTAAAAGATAAAAACAATAGTGCTAACCCGTATTAGCGACTTAGCGAATACGAGTTAGCACCACAGGTTGAAAGAGGAAAATTCAATGGATAAGCGCCACGACCCAAGCCGCCGTATTATTGCACCGCATGGCACACAATTAAGCTGTAAGAGTTGGCTCACTGAAGCGCCAATGCGTATGTTAATGAACAACTTACATCCCGATGTCGCCGAGCGCCCAGAAGACTTAGTCGTCTATGGTGGTATCGGCCGCGCCGCCCGCGATTGGGACTGTTACGACAAAATTATCGAAGTTTTACAACGCCTCGAAGACGACGAAACCTTATTAGTGCAATCGGGCAAACCTGTGGGCGTATTTCGCACCCATGCGGATGCACCGCGCGTACTGATTGCTAACTCAAACCTAGTGCCACATTGGGCGAACTGGCAACATTTCAACGAGTTAGATAAGTTAGGTTTAGCCATGTACGGCCAGATGACGGCGGGTTCGTGGATCTACATTGGTACTCAAGGCATAGTCCAAGGTACTTACGAGACCTTTGTGTCGGTCGCAAAACAGCACTTTGAGGGTATCTCTAAAGGCAAGTGGATCCTCACCGGCGGGTTAGGCGGCATGGGCGGCGCGCAAACGCTGGCGGGCACTATGGCTGGCTTCTCAGTGTTAGCCTGTGAAGTCGACGAGACTCGCATCGATTTCCGCCTGCGTACTCGCTATGTTGACAAAAAAGCCACTTCGCTCGATGAAGCATTAGCCATGATTGAAGAAGCGAACCAAGCTGGCAAGCCAGTATCAGTGGGCTTATTAGCGAATGCCGCCGATGTGTTTGCTGAATTAGTTAAACGCGGCGTTACTCCTGATGTGGTGACCGACCAAACCTCGGCACACGATCCATTAAACGGTTATCTGCCGCAGGGCTGGACTATGGCTGAGGCTGCGGCCATGCGTAAAACCGACGAAGCGGGCGTAGTGAAAGCGGCGAAAGCCTCGATGGCGGTGCAAGTACAAGCCATGCTCGACCTGCAAACCGCGGGTGCAGCCACGCTCGATTACGGTAACAACATTCGCCAAATGGCGTTTGAAATGGGCGTTGAAAATGCCTTTGATTTCCCAGGTTTTGTACCTGCTTATATTCGCCCACTGTTCTGTGAAGGCATTGGCCCGTTCCGCTGGGTGGCGTTATCTGGCGATCCCGAAGATATCTACAAAACCGACGCTAAAGTCAAAGAACTGATCCCAGATAATCCACACCTGCACAATTGGTTAGACATGGCGCGCGAGCGTATCGCCTTCCAAGGTCTGCCAGCGCGTATTTGCTGGGTTGGCTTAAAAGATCGCGCTCGCTTGGCGTTAGCTTTCAACGAAATGGTTAAAAACGGTGAGTTGTCGGCGCCCGTGGTAATCGGTCGCGACCACTTAGATTCTGGCTCAGTGGCCAGCCCGAACCGGGAAACCGAATCTATGCTGGACGGCTCAGATGCGGTATCCGATTGGCCATTGCTGAACGCACTACTCAACACCGCTAGCGGTGCAACTTGGGTGTCTTTGCACCACGGCGGCGGCGTCGGCATGGGCTTTAGCCAACATTCGGGTGTGGTGATTGTGTGTGACGGCACAGATGCGGCGGCAAAACGGGTTGGCCGTGTGCTGTGGAATGACCCAGCGACAGGCGTGATGCGCCATGCTGATGCGGGCTACGAGATTGCGAAAAACTGCGCCAAGGAGCAGGGCCTCGATTTACCTATGCAAGACTAGCCGATGCTAACGACTCAATAACAATAATAACTAAAAGCTTGGAGCTAAAAATATGAAATCTGTGAATCACTTAGTGTTAACGCCAGGCAGCTTGAGCCTAGCGCAATTGCGCGAAATCAGCCGTCATAAGTTGACACTGGAACTCGCACCAGAGGCGATTACTGATATCAACACCAGTGCGCAAATCGTGCAAAAAGTGTTGGATGAAGGCCGTACCGTTTATGGCATCAACACGGGCTTTGGCTTGTTGGCCAATACCAAGATAGCGCCCGAAGATCTGCAATTACTGCAACGTTCTATCGTGTTGTCACATGCCGCTGGCACGGGGCAATACATGCAAGATGCCACAGTGCGCTTGATGATGGTGTTAAAAATCAATTCATTAAGTCGTGGTTTTTCAGGCATTCGTTTAGAAGTGATTAACTTCTTAATCAGTTTAGTGAACGCCGAAGTCTATCCCTGCGTGCCAGAAAAAGGCTCTGTTGGCGCCTCGGGTGACTTAGCGCCACTGGCGCACATGTGTTTGCCTATGCTGGGTGAAGGTGAAATGAGCTATCGAGGCGAGTTAATTTCTGCCGCCGAAGGCTTAGAAATCGCTGGCCTCAAGCCAATCGATTTAGCGGCCAAAGAAGGACTCGCTTTGCTTAACGGCACACAAGCCTCGACTGCGCTGGCGCTGGAAGGGTTATTCCACGCCGAAGACTTGTTCGCGGCGAGTTCTGTGATCGGTGCCATGAGCGTCGAAGCGGCGATGGGCAGTCGTAGTCCGTTCGATCCTCGCATCCATGCGGCGCGTGGTCAGAAAGGTCAAATCGATTCGGCCATGGTCTTCCGTCATCTACTGGGTGAAGAGTCTGAGATAAGCTTAAGTCATGCTAACTGTGAAAAGGTGCAAGATCCTTACTCACTGCGCTGTCAGCCACAGGTACTTGGCGCTTGCTTGACCCAAATTCGTCACGCGGCCGAGGTGTTAGGCACTGAGGCCAATGGCGTAACCGATAACCCACTGGTGTTCCAAGACACGGGCGATATCATTTCGGGCGGTAACTTCCACGCCGAACCTGTGGCTATGGCGGCGGATAATCTGGCGATTGCGATTGCTGAACTGGGCTCCATTGCCGAGCGTCGTATTGCACTGCTAATCGATTCTAGCCTGTCAAAATTGCCGCCTTTCCTGGTGAAAAACGGTGGAGTTAACTCAGGCTTTATGATCGCCCAAGTGACGGCGGCTGCATTGGCGTCCGAGAACAAAACCTACGCACATCCGGCATCAGTTGACAGCTTGCCAACATCGGCTAACCAAGAAGACCATGTTTCTATGGCGACCTTTGCGGCGCGTCGCTTGCGCGATATGAGCGAAAATACCCGTGGTGTACTGGCAATTGAATTGTTAGCGGCGGCTCAGGGTTTAGATTTCCGCGCGCCTTTAGCCCCAAGTGCTGCAGTGGCTAAGGCTAAAGCCGAATTACGTGAAGTTGTCGCTTATTACGATAAAGACAGATACTTCGCGCCAGATATCGAAGCCGCGACAGATTTGTTGTATACAGCGAGCTTTAACACTTATCTGCCAGCAGGAACGCTAGCCAGCTTTTAGGCGTTTGTTTTAGTTTAATGGCTGAACAGGTGTTTACTTTGCGAGAATAGGCTGCACTGAGGCGCTTTTGTTATCGCGCCCAGATTTTGCGCCTCAATGTGCTAAAAATAAGCGTTAAAAGGCAAAATTTAAGGTGCAGGCAGATTGCTTGTGCCTTTTTCTTTGGTTTTTATCTGCTTTTCCTCGATCTTTGTCTTTGCCATTTTGGTGTGTTTAACACCGCAGACTCTGCACTTTTTACCCTAATCTTTACATTGTCAGTTTTTGTGGCTGTCTATCCCTCTAGAAACCGTTACCTTTGTGTTTTTATCCGCCATCATTATGCATATTTGGATGCATATAATCATTTTTAATAACCATAACCCTATAATGTGGGACAATATGGGGATGTCATGTTGGACAAATTGTCTTTTGCGGTTTATTGGTTTTTAATTCCAATTTTTGTGCTTTTATCATTGATAAGTAGTATTTGATACTTTGTTGTTGGTGTTTTTTGGAGTTAAGTTCTGTGGTTGTTTATTTGAGATCTTGATCTCATGTCATTATTTGTTATCTATTTCTTCTTTGGGGATAATCTTAAATTAAGTGTGGTCTTTAGTAGGACTCACTCAATCGGTTGCCATTTTTACCACAGCAACCACTAGACTCATAACGACAAGAGTGTGAGAGGACGCAATGAACAGACGCCAGTTTTTTAGACTGTGTGCTGCCGGAGCTGCCACCTCAGCAATTTCAGCGTTGGGATTGATGTCCGAAAAGGCCTATGCGGCCGTTCGAGAATTCAAACTCATTAGCGCGAAAGAAACCCGCAATAACTGCTGCTATTGCTCAGTGGGTTGCGGATTGCTGATGTACAGCAAAGGAAGTAACGGCAAAAACGCCGAACAAAGTATTTTCCATATCGAAGGGGATGCAGACCATCCAGTTAACCGCGGGGCCTTGTGTCCTAAGGGTGCTGGTCTAGTGGATTATGTGAACAGCCCTAATCGTCTTAAATATCCTGAGTACCGTGCGCCAGGCAGTAATGAATGGACTCGTATCAGCTGGACTGAAGCTTACCAACGCATCGCCCGTCTGATGAAGAATGACCGTGATGCTAACTTGATTGAAAAGAATTCTGCTGGGATGACGGTTAACCGTTGGCTTAGCACTGGGATGATGACCTCGTCGGCGATGCCGAATGAAGGCGGCTATATCACCCAGAAATTTGCACGGGCACTGGGCCTAGTTGCAATCGATACTATTGCGCGTAACTGACACTCTCCAACGGTAGCAAGTCTTGCTCCGACATTTGGACGTGGTGCCATGACCAACCACTGGATCGATATTAAAAACTCTAATTTGATCATTATTATGGGCGGTAATGCTGCAGAGGCTCACCCTGTCGGATTCGGCTGGGTTACAGAAGCTATGCAACATAACAACGCTAAACTTTTGGTGGTCGATCCTCGCTTCACCCGTAGCGCCGCTGTGGCCGATTACTATGCGCCGATCCGCTCGGGCACAGATATCGCCTTCCTGCTCGGGGTGATCCGCTATCTTATTGAAACCAAACAAGTGAACTATGACTATGTTAAGGCTTATACCAATGCCAGTTACATAGTGCGCGAAGACTTCTCTTTTAGTGAAGGTCTGTTCAGTGGTTTCGATGAAGAAACAGATAGCTACAATAAAGAGTCTTGGTACTACGAGTTAGACGAACAGGGTTACGCGAAAATCGATCCTAGCTTCGAACATCCACGCTGTGTGTGGAACTTAATGAAGCAACATGTAGAACGCTATGACTTTGAAACAGTAAGCAATATTACCGGTACGCCGATTGCGGACTATGAGATCGTTTGCCAACAAATTGGTAGCACTCATACCCACGATAGGGCCGCAACCTTTATGTATGCCTTAGGTTGGACTCACCACAGTAAAGGGGCGCAGAACATTCGCTCTATGGCAATGGTGCAGTTGCTGCTGGGTAACATTGGGGTGTTGGGTGGTGGTGTTAACGCTCTGCGAGGACACTCGAACGTGCAAGGCGCGACCGATATGGGTTTATTGTGTCAAAGCTTGCCCGGTTACCTCAAGTTGCCGAACGAAAAAGACATTAATCTTAAAACCTATCTCCACAACTATACCCCTGTCGCTCTGCGTCCGGGTCAAACCAACTATTGGCAAAATTACCCTAAATTCTTTGTTTCGCAAATGAAGAGTTTTTGGGGCGATAACGCCACGGTTGAAAATGACTTTGGTTATGACTGGTTGCCGAAATGGGACAAGCAGTACGACTTTACTAAACACTTAGATATGGCTTTCCACGGCGAAGTGAATGGCTACATTATCCAAGGTGTTAACGCCATTAACTCTATGCCAAACCGTAATAAGGTACTCAAAGCCTTGAGTAATCTTAAATACATGGTGGTGTTGGATGCCTTGGCAACGGAAACCGCAACCTTCTGGCAAAATGCCGATGGCTTCAATGAAGTCAATCCCGCTGAAATCATGACGGAAGTGTTCCGTTTACCTACGACGTGTTTTGCCGAGGAAGAAGGTTCCATCGTCAACTCTGGCCGTTGGATGCAGTGGCATTGGAAGGGAGCTAACCCGCCGGGTGAAGCCAAGCCAGATGCTGAGATTCTCTCTGGCGTCTTAATGGCAATGCGTGAACTGTACAAACAAGAGGGCGGTAAGCTGCCTGAGCCAGTGCACGCGATGAGCTGGAATTACCACAATCCTCACTCACCGCACGCTGAAGAAATCGCTCGCGAGCTTAACGGTAAGGATCTCGTGACTCAACGTCAGCTCAGTAGTTTTGCTGAACTGAAAGCTGATGGTAGTACCGCCAGCGCCTGTTGGATTTATGCGGGTTCTTGGACCGAAGAAGGCAACTTGATGGCTCGCCGTGACAACCATGATCCTTCCGGTAAAGGTGTTACTCCGGGTTGGGCATTTGCTTGGCCAGCAAACCGTCGTGTGCTGTATAACCGCGCTTCTTGCGATATCAACGGCAAACCTTGGGATCCAAAACGCACTATCGTCGAGTGGGTTGACGGTAAGTGGCACGGTATCGATGTGGGCGACTTCAATATGAAGTTAACACCACAGGAATCCGCTGGCCCCTTCATCATGCAACCCGAAGGTGTGGGTCGTTTCTTCGCCCTTAAACTATTGGCCGAAGGTCCGTTCCCTGAGCACTACGAGCCGATGGAGTCGCCTATTGGGTTGAACCCGTTACACAAGGTCACCAGTAACCCTGCGGTACGTATGTTACCGGGTGTGAAGGAAACCTTAGGTTCCCATAAGGACTTCCCTTATGTGGCAACTACTTACTGTGTAACTGAACACTTTAACTTCTGGTCTACGCATGCTCGTTTAGCTGCGATTTCTATGCCTGAAACCTTCGTCGAAATCGATGAAATGTTAGCGGCAGAAAAAGGTATCGCCAATGGGGATTGGGTCACTGTCAGCTCTAAACGCGGCAGCATTGAAACCAAAGCTTTAGTGACTAAACGGCTACAGCCGTTAAAGGTAAATGGCCAGTTAGTCCATACCGTCGGGTTACCCCGTCACGGCAGCCATAATGCACTCACTCGTAAGAGTTACTCCTGTAACGTACTCACCACGGAAGTGGGGGATGCAAATACACAGGTGCCTGAGTTCAAAGCGTTTTTGGTTAACATCACTAAAGCGGAGGGGATCTGATTATGGCATCACAAGACATTATCCGCCGCTCCGGTACTTCAGCGGTGACGCCTGCGGCAAAGGGGCGTAATTCGTCAGAAAAGGTCGCCAAGCTGTTCGACGCCACTAAGTGTAATGGCTGTAAAGCCTGCCAAGTGGCGTGTTCTGAGTGGAATGATTTACGGGAAGAGGTAGGTACTTTTCAAGGCAGTTACCAAAACCCTATGTCGCTATCGGGCCAATGTTGGACCCTGATGGAGTTCCATGAGGTGATGGAAAGCAACAAGCTGCGTTGGCAATTTACCCACTCGGCCTGTATGCACTGTGCCGACCCTGCCTGCTTAACGGCCTGTTCGACCTCTGGCGCGATTATCCAGCACGCCAATGGTGTGGTGGACTTCGATTCGGACAAATGTATCGGCTGCGGTTATTGCGCCAGTGCTTGTCCCTTTGATGTGCCCAAAATCGATCCTAAGGATAACAAGGCCTACAAGTGCACTATGTGCTCTGACCGTTTGGCTGTGGGATTGGAACCTTCCTGCGTTAAGTCCTGTACCACAGGGGCGCTGCGTTTTGGCACCCGTGAGGACATGTTGTTCTACTCGCAAAAACGGGTCGAAGAACTGAAGGAAAAGGGCTTTGCTAAGGCAGGACTTTATAACCCTGAGGGTGTAGGTGGCACGGGTATGATGATGATATTGCACGATATCAATCAGCCAGAAAGCTACAACATGCCTGATAACCCGCAGATCCCACTGTCACTTACTCTGTGGCAGGACTGGGTCAAACCTTTAGGCACTATGGGCATTCTTGCCACTGCCGCCGTCGCTTGTCTGCATAAGATCACCGTCGGTCGCAACATAGTCGAAGAAGACCAACCGGGTTATCAACCGCCAGAGGAAGAGGCTAAGCAGGAAGAGGGGGCCGACAAATGAGCAAGCATGATAAGCAAGAAATGATAGTGCGTCACAAGCTGTTCGATCGCATCTGTCATTGGTTCATTGTGGCGGTTGGCCTAGTGACATTTCTCACTGGCTTTTCCTTCTTCTATCCGTCGTTTCAATGGCTGGGGGCGATAGCGGGCACACCGCAATTGGCGAAGTTTATTCATCCCATTGCGGGCTTGATGATGTGCTTACCTCTGATGTTGATGTTGGTGCGTTACTACAAACACAACAAATGGGAAAAGCACGACCTCGCTTGGATGCTCGCCATTAAGGATGTGATGTTCGAGAACGAGGAGAAAATCCCGCCTATCGGCCATTACAACCCTGGGCAAAAGGTATTGTTTCGCGCCTTCGTGCTGACATCTATCACTTTAACGGTGACGGGAATCATCATGTGGCAGCCTTACTTTGCGCCCTATTTCTCAGCCACTGTGGTGGGTTGGGCCATTCTGTTGCACGCCATTTGTGCGCTCATCATGTTGATTTTTGTGATGGTGCATTTCTGGATGGCGACATGGGTGGAAGGGTCGGTTACAGGCATGCTTTACGGCAAAGTCTCTAAGGCTTGGTGCCGCAAACATCACCCTGTGATGTTGGATGAACATTCGGACGTGGAGAAACATTAATGAGTCATACAGCCGAGATACCTCTGGCCCAAGGCAGCGAATCGCCGCTGGAACTTAAACCGTTAAAAGCGGCAGATCCCCAAGCTGTGTATCACAGAAGGGCGCAACGTTTGCTGTCATTGGCCAAGGACTCGCCGCTGGCTGATTACTTTGAGCTATGTCGCCGTTTGGTCTCTATACAGGCCAGGTTAGCGCAGGAGGCTGACTTCGGTAAGCTTCTCGCTTGGGGGAAAGATGAGGCGACTCCGCTTTCCCTGTTGGGCTCAGAGGCAGATAGCTATTGGCAAGGACTGCTACAGCAACTGTTAAGTGATTTGTTGCCGCAGGTGGATGAATCCATAGCTCGGGTAGTGCGTTTGTTGATGCAGCAATCACCCGAGCAACTGAGTTCGTGGGGGCGTTCACTACGCCAAGGGCATGTCAGTGAAGTGCCTGCCCGTTTTAGCTTATTCATCTGGGCGGCGATGGGCGTTTATTGGTCGCATTGGGCACCTATGGTCATCAAGCGGATGGATCCGTGCAAGGTGGCGCAGCAGAGTATGTGTCCCGTGTGTGGATGTCATCCGGTGGCGAGTGTGATTGTCGATCAGCCTCGAGCTGGTTTGCGCTATCTGCATTGCAGCCTGTGCGAGAGCGAATGGCATTACATTCGCGCCCATTGCACCAGTTGCGGTCAGGACAAAGAGATGACGATTTGGTCGCTAGATGATGCCAAGGCTCAAGTGCGGATCGAAAGCTGCGATGAATGTCATGGCTATACCAAGATGATGTTCGTCGAGAAGTCACCTTCTATGGATGTGGCGGCAGACGATCTCGCAACCTTGATGTTAGACAGTGAGCTAAATGCTAAGGGCTTTGGGGCAACAACACTGAACCCACTGTTACTGGCCCACGAAACCACGTAAGCCACATAGCTTAAACAAATGCGGGAGGGAGTCGGGTTGCTGATCCCTTCCTGCTTTTTATAAACCAATGGCAATAATATAAACAAAATGACACAGATGATGACCCAAGCACCTGAAACACTACAAGTTCTGTACCGAGCTTTGCCTTCAATGGATAGCCTACTTGCAGAGCCTAGTTTTGTGGTATTGCAGCAGTCCTACGGCAAAGCGGCGGTAAAGGCCGCACTGGATACCCAGTTAAAGGCGGCGCGCAGCTTAATCGGCCGCGAGCACCGTTTGCCGACATGGTGTGGTGAGCTTGCGCAATTGCACAGATGTTTGGTTGATCAACTGTCTAACGATTACAGCCACAGCTTAAAACCCGTGTGGAATCTCACTGGCACCATATTGCATACCAACCTTGGCCGAGCGCAACAGTCAGAAGCGGCAATTCGAGCCGTGACTTCTGTTATGCGCTACCCCACACCGCTGGAGTTTGAGCTTGTGGCAGGTGAACGTGGTCACAGGGATAATGCAATCAGTGCTTTAATCCAGCGCTTAACGGGTGCCGAGGCTTGTTGTGTCGTGAATAACAATGCCGCAGCTGTGTTGTTGATGCTGTCAGCGGTGGCAGCGGGGAAAGAAGTCATAGTCTCCCGTGGTGAGTTGGTGGAAATTGGCGGCGCGTTTCGCATCCCTGACATTATGCGCCAAGCGGGTTGCACCTTAGTCGAGGTCGGCAGCACCAATCGGACTCACCTTAAGGATTATGAGCAGGCCATTACTGAAAATACCGCTGCGATAATGAAGGTCCACACCAGTAATTATCATATTAGTGGTTTTACTGCCGCAGTGGAGGAGGCAAGGCTGGGTCAGTTATGCCGTGAGCGTGGCATATCACTCATTTCAGATCTTGGCAGCGGTTCACTTACTGATCTGCGCCGCTTTGGTCTAAAGCAAGAACCTACGCCCCAAGCCATGCTAGCCGATGGGGTCGATTTAGTGAGTTTTTCCGGCGATAAACTATTGGGTGGCCCTCAGTCTGGTTTGATCGTTGGCAAACAGTCGCTGATTAAGCAGTTACAGAGTCATCCACTAAAGCGCGCCCTGCGTTGCGATAAGCTGATTTTGGCGGCGTTAGAAGCGACATTGATCCACTATCTTAATCCTGAAACCTTAGACATTGAGCTGCCTATTATGGCGAAATTTGCCCGTAGCCAAGAGACGTTATGGCAGATTGGTCGTCGCTTACAGCAAGCTTTGGTTCCACATTTTGAACCTTGTTATCGCATTGAGTTAGTCGAGTGCCAAACACAGGTCGGCAGTGGCTCACAGCCCGATACTTTTTTACCCTCAGTGGCGCTGTGTTTTACCGCACTCAATGGCGGTAGTTTAAGCCTATTAGAGCAATATTTTAAGCAGGCGGCACGGCCTATCATAGGTCGCATGAGTCAGGACCAACTCAGGTTAGATCTGCGCGGTCTTGATAGTGAAGCCGAACTCCTCGCCGAGTTGAGTACGTTAGGTGTGCAGTTGTGATCATTGTGACTGCGGGTCATGTCGATCATGGCAAGAGTACGCTTATTCGTGCTTTGACTGGGATGAATACCGATCGTCTGCCGGAGGAAAAACGCCGCGGTATGACGATCGATCTTGGCTATGCGTTTATGCCACTTCGAGATGGTTCGCGCCTTGCTTTTATTGATGTGCCCGGCCACGAAAAATTTATCAACAACATGCTGGTGGGCGTGAGTCATGCTCGACACGCCCTGTTGGTGATGGCCTGTGACGATGGCGTAATGCCGCAAACCCGTGAGCATCTGCAAATTCTTGCGCTCTTACCTTTGCACAGTTTGACCTTAGTGCTAACTAAGCGGGATTTAGTTGATAGTGGCACGGCGGCACAGCTTGTCGCCGATGGACTCACTTTGCTCGCCGAGTATGGCATTGAGACCAGTGGTGTTTTTGAAGTGTCGGCGAATGGCACCGCCGACTTAGCATCCAATGGTGTGGCGGCGCTGAAGGCGCATATTCTTGATTTAGGTGAGCAAGAGTCAAAGCGGGCGGAGGATGCCAGCAGCTTTAGGATGACGCTCGATCGCGCCTTTAGTGTGAAAGGTGCGGGTTGTGTCGTGACTGGCACAGTGATCAGCGGCAGCGTATGTGTGGGGGATAGTCTTTTTAGCTCAGGGCAAAAGGCCAAACTCAGAGTGCGAGGCATACATTGTCAGGGACAAGAAGCACAAAGGGCTGTCACAGGTACACGCGTAGCACTCAATTTAACGGGTGTCGATAACCATAGGGAGCCAGAGCGTGGCGATTGGCTGAGCAGTTTACCTCAAGCAGAGCTTTGTAGTCGCCCTGTAGTGCACATTCGAGCCTTCGATTTTTTAGGCAGTGAGTCATTGGTGCATTGGCAAAATGTCCACTGTCATCATGGCGCTGATCATACTTTAGGTCGAGTTTCCCTGTTAAATGAAGCTGATGAAGAAGGCTTCTGTCTGGCGGAGTTGGTACTCGAAAAGCCACTACTCCTATGTCAGAACGATCGAATTGTCCTGCGACACATTGGAGGTAAACAGACTTTAGGTGCGGGGCGAGTGTTGGCGCTGAAAGTCCCTAATCGTAAGAAACGTACACCTGAACGAGTCGCGAGATTACTGCAATTAGCACGCTTGGATAATCCTGCCCATGTGGTGGCTTTACTCGGCCAAACTCAGGCGATAGAGCTTGATGAAATCGCGTGGCGTTGGCAATTAACCGACGAAGGGCTGGCAATGCTGTTAGCCCAAGCGGGTTTAGTTCGTTTTGGGGCATTTGCTATAGCGACAAGTTTGCTTGAGCAAGAAAAACAACAGTTTGTTTCTTTACTTAGCGAGTTCCATCAACAGCATCCTGACCAACTTGGGCTTGGGCGTAATCGCCTGCAGCGCATGAGCCACAGCGCTTTGCCGCCCGAATTAGCCAATAAAGTGCTCGACACGCTTTGCCAAGAAGGTCGCATGGTGCTGCGTGGTGCCTTGTTGCAGCTCGCTGAACACAAAATAGTACTAGACGCTGAGGCTCAGCATTGTTGGCAGGCGCTTGCGCCTTGGCTTGCCGAGCAAACCGCCCCTGTATGGGTCACCGAAATGGGCGAATACCTTGCGCTAGAACCTGCCAAATTAAGGTTGTTGTGTTTCCAGCTGGTGCAGCAGGGGTTTATTACTGCTGTGGTGAAGGACAGATATTTGCTCAGCGAGCAAATCTGTTACTACGCCAGCTTAGTGCGTACTCATATTGCAGAACACGGCAAGCTCGAAACGGCAGAATTTAAAGACATGGTTGGGCTTGGGCGTAAGGTGAGTATTCAACTGCTTGAGTTCTTTGACAGAAGTGGTTTTACCCGTAGGAAGTATCGCAGTAATAGCCGAGAAGTTCGGGATGCCGAGTTGTTTTTTTCCCATGAGAATTGGCGGAAGAACATAGGAGTCGAACCTACCCAGGACTGCTGGCAGCCCTACCCGGATTTGAAATCCGGACGCCTCACCGGAGACGACGTTCTTCCAATAGAAGACTTAGGGATAGTAGAAAATGCGTAAGGATGATTCAAGGCGATTCTTATTTAGTTTATGGGTTTGTGATACAAGTCTTAAATTGTCATCAAACTAATTGTTTTTATTTGGTTTTATAGTTTTAAAGGGGCGCTATGGAATATCATTCACATGAAGTGGTGACAGAAAGAAACGTGATCTTGTTAGAACATGGGCACGCATCTGAGCTGACTGACTACTTAGCTAATGAAGTGCGAGTCGCACTGGTCTATAACGGCATAGCGCATACCGTGATGTTGGCGAGTCCTCAAGATTTAGAAGCCTTCGCTATTGGTTTTACGTTATCTGAACGTATCGTTTCCCATATCAATGATATCAAAGGGGTGGAGCTCGAGTTCACCAGTGAAGGCGTGTTGATCCAAGTGGAAATCAACCAACGATGCTTTATGGAACTCAAGCAACAAAGGCGCAATATGGCGGGGCGCACAGGTTGTGGATTGTGCGGCGTCGCCCAGCTCGAAGAGGCCGTCAAGCCTGTGATGCGGGTGGACTCAAATGCCAGATTCGATATCGAACACTTACAGGTTGCACTTGGGCAAATTCAAGATAATCAACAACATTTTAAGCTGACGGGCGCCACTCATGCGGCCATGGGGCTTAACCATCAAGGACAGATCATCGCCGCCTATGAGGATATAGGCAGGCATATCGCACTAGACAAGCTAATTGGCGCCTTTTCCGCTCAAAATGTGGAACGTCCAGTGGCCGTATTGCTCACCAGTCGCGCGAGTTTTGAGATGGTGCAAAAGGCCGCTAGTGCCAATATCCAAATTCTGTTTGCTATGTCCGCCGTGACTTCACTGGCGTTGGAATTAGCAGAGAAAAGCAATATCACGCTTATCGGTTTTTGCCGTAATGGCAGGGCAACGCTTTACACCCACGGTTATCGCCTGTTGGGGCAGCAGTGTGTCAGCTTAGCTAAAGCCATTTAAGCGTGAGGCCACTTGTGATTGAAGTTGTCGAACGACTTCAATCACTCTGGCACACAGGTTATAAGCGCATTGCGCTTATTTTTTATAGTCTCGTTCATTAGGGTAATGACATGACATGGCAACAATTTAAACAAGAATATTTAGTCCGTTTTTGGGCGCCTATGCCAGCGGTTATCGCTGCAGGTATCCTTTCTACTTACTATTTTGGTTTGACCGGAACCTTCTGGGCTGTTACTGGGGAATTCACTCGTTGGGGTGGTCATTTACTGCAGTTTTTAGGTGCAGATCCAGAAACTTGGGGTTATTTCAAAGTGATAGGTCTGCAGGGCTCTCCTCTAGATCGTATCGACGGCATGATGATTATCGGTATGTTTGGTGGTTGTATTACTGCTGCGCTTTGGGCCAATAACGTCAAACTGCGTATGCCACAGAGCCGTATCCGTATTGCTCAGGCACTGATCGGCGGCATTATTGCTGGCTTTGGTGCCCGTTTAGCTATGGGTTGTAACCTTGCCGCCTTCTTCACGGGTATTCCGCAGTTCTCTTTACATGCTTGGTTCTTTGCTTTGGCGACTGCGGCAGGCTCTTACTTTGGTGCAAGATTTACCTTGCTGCCGATGTTCCGTATTCCGATAAAACTGAAAAAGGTAAATAAAGCGACTTCAATCAAGCAGGACGAAAACCAAGCTAGACGTCGTTTCCGTATCGGTATGTTGGTGTTTGTAGGCATCGTCGGTTGGGGGTTATTGACTATGTTCAATGCGCCAAAACTCGGCATTGCTATGCTCTGTGGTGTTGGTTTTGGTTTATTAATCGAACGGGCGCAAATCTGCTTTACCTCAGCGTTCCGCGATATGTGGATCACTGGTCGTACTCACATGGCGAAGGCGATTATCTTAGGTATGGCGGTCAGTGCGATAGGTATTTACAGCTATGTGCAACTGGGTGTGCCACCTAAGATTATGTGGGCTGGCCCTAATGCGGTGATCGGCGGCTTACTGTTTGGTTTTGGTATTGTACTGGCTGGTGGTTGTGAAACGGGTTGGATGTATCGTGCAGTCGAAGGCCAAGTGCATTTCTGGTGGGTGGGCTTAGGTAACGTGTTGGGTTCAACCTTACTGGCGTATTACTGGGATGATATCGCTCAGCCATTAGCAACGAACTGGGACAAAGTTAATTTACTGACCAGCTTTGGCGATAAAGGCGGATTAT
Organism: Shewanella sp. M16; assembly: GCF_018224605.1. Classification (NCBI taxonomy): domain Bacteria; kingdom Pseudomonadati; phylum Pseudomonadota; class Gammaproteobacteria; order Alteromonadales; family Shewanellaceae; genus Shewanella; species Shewanella sp. M16. The sequence goes on along the minus strand of NZ_JAGTUL010000020.1, from coordinate 77,677 downwards.
TGCTGACCTATGTGCTGCTGGGGCTCTCCTTTGGCGCTATGTTGCTGTGGGAAAAACGTTTCTTTGCTCGTAAGGCGAAGCGTGATGAACAATTGCTAGCGGAGGCGGCGTAATGGCTCAATATATTCCAGATTATCAACTCGATATGGTGGGTGAACCTTGCCCTTATCCCGCAGTGGCTACCCTTGAGGCTATGCCAAAGTTAAAGCTCGGTGAAATTCTCGAGGTGATTAGTGACTGTCCGCAGTCTATTAACAACATTCCCCTCGACGCTAAAAATCATGGTTATAAAGTGCTGGAAATTGAGCAGAATGGTCCGACTATTCGTTATCTGATCCAGCGTTGAGGATAGGACTATGTTGACTATTCTCAGTGGCTTAGGTATTGGCTTAGCCATGGGATTTGTGATGCAAAGGGGTAGATTTTGTATGGCGGGCGGGATCCGCGATACCTATCTGCAACGGGACTTTACCATGGTGATCGCTATTTTGATTGCCATCAGCATCCAAAGTCTAGGGCTGTTCCTGTTTTACGAATGGGGTTGGGTTAAATTGCCAGAAGGGCATTTCCCTTGGTTGGCAACCTTAGTCGGTGGTGTATTGTTTGGTGTGGGTATGGCAGCAGCGGGAAGCTGTTCCACTGGCGCCTATTACCGCGCTGCCGAAGGGTTGGCTGCCAGTGTGATGGCCGTTCTCGGTTTTATTGCTGCCAGTAAATTAGTGCGTCTCGATGAGTTGAAAGGTCTACTTAAACCTTTTAAACAGCATCAACTTGAGGACCAAACGCTCTATCAAACTCTGGGCGTTTCCCCTTGGGTGATCGTGCTTGTCCTCGTATTACTCACATTGTGGTTGGCATTGGGTTATCTCAAACGCCGCAAACGTCCAGTTGCACTGATGGCACCCCGTAAAACGGGTTTAGCTCATTGGTTGTTTGAAGCGCGCTGGCATCCCTTTGTAAGTGCTTTGCTGATTGGTTTACTGGCGCTACTTGCATGGCCTGCAAGTCTTGAAAGTGGCCGTGTAGGCAGTGTTGGGATCAGTGGCCCGAGTGCGCAGTTATGGGATCTTGTCACCACAGGTAACACTAAGTTTTTTAGTTGGCCGGGATATTTTCTCTTGGGATTATTTGTAGGCGCCTTTATCGCTGCCCGGGGCAGTGCTGAGCAGCGCTGGCGCTACCCAGGTCATAAAGTGGTGTTATTTGGGTTTATTGGTGGCCTGTTGATGGGCGTGGGGAGCGGGCTTGCCGGAGGTTGCATGCTTGGTAATGCGCTCGTTGGCACGGCTTATTTGTCGTGGCAAGGCTGGCTATTTATCCCTGCTATTTTATTTGGCAGTTGGTGCTTTAACTATTTTGCGCTACTGAGGCCAATGCGTCTTGCGCAGATTTAACGTTTATAAAGGAGCTGTATATGGAACAGTATCTCGACACAACGGGTAAGCTATGCCCTTTTCCTTTAATTGAGCTACAACGCTTAATTGCGAGTCTTGAGACTGGCGATAAAGTGGTACTGGATTACGATTGTGGCCAAGCAACTGAGAATATTCCCCGCTGGGCGGCTGAAGCCGGGCATGAGGTGACCCACTTTGCCCAGAAGGGCGATGCTGCTTGGACTATGACGATTCAAAAGGGCTAACTCGTCCTCAACTAAAAAGCGCTGCATTTGCAGCGCTTTTTGATCTTAGCCTTGGCAATCTACTGGCAGATATTCATCCGGAATACCGTTGCTGCTGCAAACCCAAGTGATATTATTTTGCTCATCAACTTGAGGCGATAGATAGACTTCATAGCCTTGATAATCCCCGAGTGCTTCGCTTCCTATAAAACCGACTATGCCATCTGTGTACAGATTAAATGTCGCAATCTGCTCGTCCGTGAGTCCAAGCACATCCAATTCGGTTGGCCAAGCTTTGTTGGTTTGATAGTAACCGACTAAGATGTCAGTGATCGGTGCCAGTGCTTGATGTTGCTGGTCGATACTGGCAATGGCCAGTGCCGCATCGGGTACATTCAATGCTGCTGGTGTGGCTTCGGTCGTGGTTGGCGCCTCATAACTCGTGGCGGCACCCATTTTCTCTTGATAGTCCTTATACGCTGGCAACGCGACTGCTGCAGCAATACCAATAATCGCAGCGAAGATTATCAATCCACCGCCTGCTGTGCCTAAACGTGGCATAAAGAAGCTGAGTACATAGGCCCATGCACTGCGTGATGGCGGTGCATATTCCACTCCTTGTGCTTTGGCTTGGACTCTTGCCATGCGCTTGGTCAACCAAGGATAGCTGCCATTAAGCTCGTGCAGCGACATCCAAAAACCACTCGACTCACTGGCTTGGCGGATATATTGATCCACATTCATACGTTTCCATTGCTCGACACCAGCGGCTAACACAGCAACGGCATTTGTGGCTGAACGTAAGCTGTTGCAGCAACGTAATCCGTGGAGATCGCAGGTATATTCACAGGCGCGAGAATAAGCCGCACCCACTAAAGGTAACCAAGTGGCGAAGACTAAGAAGGGCGCTTTACCTATATGATTGCGGCGAATATGGCCTAACTCGTGGCCGATATAGAAGTTGAGCGCATCTTTATCTGACTCAAGCGCATCCACAATCGATGAAAATAGCACTATATAGTTGCGACCGAGGAAGCGTGTCGCCAGTGCGTTTAACATGCCATCGGCGGCCAATAAGTAAGCGCGTGGTGGCTCGCGCATTTCTAAACGTTCGCAACACGCTAAATATTGTTTATGTAATTCAGGAAATTGCTCTGCATTGATTTCGACAGCCGTGCCTTTTAAGTAGCTGATAAAGGCGGAGTGGCTAAAGAGATAAATAATGAAAAACATCAACACATAGAGCAGCGCCATGCCAAAAGTGCCTATGATCAATGCCGCCCAGACGATCCCAGAAATAATAGCTAACAGAGTGAACAGCGATTTTTCCTTCGAATAGACAATATCTGTCATTTGAATGGGATTCTCGTTCCCTGCGGTAATAACTTGTTCCATGTTGATCCTTTTCCTTGTGAAGAGACAAACGGCGTGAAAATAGTCAATTTTACTCGAAAATTCAACCACTATCGCGTGCAAAGCAAAAAATTAACCGTTTTGACATTCAGTTTAATCAGCTATGCGCAAATTGGAGTAGGTCGATTTCATCAGGATTTTGTGGTTTTTTAGCGCTAGAGAGTCCGATTATGCAGGCGGACACAGGTTAGTAAGTGGCTCTTAGTCTCTGGGCATTTTCCTCGCAGCGCACTAGAATTAGGTGTTTTCGCAGCATATCAGCTGAGGGTTAAGTCTTAAGTTAGAACCGAGATAAAAGTAAATTACATCACTATGAGTGCACTTTAAGGCATAGTTCTTCAAGGCAGAGTGCTTTGAGTCAGGCTCGGTTAAGCCTATATAGGGTTAGCTATGGCAAGCGTTAAAACAAACCACAGAAATACAAAGGAATTGAGATGGCTAAGTTAACAAATAAGATGATAAGTAATCGATTGGGTTTCAAATGGTACTGTGCCGCAGGCGTGATGGTTAGCGCGTTAAGTGCGGGAGTAATGGCGGCTAATGCACCTTCTTTTGACTGCACGAAAGTGAATGCTGGCAGTATTGAAGACATGGTCTGTAAGGATGCAGGGCTGAACCAACTTGATAATCAGTTAGCTAAGGTTTATAGCCAAGCGCTTGAAAAAGCGAAGAATGAACAACCTCCTACTTTAAAGGCGATGCAACGTGGTTGGGTGAAAGGCCGTAATGAATGCTGGAAGAGCGACGATAAGCACGCGTGTATTGAATCTAGCTATCAAACCCGCATTGCCGAACTGCAGGCACAATATCGTTTAGTCGACATGACCGGCCCAGTGTTTTATGCCTGTGACGGCAATCCTGCTAACGAAGTGGTCGTGACTTATTTTAAAACCGAACCTGCAACCCTGATTGCTGAACATGGTGATAGTACTTCATTAATGTTTGTGCAACCCAGTGGCAGCGGCGCTAAGTATCAAGGCCGCAATGAAAGCCTATGGGAACATCAAGGCGAAGCGAAAGTAGTTTGGGGCTACGAAGCACCAGAAATGACCTGTAAACTGGTGACCAAATAGGATTGATTTAAGGTCGCCATGAAACAAGCTCTCGTGCATATCGCCTTAGTCGTAAGAGATTACGATGAGGCGATTGATTTTTATGTGAATAAATTAAAATTCGAATTAGTCGAAGACACTTATCAAGCCGAGCAAGATAAGCGCTGGGTCGTTGTTGCCCCACCGGGTTCTAAGGGCGCTTCTATCTTGTTAGCGCGGGCGTCTAAACCTGAGCAGTTCGATTTTATCGGTAATCAGGCGGGTGGTCGGGTGTTTTTATTCTTGAATACCGATGACTTTTGGCGTGATTATCGCCGTATGGTCGCCGATGGCGTGGAGTTTGCGCGCGAGCCGCAAGAACAAGACTATGGCACAGTTGCTGTGTTTAAAGATCTCTACGGTAACTTATGGGATTTACTGCAATTGAATGATGAACATCCTATGGCTCACAGGTTAGCTTATCGGGAATCAGGATTAGAAGTTAACCCCTAATCCTAAGGTGTAGCTGGTATCTCTCGTATTGCCTATCACTGTTTTAGTGTCATTGAAGTCATATTTAAATGACAAATAAATCCGCTGAGTTAGCAGATATTTAAGTCCTACTGTCGAGTTTGAGATGTAATCAATCGAAGGCATATCTGGGAAGGCAATTTGCAGATCGGCATAGGACTCTAAAATGCCACCAAACCAATATTGTTTATAGTTAAGTGAGGCCGCCCAAGCATTTAGTTCTAGTTTAAAGGACTGTTGTTCAAGCCAAAAATGGTTGTAGGTTACGACGAAGTCTAATTTATCGCGCCCAGCACCCCAAAAGCGATAACCAGGACCGAGCGCTGCATAATAGCTATGGCTATCGATGCCGAGTTTATCTTCTTCATAAAAATCTTCCTGACGTAACAGCCAATGCTCATTGAGCAGATAGTCTAATGAATAATGTCCTTCGAGGGTGTTGCGCTTAGTCACGTCATCTTCGGTTTCGTAGCGCACTTCGGTCTTGATATTATGTCGCCATTGCAAGGTTTCCGCTGTGATATCGCCTTTGATATGTAGCTTCTGACTATTTTTCTTGTTTTTGGTGACATCAAGTGTGGTTTCTACACTACCGTTAAAATTCCAATCTGAGTTTGCATAGTGCTGCGAGAATCTCAACTCACTCACGGGAGTGTGCTGGTTATTAATTAATACCATGCCATGTTCATTAGAGGCTTGAATTCTTATGTCCTGTATGGAACGACTGACACTCCAAGGTCTAGTATCTGTGACTTCGAGGCTGAGAATGGCACTGCGTTGAATGGTAATTTTAGGGGCATAACTGGTGTTGATGATGAGATTTTGATCGTTAAACTCTTTAATTTCACCGCTAATTTTATCGCCATTGAGCAAAAAAACTGTGTCGGCATAACACAAGGGGCTGACACTACAGAGCGTAGCAACAAGGTACAATGCTGGATTGGATATCAGATTATGCATCTTGCTCGTGGGCTCAAAATAAAGGGAGAGTAAGTGTTGTCATTCTACTCGAACACAGGCTCTACAAAGCAATAACATTTGATAAAAGTGTTGATAAGGGATTGAAAACGGGTTTGCAAACGGGTTTGCAATCCCTTACTTCTTGGCCATGTTAGCGTGAGTTAATTTCGGTGATTTTGAGGTTAATGAGCTGCTTCTGCCATTGGGATTTATCTATGCCTTCGACCCAAATGACGCTGCTTTTACGCTGTTCGCCTTTGCGTAGATAGGTCTCAGGCATACGGAAAATGGCTTCCCACACTTCGAGTTTTTCGGTTTTGAGCAAAGTACCATTATCGGCGAAGAAGCTAGCTTCAACTTCAACTAAGGTAACGTGTTCATTGCTGGTGCTGGCGAGATCGAAGCTGAGTCCGAGTTTGTCGCCTTTCCATTGACCTTCAGCAAAGCTGACTTTGATCCCATCTTTTGCCGTTGAGCCTAATAGCTCAGGTTGGGTAATCGCAGTGGCGGTCAATGTGGTGACTGGCGCAGCAACAGTTTGAGTGGTAACTGCGGCACTTGGGACACTGGCAACATTGCTCGATGCACTTGCTACGGCTGTAGCGGCTAAGGCATTGGGCGCGGCTTTGGTTTCAGTGATCACGTATTCCCAGGTAAAGTCGTCTTTGAGCCTGACTTGGGCGCCATTTTCTAGGGTGATATTGGCTACGTCGGCGGCCATAACCGATGATGTTAGCAATAACAATGAGCTAAGTGCGCTAAGGCGTAATGAAGTGTGCATTAATTTTCTGGCTCCGATATCCGTCTGAGTCAATATTCTGCCCTAACATAAACAATTTGCCGCATGTTAGTCACTGTCTAAGTCGTGTTTTGATGAATAAAGTGGATTAATGGCGAGATTTTAACGCTAGTACAGATTGAGCTAGCTGACTGTGGCACTATTAGGGGGACATGAGCGGTATGCTCAATGAATAAAGTAACAGGAGATTAAGATGCAGATGAAACATGGAATTTATGGCTTAGTGATTGGATTGGCATTTAGCACTGTCACTTTGGCTGCTGAAGCACCGAAAGTGGGCTGCGCGGCGAAATTAGATGCTATTAGTGCCGAACTTGCCCAAGCAAAAGCGGCAGGTAATAAGCATAAAGTCGCGGGACTTGAAAAGGCCTATGACGAAGTTTCAACCCATTGCGACGATGATAGCTTATACGCCGAGCGAGTCGCTAAAGTTGAGGCCTTAGAGGAAAAACTCATTGAGCGCCAAAACGAATTGGCCAAAGCCATAGAAGAAGGTCGTTCTATGGATAAAATCAACAAGAAACGCAATAAAGTCGCCGAAGTCGAGGCTGATCTTGCTAAGGCGCGAGCCGAGCTAACGCAATAAATAGTTCAAGCTCAAGCCCAATCGCTAGGAGCTTAGCCCGCGTAACCTATGCTTAAAATAGTGGATTCTGTGCTGGAGTTATAACCGGCACTCAGTATGAAGTGCTCAGTGATTCGATATCTTAGCCCAGCTTCTGCGCCCCAACGGGTCGTTTTATCTTCTTCCCATGTGGGTTTGCCATCGACAATTTTGGGTGAAATGTTATTCGTGTAAGACACTGTGCTGATATAGCCACTGCCGCCGGCATAAAAGCTTAAATCTGCCGTTAAGCTGTAGCTTAAGCCTAAGCGGAAGAGGCTTTCTTGGCGATAGGATTCCGCGGGTTCTGGCACGATAATATCGGTTTCACGACTGCGGGCATAGCCTAGGTAATAACCCCATTGTTGGTAATTATTATCGAAATGATAGGGGGCGATTGTAATGCCATAGAGATTATCTGTGGCGGGAATATAATCGAGCATGAGAGCGATATAAGGTGCATTGGCAGTTTCGTCTGATTTATCTGGCCTAACTAATTGCTTAGAAGTGCTATATTCGGCCGCTTGAAGCGGTTGGCATAGGCTCAGGAGTCCAATGCTAAGACAGGCTAGCGTATATGAATGACGACACATGGGATGGTTTCCTTAGGGATAGGGGAAATATTGTTCATTTTCCTGTGTGCGGGGTCAATTCAAAATGCTAAAATCTCTTTTAAAATAAGTATTTGTAAATATTTTGTGTTTTGATTTGAGTGTTTTCTAGGGTGAAATTTAACCGAGGTCAACTCGGCAGTTACCTTTGTATGGGTTTGTTGCGCTAGCGCCTACGTTGGAGTGAAATTGTGGATCAGGAAATAAGGCTCGAAATTTCGGCATGGTTAGCGGGCTTTGGGATTGATAGCCAACCCTCTGATGGTATATCGACCACAGTTATGGTCATTGCTTGCTTACTGTTAGCGAGCATCGCTTATTTTATTGTCCGACGCGTGGTGATTCGTGCGGTGAATATGGTGATCCTGCGCTCTAAGGCGACGTGGGACGATGTATTCATGCGTTATAAGGTGCTTGAAAAGCTGGCCATGCTTGTGCCCGCTATCGTACTTAATCTATTGGTGCCAATCGCGCTGACTGAGCATCCACTGCTAAGCGGGCTAGTCGACCGATTACTGAGTATTTGGTTAGTGGTGCTGATTATCCGCGCTATGTATGCAGGTATGGATGCGGTTGATGAAATTTCAGATGTGAATCTGGTGAGTCGGCGCTTGCCTGTTAAGAGTTTCGTACAGTTAACTAAGCTATTTTTATTCTTTGTTGGGATTATCGTTTCTATCTCAATCTTGGCCGATCAATCACCTGTGTACTTCCTCAGCGGCTTAGGTGTGGCAACGGGTTTTGTGATGTTAGTGTTCCGCGACACTATCTTAGGTTTTGTGGCGGGCATTCAGTTAGCGGCTAACCGTATGGTGAGTAAAGGCGACTGGATCCAGATGGACAAATACGGCGCCGACGGTGCGGTAGAAGAAGTCTCGCTGACCACAGTGAAAGTGCGTAACTGGGACAAAACCATCACTATGATCCCTGCTTATGCCTTAGTGTCGGATGCGTTTCGCAACTGGCGGGGTATGTCTGAGTCGGGCGGTCGCAGGATCAAACGCGCGATCAATATCGATATCAACAGTATAAAGTTTTTGACCGAGGAAGAGCGCGAACGGCTCAGTAAGATCAATTGCTTAAAAGAATATTTCCCCGCAAAAATAAATGAAATTCGTGAGGCGAATGCCAGAGTCTCTGACCTTGATATGAAAGTGAATGGTCGCCATTTGACTAACGTTGGCACCTTCCGCGCTTACCTGCAGGAATACCTACAGCGTCACGATAAGGTGCACAAGGACATGACCCTAATGGTGCGGCAGCTCGCGCCAACCACAGAGGGTCTACCGATCGAGATTTATATCTTCACTAACGACACTCGCTGGGCATTTTATGAAGCGATACAAGCGGATATCTTCGACCATGTTTTTGCAATATTGCCTGAGTTTGGTCTGCAGGCGTTCCAAGCGCCCACCGGCAATGATATTCGCAGTTTAAAGTCGGTTAAGGTCGACTAATTTGATGACTGTCGATGATTATCGATTTAGTTTCGAGAGACAAGAATCGCGGCTAAGGTGATAAATACACCGCCGCTGGTTCTGTCAAACCAATGCAGCTTGTTGCTCGCCTTTAGGCTGGGCGCAAGTACATTGGCCATGCAGGCATAAATCATCACAAAGCTAAAATCCACCACGGCCCAAGTGACTGCAAGAATGGTCAGTTGCGGTAATTGCGGCGCGGCAAGATTGATAAATTGCGGAAACAAGGCGGCAAAAAACAGTAAATCCTTCGGATTACTGATCCCCACTAGAAACGCCTGCTTATAAAGCTGCGCAGGCGTACCTTTGCCCTCTGACGGGCTAACTTCAAGGGCTTGACCTTGGTTTTTCGTCAATAACAGCTTAATACCTAAAAATACTAAATAGGCCGCGCCGCACCATTTGAGCAGGGTAAAACCGTATTCTGAGGCGCTAATAATCGCCCCCAATCCTGCCGCTGACGCCATCATTAAGATTAAAGCGGCGCTAACACTGCCAAGGCCTGTGGCTATGCTACGCATCTTGCCGAAGTGGATCCCATGGGACATAGATAACATAGCGATAGGACCGGGTGAAATCCCAATCAATACAATGGCAAAGAGATAGAGTAACCAAGTTTCGGGTTGCATATTTGCTGCTCTAAATGGAATAAATGTTAATGTTTAGCACTCGCTATAAAATCAGGGATCACCTTGGGATGACGGCCTTTAATGGTGCGATAGAAGCTCAAAATCTCTTGCATGTCGGTCACGATATCGTCACTGGGTTGCAGTGGCGTGCGGATAACGACAGTGCGGCGGCTAAAGTCTAAGCCTACGGGAGCAATGGGTACTTGGGCCTTGCTGGCTATATGATAAAAGCCGCACTTCCAGCGCGTCACTGGGCCGCGGGTGCCTTCTGGCGCTAGCGCTAACTTGTAATCGGATTTTGACTCAAACAGCTGCACGGCGGCATCGACTAAGTTGTTGTTCTTGCGCCGATCCACCGGACTGCCGCCAATGGCGCGGAAAAACCAGCCCCAAGGCGGGATAAAGAGTTGGTGTTTGCCGAGAAAGTGAATGCGGATACCTAGGGCGCCACGGGCTAAAATGCCGACAATGAAGTCCCAGTTACTAGTGTGCGGCGCAACTATGATGATGTATTTAGCACAGTCGGGCAGTTGGCCTTCTATCTGCCAGCCTGAAGTTTTAAGTAGCCAACGGCAAAGTGGTGTAAACATAGTTCGGTGCCCAGAGTCGAAAAATTAATAATATCATCAGCTTTTTTAGATTTTAAACTGGCTTAAACAAGATAGTCTGTACTGAATTCGCGATATACCCAAACAACCTCAAGATGCAGAATTCAGCGGTAATTGAACGCATTTTAGGCAAGGCGGCTATTTGCGGACCTAGTGGACTAAGTTAAAAATAGCCAACACGGCATAAAATGCGTTAAAACCCGCCGGGACGGAGCGCCTAGGGCACCCCACTTCCGTGTTGCATCAATTCAAAAGGTGGTCGACATTCTTTCATTGAAGCGCCTTGAATTGGTGTACCCTAGACGCTCTGAAACTCGTATCTTGAGGTAGCTTGGGTATAATACAGTTTAACCTGATTGATTGTGGGGGAACGATACTATGTTGAAAAATGGACTATTAAACAAGGTTATCTGGCAGCGTGTTTTTGCGGCACTGTTACTCTTGCTGACTTGTCATGTTAATGCGGTGCCGACGGATGAAATTACGCAGATGCTCAAAGGCCAAGAAGAAGCCTGGAATCGCGGCGATCTCGATGCTTATATGCAAGGCTATTGGAAGAGTGATCAACTGCGTTTTGTCTCTAATGGTAAGTTTCGTTTTGGCTGGGAAGAAACTCTCGCTGCCTATAAGAAAAATTATCCAAATAAAGAAGCGCTTGGTGAACTGAAGTTCACTATCAAAGAAATCAAAATGCTCAGTAATTACGCCGCTATGGTTGTTGGGCGCTGGGATTTACGGCGGATAAAAGATGCCCCAACGGGCGTGTTTACTCTGTTGATTGAAAAAATCGACGATCGTTGGGTGATCACTATGGACCACAGTTCAGACTAAACCGTGTCCTTTACACTCAGTGCTGCACAGCAGTTCAAATTAGATTTGCGATAATAAACAGTCTGGTTTGGTGGGCGGCTCGGCAGGCAGAGTTAAATGGAAATCCTGCTGTCCAAGCTGTCTACCTTTGCCATCGTATCTCACTTCGGTGAAATGCATACCGCCCTCTGCATCTTCGAGCAGAATGCTGGTGGAGCGGGTGCCATAGTCGGGGTGACGAATATAAATCGCAGCTAAACGCCGTTCCCACTCGATCCCGACTCCCGTATTAGGCAGCTCATTATCTTGCGGCTGGGAATCGTCTTTCATTAGTTGTAACAGTACTTGCACTTCTATACTGCTGGACTGGTTGATTGCCGCTTCTAACGCTTGCTGTCCCTTCGCCATTTTCGGCCAAATATCGTCGAGTGCACCATTGCTAATGGCATGAAATCCATTGGCAAGTTTTACTGTGTCTTTATTGATACTGTTAAAACAATATAAGTCAGTACCTTGGCCGAAGATGAGATTGAACGGCTGATAATTGTCGCTATGTTCAACGAGCCAATTAGGGCACACGAGCGACCCTGAGTTGAGCGTCATAGTAATCAGCTCGCCACGACTACGCATGGCTTCAGGGCTCTTTTGCGGAACGCGCAGATTGGTTACGCCAGCGATTTGTCCTTGTTTATTGATACCAAACCAAGTGCCACCGGCCTGCAGATCTTTACCCGCGAGTATATTTTCTTCCGGTGGCCAAAAATGCGCTGGCGCAGTTGGTCTATGATGAAACTCATCGCGGTTGGCACAGATGATTAAGGGATACTTAGGATGGGCATTAATGGCGACAAAGAGTATGCACATAGCAGGCTAAATTAATCCAAAGGTAGATTAACTTAGCCTGTCTGCTCACAAATGAACAGCGTTAGTGGTGCGAGTGCTTATCCGTTTTTGCGTGTTCATGTGCATGTTTATCAGCACTAGGTGTCGCAACAGGTTTCTGCTCGTCTGTGTGCGAAGCGCTATATTCGTGAGTATGTGTATTCTCGTGGGAATGGCTATGGGCGTGACTATGCGCATGAACTGCAGGTTTGCTGAGCATTAAGCGGCGTAAAAATTTACGTGGACCTAAGCGCAGTAAGCTGGCGGCAAACAACCCTGAGAGGATCAGTAGAGCAATTAAGTTCACGACTTCAGGCAAGGTAAATAAGGAGAACCATAGTGGCAAGCGTAATGCTGCGGCTAAGCTCAGCGCAATAATACTCAGTAATATCGCCCTTTGCGTCCATGTCATTAACTTAAGCTGAGCTATGTTGAGCACAGGTGCTGCAATCAGCGGCATCATAATCGCAATAGGACTCCAGCCACTATAAGCCAGTGCAAGAGCGAGTACGGCGGCGCCTAAGTTGCAGAAACGCATAGGTAAAAATACAAGCAATAGCACAACAACCTGTAGCAATGGATTGCTTAAGGGCATTGAAGGGTGGCCAATTAAATTCACTAATACTAGGCTGAGTAAAATCCAAGGTGCGCTGCGATCGACTAAATGAGCAAAGCCGAAACGCAGTGAATTGCTGGGTAATTTAGTGTGTGGATCGGTAATGATGACGTTAGCATGGCTTAAATACGCACTCAGAATAAACACTACAAGCAATTGGAATAACGCTAACCAAGGACCGAGAAGTAGAGCTGTGATCACTAAGGCTTCAGGCCCTGCTAAGCGTTGGAACCAGCGACGGGCTAAACTGCTATCCTGCGGCGTCAAACCTAATTTAAAGCGCAGCGCAGCCGCACCATAGCTTAGCAGCAACACGGGTGCGAGCTTTAATAGCCAAGTCATTAATTGCTCTGTGCTGTGATCATGGTGGGCATGTTCGTGGCCGCCTGAATCCATTAATAGCAGCATCACGAGTAAACCGATGCCGAGCAAACTACCTATGCCAGCTTGGTATTCATATTTGCCTTGCGTATCACTTTCATGCTGACCATGGGGTTGATGTAGTACCACATGCAGAATTGTGCCAGTAATAAAGGCTTGTAAGTAGACAGTGTCATCGATATTTAAATAAGGAAGTAGTTGCTCACCGGCGAAATAGCCTATGCCTGTAAATAGCATCTGGGCAGCAAAGATCATGAGTGTCCAACGTGTTCCGAGATGGGGTTTTAGTATCCACCATACTGCAAAACCGACGGGTAATTGGTGGAGTATGACACCAAGAGCTAGCAGAATGGAGTTATCGTCTTGCTGCGCCAAAACCATAGCGGTGCCATCGGTGATGGTATGCAGTAATAAGCCACCAATACCCAAGAAAAGCGTAAAATTATGGGTGACTTCTGAATAACGGTGAAATAGGCGTTCGCTGGCGGTAGGCCCCCAGATGCCGAGGAGTACAAAGATGATCGCAAGCATGCCACCATGCTCGAGTAATTCTGGCAAGATGTGGATCAGCACTAATCCGCCTAATGAGACGAATATAAAACCATCGAGCCCCTTTTGTAAGCCACTACTCGATGAGAAGTAGCGATAAAACAGAGGGCCAATTAAGAGTGCGATACAGCTAGCAAGAAGATAGAGCATGGATTCCACGGAAAATTTGCTGAAAAAACGCCATAGTATACCAGCTGTAAAGCAAAGTGAGCAGTGACTTGCAGGCAATTTACTCAACTGACATTTTATACTGTGTTTTGAAGGTGAGAATTTTATTCACTTTGGCCATTCTGCGGAGAAATTTTCAGATCTAACTCGAGAAAAGGTACTATACCCAAGCTACCTGAAGATACGAGTTTCAGAGCGCCTAGGGTGCTTCAATTCAAGGCGCATCAATGACAGAATGTCGGCCACCTTTTGAATTGTTGCAACACGGAAGTGGAGCTCCCTAGGCGCTCCGTTCCGGCGGGTTGTAACGTACTTTATGCCGTGTTGGCTATTTTTAACTTAGCCCACTAGGTCCGCAAATAACCGCAATCGCCATGGATGGCGTGAATGCCATTTATGCAGGAGCAATAAAGGGCCTTGCCTAAAGTGCGTTACATTCCCGCTGAATCCTGCATCTTCAGGTTGTTTGGGTATATAATATGGGCCTATGTTGACTTGGGTGTTGATACGTTAAATGGATATATTTTCTGCTGCGGTAATGTTGTTTTTGATCATGGACCCTCTGGGGAATTTGCCGATTTTTGCGTCGATTCTACGGCATATCGATCCTAAGAAACGCCGTAAGGTATTGATCCGCGAGTTACTCTTCGCCTTAGTGATCATGCTGTCTTTCCTTTATGCGGGTGAGGCTATCTTAAGTTTCTTAAATCTTCGCTCTGAGTCTGTGAGTATTGCAGGCGGTATTATCCTGTTTCTTATCGCGATTAAAATGATTTTCCCTCAACCCGGTGGTGTCGTTGGATTAGCCGCTGGAGAAGAGCCTTTTATCGTGCCTATGGCTATTCCCTTGATGGCTGGCCCATCGATTCTTGCAGCCTTGATTTTACTGGCGCATACCGATAGCTCACGTATGGGCGATTGGACCATAGCGTTAGTGTCAGCTTGGGGGGCGAGTGCGGTGATCTTAATGTTTTATAAACTTTTCACCCGTGTGCTGGGGGAAAAGGGGCTCACAGCAGTCGAGCGTTTGATGGGTATGGTGCTGGTCATGATCTCAGTGCAAATGTTCCTCGACGGCATTTCAAACTATCTGAAAACCGCTGGCTAACTTTATCTAGTTTGATCAAAACGAAACCGTATTAACGTTGTTAATGCGGTTTTTTTATGGCTGAGATTTGGCTTGGAATTGAGTCAGCACAGAGGTTTGCTGACAAAAGTGCAAATCTTACCTGCGAACAGGTGTATCAAGTTGTTACTGAGGTGCAGTGCTGCTAATGTCGAAAACTCTGTCTCTATCACTTGAAGACGGATAAACCCTGAGTAGGTTACTAATTAAAGGTAATTTGTCTTAATACAAAGAGACACTAGTCTTAATAAATAGAATGGCGTAAACGGCGTTAGCTGTTACAGAAGGATGTTAAAAATGCGAAGTACAAAAGGCGTAACAGCGTTTGGACTGATGTTGGCATTGATTAGCGGCGCGAGTATTGCCGCTCCGAATCATACGCCTGCAGATGCGGGTGTGATTAATAAAGATCGAATTTTATATTGGTTGATTAAGCGTGGCGAAGTGGCCGCCGATGCCAGTGATAGCGTAAAGCAGGAGGCGATAGAAGCTTATATTCATCGCGCCACTTTGGCACAACCCAAAGCGCCGCGCATCGAAGTTGAAGCTGAACATGCGCGTCTACAAAGAGCTAAATCATCGCAAATGATGCGCTCATCCGCACAGCGTTTACAGGCCGATGCGGATGTAAAGAAAACCGTTAAAGTGCTCACAGTATTAGTGGATTTTGCTGATCTAAAACATGATGATAATGGCTTAAAAGCGGGGGATACAGACATGTATTACCCGAGTTATCCTGCGTCCCACTACAAGGAATTACTCTTTTCGCCTACGGGCTTCAAAGGTCCACAGGGGCAGACGTTAGATTCGGGGTATCAATATTATCAAGCGGTTTCTGGGCAAACCTTCTCCTTTACTGGGGATGTGAAGGGCTGGTATACCGCCTCGCAAAATGCCGAATACTATGGTGCTAATGATCCAGATACCCGTAGTGATTCACAGGTCGAACAATTGGTAAAAGAAGCTGTATCTCAAGCGGTTGCAAATATGTCTGCAGTTGAGTTGGCGAGTTATGATGTTGAAGACCAAAATGATTTGAACAATAACGGTATTTACGATGAGCCCGATGGCATTATCGACCATGTGATGATTTTCCACTCTAGCGTAGGCGAAGAGGTCGGCGGCGGAAAACTAGGATCGAGTGCGATATGGTCGCATCGATATTATGTCGACCAAGCAACCAATGGTTATGCGCTTCCTGGTACGAACAAAAAAGTATTCGGTTATACAATCCAGCCTATTGATGCGGCAACGGGCGTGTGTACCCACGAGTTTGGCCATGATCTAGGTCTGCCTGATGAGTACGATACCTCTGAAAATGATAAGAAAGACGGCTCGCCTGTGGGGCTATGGTCTTTAATGTCTGGTGGTAGTTGGGCTGGTGCTATTCCTGGCGCTCAGCCGAGTGGTTTTAGCCCTTATGCTCGATCTTATCTACAGAAAAGATACAAAGGTAAGTGGTTGAATGAACGTGAAATCACCTTAGATAGCATTCCCAAATCAGGCATGGAAGTGACGTTGAATGAGGCGGTTAATCATCAGGCGGTTAATCAGATCTCTATTCCACTTCCTCCAACGCTAATTCCTTTTAAAACACCTTATCAGGGCAGTTATCAGTACTATTCTGGCCAAGGAAATATGCTGAATAACAGCATGATTTTTAATGTTAAATTACCTGCCGTAACCACAGATAAACTGATTCTGAGTATGAAGGCCAGTTGGAGTATTGAACTTGACTTTGACTACATGCAGGTGAAAGTGGATGGTGCGGCCATTGCGGGTAATTACACTAAGTCGAACAATGGGATAAATAGCGCTCGTCATATCATCACTGGTGAATCGTCTGCGCTTGCTCAGGCGGAAGGTCGTGATGCTTGGGTAACATTAGAATATGATTTATCAGCATATTCTGGAAAATCTGTTGCTGTCGAGATCAACTATGTCACCGATGATTTAACCTCTAAGTCAGGGATCACTATTGATAACATCAGTGTTAAACAAAATACCACTGAGTTATATGGTGATAACGCTGAAGTTGCGGATAAAATGACGCTTTATGGCTATAGCCGGATTAAGGATTCTCGTCCGGATCCAAAATCCCAGTCTCGTTATATTATTCAGCTGCGTAGCCATAATGGTGTCGATGCGGGTTTGAAAGCAAAAAGCTTTGATCCCGGAGTTTTACTCTGGTTAGAAGATTTAGGTTTCAGAGACAATAACGTTTCAAACCATGCTGGCCATGGCTTGATTGGCGTGATTGATGCTGACCAAAACATGATTGGCACTCGCTCTACCGACGTACAAATTCGTGATGCGGCCTTTAGTACAGTAAATCAAACCTTCTATTTTGAGGACAATCATCGCGATGCTGTCAGCCTGTTCGATGACAGTTTTGATTACAGCGCGCCACTACAGCCACAGTCAGGTATGGTGTTGCAGCAGCTAGGGTTGACAATGCAGGTACTATCTCAAGCCAGCAACAATGGTACTGCGGTTATTCGTCTTGCGAATGCGAACTCTGATGCTATAGCGCCGTTAACTGTCAGTTTTGGTAAGACAGTTAGTCAATTAGCGGTGAACTTCACCAGTAACGTTGATGGTGGTATGGGAGTATTAACCTACGCTTGGGATTTTGGTGATGGCACGACAAGCACTGTCACGGCGCCAACCCATACCTATGCGAAGGCTGGCACTTATACAGTGATACTTACGGTTATCGATGCGCAAAATACTAAGGCGATTAGCAGTTCGACGGTAACGGTTGTTGCACCTGTTACGCCTCCAGTAACTCCGCCGGCCAGTGAGAGTTCAGGTGGCGGCAGCTTAGGTTGGTTAAGCCTTGCCTTCCTTAGCTTATTGACTTGGCGCCGCCAGTTAAATGTTCACTAAGTTGATTGTTTGAAACACGAACAAAAATGCCTCTGATCTAGAGGCATTTTTTATCTGTCTTGAGGCTAAATTCTGACTAAGCTTTGGATGAAGTCTAAAGTTTACAACTGACGGATAGCTTGCTCGGCCGCTGGCAGAAAGATTTCGCTGACGATCATTTCATGCTCACCGTGATGGAAATAGCGGCGGCGTCCCCAGAGTGCATGTTCGACACTTTGATCTAAACTTTCAGCTAAGTGGGCAAGGCGACTACAGGTTTCGAAACTGGCAACTTCGATTCTACCGGGGATGAAGTTATCTTGGCTAAACAGTAATTCACCTAAGGGGCGAGTACCCAAACTAAGGAAATCCATTTTGCGCTCGGCCATTAATTTTTCAGGGATTAAGGTTCTGGCAAATACCCAAGGTATCGAGTCGAGGCAAAGCAAGACTTCACGGATCCATACAGCACCTTGCTGGGGATATTCGCCCTCTAAGGGAGCATGCAGTCCTTCGCCTAGTACCTTTACTTCAAATTGAGCGCAGCAAGTTTTGAGTTTTTGCGTTAGGCTGCCAGTGGCAAGCAACCATTCTTTCAAGGGCGATTTGGGGAGTTTGTCGGCTAGATCGGCTGAAAACCACTGAATAGATTCACCATAGGGAAAGCTTAAGCTAGTCACATTCATTAAATACTCGTTACAATATAAACAAACGTCGGCAGTCTAGCATGTCGCGACGCGAGCATATATACCCAAGCTACTTCCAGATACGGATACTGCATCTTCAGGTTGTTTGGCTATATAGATTGGGAAGTTTCTTCCATTACCATTATTGTTTTAGGGAGCCGTAAGTCGCTATGAAAAAATTACTCTCAGTCTGTCTTATCCTGTTTACAAGTGTTTTCAGTGTTTATGCGGCCGATGAAAAAGAAGCTGCACCTGCTGCAGCAACCCCACCTACGGGTGAGTATGCCTACTATGGTTTCGAACCCGAAATTGTCACTAACTACATTTCTAATCGCAAGAAATTGGGTTTTGTGAAGATTAGCGTTGAGTTAATGGTAAAGAGTCCAGATGATCTAGTGACAATTGAGCTCCATAATCCATTATTACGAGCCGCAATTGTTGAAGTGTTAGGCAATCAATCGGAAGAGAAGATTAAGTCACTCACGGGTCGTGAAGAGATTCGTCGTGAGTGCTTTGAAATGGTTAACAATTTGATCACCAAAGAAGCTGGTAAACCCTTGATCGTAAACTTATTGTTTACCTCTTATCTGTACGATTAATTTACTGCCTTACTCTATGGGCTGACTTAGGTCGGCCCACTGCGTTACAAGAGCTATTATGTCAAAACCTGCCGTGAAACCCGTCCAATTAGTAACTGCGAAACGCCTAACGAGTACAGCCAACATTGGTCATGCAAAAACTAAAGCACCAAAGCAGGCTAGAACTGAGGTGAAAGGCAAAGTGAAGTCGGTCAAAAACAGGCCTAGTGCTGAGATCAAAAAAGCTTTGCATCCTCGAAATGTACACTTGAACGGCTATGATTTTCCGGCGCTGATGAGTTCATTCCCTAAGCTAAAAGCCTTTGTTCGACCCACGCCTTATGGGGCTTTATCGGTCGATTTTGCCGATCCGTTAGCAGTTAAAATCCTTAATGCGGCGCTACTGAAACATCATTATGGGATTGAGTGCTGGGATATTCCTGATGGAGCGTTATGTCCTCCTATTCCCGGTCGAGTCGATTATTTACATTATTTAGCAGACCTTCTAGCCGAAGGCGATGATGTATTTGCTTTGGATAAAACTAGGGTATTAGATATTGGCACTGGTGCGAACGGTATTTATCCCATATTGGGTTGCCAAGTATACGGTTGGCAATTTGTCGCCTCGGATATTAATGCCCATTCACTCAGTAATGTGCAGAGTATTATTGAGCAAAACCCAGTGCTGCAAGGGCAGATAAGTTTACGATTACAGCCAAATGATAAGGCGGTCTTCAAGGGAATCATTCAAGCCGGAGAACGTTTTGCGTTAACCCTGTGCAATCCGCCATTTCATGCCTCTATGGCTGAGGCGAGCGAAGGTACAAAGCGTAAGGTGAATAATCTGCAGCTCAATCGGGGTGGCTTGGTCAAGTCTTCCCCTAAGCTGAATTTCGGTGGTCAAGGAGCTGAACTTTGGTGCCAAGGCGGTGAACGACAGTTTTTAGCGACTATGATCCGTGAGAGCCAAATATTTGCAGATCAATGCTTATGGTTTAGCAGTCTAGTGTCGAAGAAGGAAAACCTGAAACCTTGTTATCAAGCCTTAGCGCAGTTGAAAGTCGATACTGTGAAAACGATTGAGATGCAGCAGGGTAATAAAATTACGCGGGTTTTAGCGTGGAGCTTCCAGTCAGCAGCTAAGCGCAAAATCTGGCGCGGTGAACACTTAGCCCGTTAAGACTTTTGAGTATGACCCAATTAAGTACTGCTAACAAAACAGGCGCTAATGGCGCCTGTTTTTATTAAAAGTAAAAATAGCCACTGTTACTGCGGCTTTTCTTCCTTATGATCGC
Source organism: Shewanella sp. M16 (assembly GCF_018224605.1). Lineage (NCBI taxonomy): Bacteria > Pseudomonadati > Pseudomonadota > Gammaproteobacteria > Alteromonadales > Shewanellaceae > Shewanella > Shewanella sp. M16. Next base: position 57,436 of record NZ_JAGTUL010000020.1, on the reverse strand, counting down.
GACGGAATAACGCCCACTCTTCAATTGTTTCACCGCTGGGTAAGGTGCAGATCCCATGTTCACCTTCGGCGGTTTTCTCAATTGTTAAGTTACCACCAATGGAGACACAATACTCAGAGGCGGGATTGGCTATTTTTACTTGTTCAGTATCACTGCATCCGACTAATACCACACTCGCCAGAAGTGGAGCAGTAACAAGCAGGAATTTGATTTTCATAGACACTCCTTGGTGAGTTATTTTCGCCCTAAAATCCGCAGGATCCGTAGGAACAAGTTGATGATATCCATATACAAAGCGGCGGCGCTATCGATGGCATTATCTATGGTTTTAGGGATTTGATTCGCTCTTCCCCAGTCATAACCAATATAACCGCAGAAAATCAGCACGACTATCCAATCTAAAATGCCGTGGTGAGTATTAAAGATAAACACTTCAATCAGTTCGACGACGATAACGAGCAATAAAGCAATCGTGAGTGCGCCGGAAATTTTTTGGAAAAAGGCGGGGAAGAGTGTGCCTAAACACATCATGGCTATGGTCACTAGCCCTGTGATTCGAATGGCTTCAGTCACCAATTCGGGATCGTATTGACTGACCACCATATTGATAATTAAGCCGAAGGGCACGACCACAAAGTTGTAGCCAATAAAACTGACAACGGGGTTAGTCGATTTTTGGAACAGATAAATCCCAAAGAAACAGGAGGCGAAATAGCCGATAAAGAAAATCCAAGGATTAACACTGGCAATCGCCTCTGGGTCGATATTGGTGACCATCCAATAGTTAACGGCAAAACCCCAAATCAGCGTGAGGCCGATAACGAGGTTGTAAATACCTGCGCCAACTATGGGGTCGTCTGTGGTCATGCGGTCAAATACACTGTTTTCCGAATCCATATGTTTTCCTTATGATTTCCTTATTTTAACGGGCCATTAAGCGTCATCAGTGTTGAGCTATATGACGGCAAATTAAGCGGTGGCAATTAAGCTAGTGTAAATAAAGCCGTTTTTCAAGCGAGAACAACCTAAGCCTCTTTAGTACCACAAACACTGCAGCGGACTTGTTTCGGTAACTTCATCTCGCGAAACTCCATCGTCATCGCATCGATCATCAAAATGCGTCCCGCTAAGGTTTTACCCATGCCAGTAATCACTTTGATGGCTTCAACCGCCTGCAAACAACCTATCATACCGACCACAGGGGCTAGGATGCCCGATTCAACGCAGCTCAGTTGTTGCTCGCCAAATAGGGCGCTAAAGCAATGATAACAAGGCGTTTCGCTGTGATAATCGAACACAGTGACCATGCCTTCCATCCGAATTGCCGCGGCAGACACTAAGGGCACTTTATGCTTAAAACAGCTGAGATTAAGTTGCTCGCGCACACTGACATTATCGGTACAGTCGAGCACTAGTCCGTGATCGGCGACAAGGCCGTCAATCTCATGATCATCTAATACTGCATTGATAATGTTGATCTTAATAAAGGGATTGAGCTGCATGAGGCTCTGTTTAGCCGATTCGACTTTAGGCTGGCCGACATTGGCATCTTGATGCAGCACTTGGCGCTGCAGGTTGGATAATTCAACTGTATCAAAATCGACCAGTGTCAGTTCACCAATACCCGCAACCGTGAGGTACTGGCTGGCGGCACAGCCCAAACCGCCAGCGCCTATCATCAGCACTTTGGCTTGTTTTAAGCGTTCTTGACCGTCGATATCCATAGCCTTGATGGATATTTGGCGGCTGTATCTTAAGAGTTCGCTGTCGCTGAGAATATCTTTTGGCACATTCATTGGGATTTTCCTAGCAAAGCACGCTGTTAAATGGCTCGACAGTCACTTGGGTGCCAGCGGGAGTATCACCTTGGAATTGCTCCAATAAAACGAAACAGTTTGCTAAGCTCATCGAAGTCAACATGCCAGAACCTTGGCTACCAGTAATGGCAACTTCAAGTTTACCTTGTGCATTACGGCTTAAAATGCCACGTTGATATTCGACGCGGCCCGGTTGTTTACGCACGGGCGTGGTGAGCGTAGCGTCTAACATCAAAGGTGCAACTGGGGTTAACCCCTGCATCTTGTTCAGTATTGGCCAAACGAGTTTGTAAAACGTCACCATAGAAGACACGGGATTCCCCGGTAAACCACAGAATATCGCTTTGCCGATACGGCCCATGGCGAAGGGCTTGCCTGGTTTGATGGCGAGTTTCCAGAAGGTAATCTTGCCTTCCTCATCAAGAATTTGTTTAGTGAAATCCGCTTCACCGACCGACACGCCACCCGAGGTTAATACCATGTCGGCTTGGCTGGCAGCATGGCGAAATGCCTGACGTATGGCTTCAGGATCATCGGCAATCACGCCTAAATCGAGCCATTCCACGTTAGCGCGGCTGAGTAAACCTTGGATCGAGTAACGGTTTGAATCGTAAATTTGTCCTAGGGCTAATTCGCTGCCAACGGGACGCAGTTCATCGCCAGTGGAGAAAAAGGCCACTTTAAGCTGACGATAAACTCGCACTTGGCTAACGCCAATCGTGGCCAACACCCCGAGTTCGGCGGCACCAATTTGAATGCCAGCACTGAGCACTTTAGTGCCTTGGGTGAGTTCTTCACCGCGGCAACGCACATTGGCGCCTTGCGCCCTAGGGTGGCGGATATGAATAATCTCTCCTTCAACCTCGGCTTCTTCCTGCATTTGCACTGTGTCATAACCTGTAGGCACAGGCGCGCCTGTCATGATCCGCATGCAGGTATTAGGTTTGGCTTCACCTTTAAAACCATGGCCAGCGAAGGAACTGCCGATAAGGCGCAATGCGGTCTGATTGGTTTGCGTATTTAAGTCGACAAAACGGAAGGCGTAGCCGTCCATAGAGGAGTTGTTAAAGGGCGGCAGGTCGATGCATGAAGCTAAATCTTCTGCTAGGACGCGGCCAAGGGCATGGGGAAGCAATACGACTTCGGTGTCTGACACTGGGCTAACTTGCTCGAGCAAAAGGGGAATAGCTTGATCTGGATGCATTAAGCTAGGTTGCGAACAAGGATCGGCTGTTACGGACATTAGGGTCTGCCTTATATGCAATGGGTCGTAATGACGCTGAATGAATTTCCACCTGATTATGACTGGCTATTATGCCACGGTGATCTGGGATGGCTATGATTTGCATGTGAGTTTCTGTGATAGGCCAGTCAGTTTTTTCTGCCACTTTGGGCGATAACCTCGCTAGAAGTCACACAATTTACTGCGCTAATTCGAGGGTTGAACGCGAGTCGATGAACAAATGAAAATCATTTTTATCAATGAATCATTAACTTAGCAAGAAATCCAAAGGTAAATTTTGTTGCTTTTGTCGACCCCCTTGATGACAATGTCCCCCATGATTCAGTTCGAATGCAAAAGAGGATTTACTATGCTGTCTGCAACTATGATCGAAAAGTTGAATGAACAAATTAATATGGAGTTCTTCTCCTCAAATTTATACCTGCAAATGAGTGCGTGGTGTGAAGATCAGGGATTTGAAGGCGCAGCTAAGTTTATGCGTGAGCACGCGGATGAAGAAATGGGCCATATGCGTCGTCTGTTCACGTATGTGAGTGAAACTGGTGGCTTACCCTTGTTAGGTGCGATTGCGGCGCCACAGTCACAGTTCGATTCTTTACTGGCGTTGTTTGAATTAACCTATGAGCATGAGCAGCTGATTACCCGTCAGATCAATGCCTTGGCCCATGCCGCATTTTCGAATCAAGATTACTCAACCTTTAACTTCTTACAATGGTATGTCGCTGAGCAGCACGAAGAAGAAAAGCTGTTTAAGTCGATTGTCGATAAGATACGTTTAGTGGGCGAAGATGGTAAGGCACTGTTCTTTATAGATAAAGATTTAGCTAAGCTAGCCTCTAAGGGGGGCGAAAGCATAATGAACGGTCAAGGCCAACCACAGGCTTAACCCGTTTTATTTGCCACAAAAAAGCAGCCTAGGCTGCTTTTTTGCTCTTTATCGTTTTATTTTTTATAAGCTTAGATATTCACGCATTTATTTTGATAGCCATCATTCAACAGTGCTGTGTGCTTGATGCGTAGCAAGGGAGTGATCTCGTTAAAGGGGAGCGGTTTGGAGATCAAATACCCTTGAGCGAAGTGACAACCTAAATCTCGTAGGAAGTGCCACTGTGCTTCGGTTTCTATGCCTTCAGCAACTAACTCCATTTCTAGGCTTTGCCCCATCATGACAATCGCTTTGACTAAGTTGGCGTTCGAGTTATTTTCGAGGGCATTTTCCACAAAGCTGCGGTCGATTTTAATCACTGAAATCGGGAATTTTTTCAGATAACTCAGGGAAGAATAACCCGTACCAAAGTCATCGATATAGATTTGCGAGCCTAAATGACGAATAGACTCGAGCGTGCTCAAGCAATGGCTGGCATCGCCCATCAGCATGCTTTCAGTGATCTCAATATGCACATTTCGTGGGTTAACGTGGTGGCGGTTGAAGCACTCTTGCAACACTTGGTCGAACCCCATACCGCGTGTATTGATACATTGGCGGCTGGAAACATTAATCGCGACATTGATATTTAAGCCACTTTTCTGCCATTGCCTCAGGTCATGCATGGCTTGGTTGAGCACCCATTCGCCCATAGGCTCTATCAGTCCGGTTTCTTCGGCTAATGGGATAAATTGATCCGGCGGGATCAACCCAAGCTCGGGATCTTGCCAGCGGATAAGGGCTTCGACGCTGCAGACACTTCCGGTTTGCATATCCACGATAGGTTGATAATGCAGGGCAAATTCATTTTGTGCCACGGCACGGCGTAGACGTTGTTCTAACTCCATCCGGGCGAACATGGCTTGATTCATACCCGCGGTGAAGTATTTAAAATTGTTCCGTCCCGCATCTTTGGCTTGATACATGGCGGTTTCGGTATTGCGGGTGAGTGAGCCAGTATCTAACCCATCTTCGGGATAGACGCCAATACCAAAGCTGGCCGAAATCTGGATCTCGCGGTCATTTAAGTTAAATGGCATACCTAAGGTTTCAATGATTCGGGTTGCCATGTGTTCTATGGCGAGTTCGTTAGTCAGCCGTGGCAAGATAAGCACAAACTCGTCGCCACCGATACGTGCGATAAAATCGGTTTTCCCCGCAATGCCTTCTAAGCGCTTTGCGACATCTTTAAGTAATAAGTCGCCAGTGGCATGGCCTTGTACATCATTGATATATTTGAATTGATCCAAATCAATCAGCAAGATAGCCAGCTTGCGAGAGTCATGCTGCGCCACATGGATTTCGTGCTGCAGTCGTTCATTGAACAGCTTACGATTAGGCAGCCCAGTTAATCCATCGAAGTTGGCCTGATACCAAAGATCCTGCTCATATTGCTTACGCTTACTGATATCCATAAATAAACCAATATGTTGGATTATTTTACCTTGTTCATTTCGCACCACAGTAATCGCTAGATACTCGGGATACACTTGGCCATCTTTGCGTTTATTCCAAACTTCACCCTCCCATTTCCCTTCTTTTTGTAGTGACTCCCACATGGCGGTATAAAAGTGCTTAGGATGACGGCTAGAGCTGAGTAGGGAGGGGCTGCGGCCTTTCACTTCTTCCAATGAATAGCCCGTAATGTGGCAAAAAGCGGGGTTGACCAGTTCAATATGGTTGTCGGCATCTGTCACCACTATGCCTTCGGCAGAATAGTCAAACACTGCTGCTGCGCGGCTTAGGGCATGGTTTGCTTTTTGCCGTTCGCTAATCATACGGTTCATGGCACGGGCCATGCGGGCGAGTTCATCTGTGCCTGAGACTTGGATATTAATATTGAGCTGTGGATCTGCTGCCATTTGCTGCATGTCATTGGCAATCTTAGTGATCTTATCCATAAAATTGCGGATGATCTTTTGTCCAAGCCAAAGTGTGATGGTTGCGGTGAACAAAGCCGAGAACAAGTATAAGCCGAGTAAGATTAAGGTGTGGTTTTGTTGATATTCGCTCTGCTGCGCCATGTTCTTGGTGATATTTTGCGCCAGCAAATGTAGTTGATTGATACGCTGAGTGGTGAGATCCCACCACTCCTGGCTATCAATTGGATGTGGCGGCATTAATAGTTGGCTCATCGCTTGGCTTAATTTGTCCTCGCTGGCAGGGACTTGCGCGATGGCTTTGATCTCCGTCATCGGCAAACCTTGCTGCTTCAGTTGCTGCAACTTGACCATGCTGAACTGGTATTGATTTATGCTGTCCTCAATGGTTTTCAGCGCCACCTTAAATTCGGGTAGAGAACGAGTCTCGTGACTGAGTTCATCCAAATTAAGCTGAATCGTCGCAAGTGCTGCATTAAATTTTTGCAGTGAAATCTCATCGCCCTTAAGCAAATAGTCCTGAAAACTGCCCATTAAGCCACCGTAACCTAAGTAGGCATTAATATTTTGTGCCAGAGCGCTAATGCGAGTTTGTTGTTCAATTTGCTTGCTGATTTGCAGAATGCGTTGATTTTCTGGCGAATCTTGTAGGTTTTGTAGTAAGGACCTTCTATCGGAAATTGATGCATTACTTGCGTGCATCACGGCTCGCTCATATTCATACATGAAGGAGATTATGGTGCGGTAATCATTAATATTGAGTGATTTGCTTAGCAGTAATTGATTGATGGCACTTCGTTCTTTTACGGCCAACTCCTGCACCATTAGTAGGTTCAATAGATCGGTATAGGCACGGGACTGGCTGATTTCGTTGGTTTGTAACTGTAATAACTGAATGAGCTGCAAAAGCTGAGTGTGGAATTGATTATAGAGTTCCGTAAACTGACTCAGTGTTTCGTCTGTGTGGTTTTGGTGAACGTTAGCGAGTTTGTTGCCTGTGAGTTTGAGCGCATCCAACAATGCGTTCATTTTGTTTGCTTCAATACTTTTAGGGTCGAGCGCCTCCAGAAGATGTTCTAAAGGCTCACTGTTCAGTAATGCATCGAGTGCTTTTGATCTAGTCGCTTGTTGCTGTAATAGCACTTCATCGGTTGGTCGCTGATTTGTACTTAGACCATATTCGTTTTGCAACTGATAGAGTAGCTCAGTGATTTGTACCGTCGTTTGTACCGCAAGATGATTGTGCTTGGCCGAGTGTGATTCCTTTATTAAGTCATGCATGCGCGTCAGAATGAAAAAGCTCATCATTAATAATGGGACTAACGAAAACAGAATGAGCTTTTGCTTCAAACTGAGATGGTGTAGCGCTGACGGCATTAAAGATCACTCCACTCGTTCGCCTAGGCAGAAAAAGAAAATTCAACGTAATAACGTTGAATCCGAGTTACAACAAATAGGACTAGGCACAGGGTGAGGATATTTAACATAGGCGGCCAGCCACCGCGACCTTTAGTTTATGGATATCTAATCTAGGTCACGAAATTAAGCAAATTGTTATATATCATGCTAAGAGACTATTTTTATTAACCTATTTTGCACCTATCAAACAAGCATTTGCTTTGTCTGTGATGTGAAGCAGTATTTCATCATTCGAAAGAATGACTTGTTTAACTTTACCTTTTATCGGTTTTTTAGTGCATTAGGTGGAACGCGATTGTTAACGGTAAATCTACTTAAATAAAAAGGACGTTTGCCGCAGCTAAACGTCCTTCTATTTAAATCAATGCCCTAGATTCAGGCGATTGGCATGTTATCTAGCCGACATTGGCCAGCAATGATTTGCGATAAACGACAATATCTTCAATCGTTAACACGGGTATATTGTGCTGAGCACCGAAGGCAATAATTTCGGGCAAACGCGCCATAGTGCCATCGGTGTTAGTGACTTCACACAATACGCCAGCGGCTTTTAAACCCGCGAGTTGCATTAAATCAATCGTGCCTTCAGTGTGACCACGGCGGGTCAATACCCCACCCGGTTGAGCGCGAAGTGGATACACATGGCCAGGACGAGCGAGATCACTTGGCTTAGCGCCATCGGCAATCGCCGCTTTAATGGTGGTCACGCGATCGGCGGCAGAAACCCCTGTAGTCACACCGACTTTAGCTTCAATACTCACAGTAAACGCAGTGCCGTATTGGCTAGAGTTGTTTTCCACCATAGGGGGTAATTCGAGGGCTTTGACTTTTGCATCGGGTAAACACAGGCAAACAATACCGCTACATTCACGGATGAGCATGGCCATTTGCGCGTTAGTCAGCGTCTCGGCAGCGAAAATTAAATCGCCTTCGTTTTCTCTATCTTCGTCATCGACAACTAATACACCTTGGCCTTGACGCAGGGCATTAAGACCCGCTTCAACGCGTTCGATAGCAGTACCAAAAGGAGCAAGTAAAGACTGATTCATGGTTAATATCCTTAAATAAACGACATTGGAATATCCAGAATCAGGGCGTGCAGAAATACAACGTAATCAAACCAAAAGGCTCGATTTTGCTGTAGCAATATCACTTCACTTGGGGTGAAGTTATTGCAAAACATGAGGCTAACACTGCAATACATAAGCGCGTTGCACTTAAATACCGCAAGGTGTTGTCTTACATTCTCTTCCATCCGGACTCAGCACTGTCGCCATTGAAGCAAACAGTCCATTACCGTCGGCTCTGGAATAGTCAGTTTTGCACTAAGCAAAATCTAAGGCACCAGATCTGCTGACCCCGAAAGTGATTTCGGGCGCTCGCGGGCTTTGGGTGTCGCTCAGCAAAATAATCACTTAGTCGTTACCCATTTACCGCCGGTGGGGAGTTTCACCCCGCCCTGAGAATTTGCTTTTGAGCCATTTGCGCTCAAAAACGCGGTTATGTTGCTCTTATTTACCGCGAATGGCAACTTCTCGCGTTCAATGTTTGCGCTAGTGCACACCTGACCACTATCATACTGAACACATAAGCTAATTGACTTGCCGTCGCACTCTTCGACGGTCGTTATGGACGTCACAAGGACGTATAAATGCGCTCTCTGCTACTCACTTTAGGTATTGTTATGCTGTTATCCGCTTGTTCGACCTCCAAAGGGCAAGTACCCGCCCCGGTTGCTGAAAAAATTCCCCATGTGATGACTTTACATGGCGTAACACGTACCGATGATTACTATTGGCTGCGTGATGATGAGCGCAAAGATCCTAAAGTGTTGGCCTATCTCAACGCTGAGAATCGCTATACCGCGGCTTATTTCAAACCATTAAAGCCGTTGCAAGATGGTCTTTATAAAGAGTTAACCGAACGTTTAGTCGCCGATGAGTCGAGCGTGCCGTACCAATGGCATCAGCACAGCTACTATCACAGATACCAAGAGGGTAGCGAATATCCGCTGATCAGCCGTAAGGGCGCCGATGGTGTTGAGCAAGTGATGCTCGATGTTAACGAGCGAGCTAAGGGCCATGAGTTTTATGGTTTAGGCGGCGCCAGTGTCAGCCCAGATGAAACCATGTTGGCCTTTGGCGAAGACGTCCTCAGCCGTCGTGTATATCACATCTATTTTAAAGACTTGGCTTCGGGCGACATGATCACCGACGTGCTTGAAAATACCGAAGGTCGCGTAGTGTGGGCGAACGACAACAAGCATGTGTTCTATATCGCCAAAGATCTAAAAACCTTGCTGGGCTATCAAGTGTATCGCCACGAGCTGGGCACTAAGCAATCGAGCGATGTCTTAGTGTATGAAGAACAAGACGATTCATTTTATATCTCGCTCGGCAAAACCTTAGATGAGTCGCAAATTGTGTTGTTCCAAGAAAGCACCACAACGAGTGAAGTGTCTATTCTCGATGCCAGCGAGCCTTTAGGTTTATTCAAGCCAGTGTTAGCGCGGGAAGAAGGCCACGAATACAGTGTGTCTAAGCTGGGTGATACTTATTACATTCTCACCAACTGGCAGGCGACTAACTTCCGTTTGATGAAAGTCGCCATTAAAGATGCAGCGGACAAATCTAAGTGGCAAGAAGTGGTTGCGCATAATCCCAATGCCCGTATCGAAGACGAGTTAGTGCTCAAGGATTATCTGATTATTCAGACCCGTGAAAACGGCCTGACGCGGATTAAAGTGATGCCGCTCAATGGTCAAAAGCCCTTCGAGTTGAGCTTTGATGAGCCTGCTTATGTGATGGGTTTAGAGATTAATTCCCAGCAAGACAGCAATAAGTTACGCATTTTCTACTCCAGCCTAACGACGCCAGAAGCCGTATACGAATATTCGCTGGTGAATCCCGATAGACGTGATTTATTAAAACAAGATCAAGTCTTAGGCGGCTTCGATGCCAGCCAGTATCGTGCCGAACGGATATTTGTGACGGCCCGCGACGGTGCAAAAGTGCCCGTCTCTTTGGTATATCGCAAAGATAAATTCAAGAAAGATGGCACTAACCCTCTGTATCAATACGGTTATGGATCTTACGGTTACACAGTAGAACCCGATTTTTCTTCATCCGTTATCAGTTTGCTCGACCGCGGTTTTGTGTATGCCATCGCCCATGTGCGCGGCTCAGAAATGCTAGGTCGCCCTTGGTATGACAATGGTAAGCTGTTGAATAAGCAGAATACCTTCAATGATTTTATTGACGTAACAACGGCATTAACGGCGCAAGGTTATGGCGACAAAAACAAGGTAGTTGCCTCTGGCGGCAGCGCGGGTGGTTTGCTAATGGGCGCGATTGCTAACCAAGCGCCGGACAAGTATTTCGCCCTTGCAGCCCATGTACCTTTTGTTGATGTGGTGACGACAATGCTGGACGAGTCGATTCCGTTGACGACCAATGAGTACGACGAGTGGGGCAATCCGAACGAGAAAACTTACTTTGATTACATGTTGAGTTACTCGCCCTACGACAATGTCACCGAGCAAGAATACCCACACATGTTAGTGACGACTGGTTTGCATGATTCCCAAGTGCAGTATTTTGAACCCGCCAAGTGGGTCGCTAAACTGCGCGATGTACAGAATAAGTGGTACAAGATGGATGATAAGGTGTTGTTATTCAATGTGGATATGGAAGCTGGCCACGGCGGTAAGAGTGGTCGTTATCGCCAGTACCAAGACACTGCCCAAGAATATGCGTTCTTCTTGAGTCTATTAGGTATGGCGAAGTAGGTTATTCGCAAGTGACTGAATCAGCCGTCAGCCTAGGCAATACTGACAGAGGCGCTTTACAGCAACATGAGTCACTGGTGGCAGACACACTTGCCCCAGTGGCTAGCGCTGTCGCTACCAAAGATGCAGTGACAGAAGCTTCGCTGAATCTCGTACCATTAAATCCTGCACCACCGAAGCCTACACCCATAAAGTCAGCACCCCTCTGGTATTTGTATCTAGTCCGCTGCGCCAACGGGCATTTATACACAGGCGTCACCACCGACGTAGCGCGACGCTTTAGCGAGCATCAGTCGGGTGGCATTAAATCCGCTAAGTATCTGCGCGGTAAAGGTCCATTAACGCTGATGTATCAAGAGCCGGTTGGCAGTCACGGCGATGCACTGCGCCGTGAAATAGCAGTTAAAAAGTTAAGCCGTAGTCAAAAGTTGGTGTTGATTGAGTCAGGGCGTGGATTACTAGAGCGTTAACACTGCATCATACTTGTTCTGTGACGAGGAATGAGAGTAAGCACTGTCATTCCAGTGACTCGCCGTAAATATGTCCCTATAGGCTCGACGACGGCATCCATGCCGTCAACGGTCACTTCCATGTCAGTGCTTAATTCCGTTAACCACTGAGTATTCTGTTTGCATGTAAGGGCTATCCATTTAGCGCCACCAGTGTCAATATGTAGTAATGAAAACTTCATCGTATTTATTAAAAGCTGGCGTCGATTACCCTACAAATTAGGACGAATTTGTTGATTGGTTTCATGATGAACAATCTTGCACCAGCTACCTTTACGCACTTCGTTGGCCAAACGGATTCATTTGCCCAAGCTGTTCGAGCTATCAATCACCTTATCAGTTAAGTAATGGCAAGTTAAAATGTCATGCTTGCCGTTCTCAGTGTTCAGTAACATCAAGTACACTTTTTGACAAAACAAGAACCCCCATGAAAAGTTGGTTTGCAGCTGTATGGTTTATTACAAATCAAAAGAATGGGGTCAGCGCTCTTGGAGTCCAAAGGCTATTAGGTCTTGGGAGTTATCAAACTGCTTGGTCTTTAATGCACAAGTTAAGATATGCCATGGTTGATCCTGAAAGAGATAAACTGTCCGGCATCGTAGAGGTTGACGAAACATTAATAGGTGGGGTCATTCCAAAATCATCTATTAAAAATCAACAGGGTAAGCGTAAAGCTGTAGTTTTGGTGGCTGTTGAGCTGCTATCACCCTCTGGATTTGGGCGGATACGTTTAAGGCAAGTAGAAAGTGCAACTAAAGAACATATCCATCAATTCATTCAAGATGTAATAGAACCTGGTAGCACAATTTGTAGTGATGGTTCTCAAGCATACAAACAAATAGACAAAAAAGGATATAAGCATAATCGGATAGTACATTTAGGTTCATCTGTACCTGCACATGAAACAATGGCTGGGGTACATCGAGTCTCATCATTATGTAAAAGATGGCTTTTAGGTACGTATCAAGGTGCGGTAAAGGCTAAGCAACTTGATTATTATTTAGATGAGTTTACATTTCGCTTCAACAGAAGAAAGTCAGATTCACGGGGATTATTATTCTACAGATTGCTTGAGCAAGCAGCGCGTTCTAAGCCGATAACGTACCAATCAATTAAAAATCGATAACCACAATATATAGTGGTTGGTCGTGCTAAGTGGATAGCCCTTTTGCATGTACATATCTCAATTCTGTCGTTACGTTGCAAAATTTAACAGCGAGTGTCTCGATAAACTCTGTTTACCTCGAATCAAATGTTAGAAAGTAATTCTGAGTTTTGGTTAGCATGTTGTTTTCTATTCTGATATATATCTGATTATTCGGATGTATTTGCTTGAATTTTGTAAAGGGTATCACTGATGGCATCATATTTTATCGAGGGTGCGAGGCGCTTTCTGTCTGACCATGAGCGAATTTTTTCAAACCCAAAAATTCAGGATTTTTATTGCGAATGGATACTACTTATTAGAGTTCGCGATAAACAATTTTTGTTGGCGGATATCCATGAGCTTGTTCATCATTACCCAAATGTTTATAAGGCATTTTTAGCAATTCAAGACTCAATAAATCTGCCGCATGAAAAGCTTTATCCAGAGCCATTGCAAAATTGGATTAATGCTGCTTTTAGACTTTGTGTGGATGTTTTGTGTGATGAAAACAAGGCCAATGTTGACGCATTGCTTCAGCACATCAATAGTGGCGGATATTACGAAGAATGCGTACCAAACTATTATCAACTTTGCGTAAAAGCTTATAAAAAAGTGAGCGAAGTATGCCGAAAGTATCCATTAGGCTCTAAAGAAATCAATCAAATAGTTAAGCACGCCTCAAACCTAACCGCTAGGGGCGGTCAATCTGACTCAGATAATCTTGCGAAAATTCTTAAATTGAACACTGATCTACTAAGTGAAAATGCCATAACAATACTTCATCTTGCCAAAAATAAGGAAGGGAAGCAGCTTGAGTTCAAATCTTCATTCGAGTATGACGTTAAATTGGAGTCAATAAAAAAGGAGCTTAAATATGAATGCACAAAGACGATAGCGGCCTTCTTGAACTCCAGAGGTGGAACGTTACTCGTTGGTGTTGATGATTATGGTAAAATTCTTGGATTACAAAAGGACTTATCTTATGTCGCTAACGTTCAAGACAACTTCCTTCTTAAGTTCAAAGATACTGTTTTCAACAGATTGGGGAGGGAAATTTCTAATTTGGTTGAATGGAGTCTTGTAGATGTTGGTACGAATTTGTTTGTGCTTATGGTTGATGTAAATCCTTCCCCATTCCCTGTTTGGGATAACAAAAGTTTTTTCATAAGGAATAATCCCTCAAGCGACCGCTTACTTGATGAAAGAGCATATAAGAGATATGTCAAAACTAGGTTTCCTGAGGAATTTGTCTCCGAATATATTGGTAAGTAGTAGCAGTTTATCTAGGCACCTATTGTTAAATTTTGACTCGAAAGTCAGTAATAGGCATTACTCGACTACCACTGGTGCGACTAATACATGAGCTGGCGAAAGCCTACAGTAGGCAAAGTTTGTCGAGACACCCATTGTTAAACTTTGCGCGTAAGCTATTGATCGTGGCTAACTTGCTTAAAGAGATATGACTGCTGAGATTGTTCGTTCGGTTTTCATGTCACGCTTAGGTGCTGTTTCAGACTAACAGAATACGATTTAGCTCGCGGAATTAAGCATTGTCATGAAAGTGACCGTTGGCGGCATGGCCGCTCTTTCACATCTAGGTGATCGCGGTATTTGCACTTCCGTATGCAGCAGATGACGCCGTTGAGCCTATAGGGACACTTCTTGTTAAACGAAAGTGCGGCGAGTTACTAGAATGGCAGTGCTTAATAGCTTAACGATTAATTTACATAATAAATCAAGTGGTTAAGGTTTGTCGTCACCAAAGACTGGTCTGCATTGGGGTGAGTCGATTTTTTCTTCTGCTGAGTGATAAGTTTGTCTGCTATTGGTATTCTGAAATCCATTCAACAGTTTAAGAATGCCACTTACACAGATCTTTTCGCGCTCTCGAACTACATGTCCGGCCTTTTTCTATGCTTAATTTACAATCCCTGGTAGGGCTTCTCTTAAAAGTTCCAACTCCTTTTTGTTTGCTTTAATCCAAAGTTTTTTCAAGTTTGGTATCGAAGCCAAGATTTCTACTGTCTCTTTAGTCTTAATTACATTTGTTTCAACAAGATACAACGCAAAAATATTTTTATTTCCACGCAACTCGTCAATACTGGACAACTGTGGGTTTCCACTGAGGTCTAAAATTTTTACGCTGTCCAGCGTTGAAATGATAGAACCAAAATCTAACTTTTGACATTTATTTAAAGATAAGTAGCTTAAATTCTGGGTGTTTCCGGTAATTTCAGAGAGTTTGCTTGCATGGGATACACTTAATGATTCAACTGAGTCTGAGCATAAATTAATTGACTCTAATGAACGAACAATGGAGCAGTTTAATGAAATTGCGACATCAACTTTTAGATTAATAACTTTGGAGTTGAATATATTTACATGCTTAATCCCGTCAACCAATTCAGATGATTCATTTTGCTCAACATAACCTTTCCGAATGAATGCCATTATGGCTTTCCAATCATCTCGCTGCCACTCAGCGTTATATACATAATCCAATATTGGTAATATAGAATCGAAGGTAGGTAATGAATTTTCCCATCTCTGCCATTCTGAAACATTTTCTGGTGCTAACTTTATATATTTCTTAAAAGATGAAATGTCCATATTATCACTTAATTAAAATTGGGTTGTCGAATTCAGAACGTTGATCTCTTCCTGTATATTTTTGCATTTCTTTTGAGAAGCGGCTCTAAATTCTGATGATTTATTCTGTCACGCTATCCCTTTACTCACTCTTATTTGAGCTGACTAAAGCTTTAAAGCGAAGGTCACTCTTGCTCGGAGGGGTAAGTGCCTCGGCTTGGGTGAGATATTGCATAGTGATGTGGATAGCATCTTGATGGTGACTAAATTCCCTAAAAATACGCTTTGCAATCAGCAGATTTAATTGATGTGTAGCTAATGAGGCATGCTCATGCTTTATCTGTAAAATAACATCTTCTAGGGAGATAGGGGGAATTTCTTCCAAGGTTATAAGAAAGGCTTTTGCGACAGTCCTGGCGTGTGATAAATAGTCTGAGTGCGCATCTAAGGCGTAAATATGCTTGAAAATGTGTTTGGCTAGGGCTTTATTGCCGTTGCGATAAAAAGATTCGCCATCAAAACAAATATCCCCTAGTCCTTCCATTATCTGTCTAGGGTTATCCGATAGAGAAAGCGCTTCAATTTCTTTTTGGTATTCCGAAAACTGATCCATATTCTCGACCTTACTGGCAATACAGTGTGACTTTTCGACTATTGAAGTGGGAAGGCTGACAATCTTAGCAAATCCACAAGGTTAAAGCGTAACGGTCTGAATAAAATCAACATCATTTCTGCAAACTCAAGCTTAATTTCGGTATAAAAAAATGCCACTACAAGGGGTTAGTGGCATAAATGCATAAGTCTGGCATACGCTTAAAAGGGTGGGTAGAAGACTGACATCTTGGCTGGGAACCGTTGCAACATCAGCCTCTACGCCGGGAAGTGGGTAAAACCTTTGGGTGTAGGGTAGTAAAACAGCGCGTTATTGCATGCTCACTGGGCCGTCGATTTTGTTAAATGTCACATCGCCAGAACCTGCCGCAAGAATCGTTAATCCCTTAGTGTTAAAGACATTAATATTGCCTGAGCCGTCTGTGATGGTCACAGCACTTTGCACATTGGCGACCTCGATGTTGCCCGAGCCGTCATCAATTGCGATATTGCCGCGAATATCGGTCACCTTGATGGCACCAGAGCCATCTTCAATGGTTAGGCTGCCGTTGATTTGGCTGATTTCAATATCACCTGAGCCATCCTCTATGTTGATATTGTTACCACCGTTGATAGTGAGCTCACCCGAACCGTCTTTGACGTTCATGTCCGACGTCATCTTGTTGATCAAAATAGCCCCTGAACTGTCATCGATATCCAGTGTAAAGAGCGCAGGGACTTGCAGTTTTAGGTCTATATAGGGCGAGTCATTATTAGAATCTGTTTGCTCAAAGTTGGCCTTGAGCTTGGCTTTATTGGCTTTTTTCTCAAGGGTGAGAATGACTTTGCTGTCATCGTTGCCGTCCTTATTGCTATAGATGTCGGCGATGAGTTTAATTTGGGCTAGGCCTTCGACACCGATAATTTCGAGACTGCCTGCGCCAGTTTCTGCAATCAGGCCTTGTAAGTCTTGGCTATCGAGTGTGAGTTCGCGTTGCTGGTGGTCTAAGTCTGGCATGCCTGCAGCGTTCACATTAAGAATGCAGCCAGTGAGCGATACTCCAGCAGTAAAAAACACTATAAAAGCGAGGGTGAATATAAATGGGCGTAGTGACATGTTAGCTTCCTTGTTTATCTGGCACTCGATTTTTTGGGTGAGTGCTGAGTCGTCTTGCGATGAATAAGACATTGCACAGCCCATGCCAATTTTAAGTTTCATTTATAATCAATTGGTTAAGCTGAAAGTGTCCGAGGTTCACTGTGCGGACATGTCCGCTACATGGGTGATTTACTCATAGATTAGTGAAATTGCTCATTTATTAAGTTAGTTTAAACTCCGTAAGTCACGCGGAATCAAAAATACAAAAAAGACAAGAAGGGATGCTGATGGATTATTTAACAACAAACAAAACGGCTTGGGATGCGCGCACTCGGGTACATTTAACTTCTGATTTTTATGATGTGGCGGGCTTTCTTAGTGGTAAGACTTCGCTGCGGGAAATTGAGCTAGGTGAACTCGAGGTTGCAGGTAAAAGTTTGCTGCATCTGCAATGTCATTTCGGCTTAGACACCTTGTCGTGGGCGCGAATAGGGGCGAGAGTCACAGGCGTCGATTTGTCAGAAGTCGCGATTGTTGAAGCGCAAAAGCTGGCAGAACGGACACAGTTGTCCGCCGAGTTTGTCTGTAGCGATGTTTACAGTGTGGCGAGCAAGGTTGAGCCTCACGATATTGTGTTTACGTCCTATGGCGCCATTGTTTGGCTGCCGGATTTAACCCTGTGGGCGCAGACGGTTGCCGACTGTTTAACACCCGGCGGACAGTTTTATATGGCCGAGTTTCATCCGGCGCAGCAGTTGTTCGATGGTTATAGCTATTTTAATCGGGGTGAGCCAGACATAGAGCTGGAAGGCACATATACCGAAAATACCGGTGATGATCAGCAAACCTTAATGTGCTGGTCGCACAGTTTATCTGAAGTGATCAATGCGTTATTGCAGGTAGGCTTAGTGTTGGAGTTCTTCCACGAGTTTGATTTCAGCCCCTATAACTGCTTTGAAGGGCTCGAAGCACAAGCCGATGGTCGTTATGTGTTAACACACCAAGGGCAGAAGGTGCCCTTGGTGTATAGCATCAGTGCGCGTAAGCCTGCGTAATCACAACCTTTTGTAATCGCGATGATCAACGACTACGGTAAACCGGATACTTAAGGTATTGGTTATCGTAGTAAGGGCTGCGTTCATAGAACCAGCGTAGGCGTGCCTCAGGATCGGCGGCAAACTCTGTATTAGTCAGTGCTTTGTCGAACTCAGCTTGTAGCTTAGGATCTTCTTTCAGCATCTTGGCAGCCAGTGGCTCTACTGCATAATCTTCAATGTATTCAGTGCGAGTGAAGATAGGATTGAAGAAACCCCATTGCAGTAAAGAATCTGGTGATTGCGGCTCAAGCAGTAAAATCGCCAGATCACCTAGCGGTTGATCCGTACTGATTTTAATGGTGCCAGCGGGCAGAGTTGTACTGACTTTGGTTAACTCTGACTCGGCTTTGACCGTTTGGCGGCCCTCAAAATCCTTAGTGTTAAACACGGGATTGCTGAGGGTATATTGTTGCAATTTCAACTCGGTTGGCTTTTTGAGCGTGGTCATGCGAATGCCATGCACGTTAAGACGATCAATCACTTGAGTCCATTGCGCTGGAATATAGTAAGCACTCGGACGAGTGACCTTAATGTCGGGCACTGTTTCAGCCATCACAGGCAAGTTAGGGTAAAGCTTAGGTTCACCTGTCCAGCGCACAACTTCAGCGCCACTGATGGGGCTCTTTTCAAGTTGATAATCTATGCCTTTAAAATCCCAGCCTTTTTCTAATGGTGCGAATTTCCAAGTAAGGGTGATTAGCGGTGAGGCGCGGTATTTATCTTCTTGAATCGCACTCTTAAGTTTCGTCGCCTGTTCACCCACGGTTTTGAGGGTTTGCGCTAACATCACATAAGTGCCGAGCACCCTTTGCTTAAAGGGCTTTAGGCTGTGGTTTTCAACCAGAATGGTGGGCAAATGGCGAGCATCGCCATAACCGTTAGAGAAGCGCGGGCTTGGATTCCACAGCGACATGCCTTTGTTAATATCGGCGTTATCCACGGCAAAAATCAGTGCGCCGGGAATATGGCCTTGTTCCGTTAATGCCGCTTCAACTGCAGGTCTGTAGCTGTTTTCGAGCCAGCGGTAACTGGCTGGGCTTAAGCCTTGGGCGAGGTTATAACCAAAGGTGACATCGTATTGATAGTCGATGCCGTCAGTAACATGCACATCGATATACAGATCCGGTTGCCATACGTTGATTGCGCGCAGCATGTGCTGCATTTCTAAGCTGTCGGCCTTAGCATAATCGCGGTTAAGGTTGAGATTATTAGCCGTAGTGCGCCAGCCCATATTCACAGGGCCACGTTGATTTACACGATTAAATTCGCCGCTGCGCTCATGGGCATCAACACTAAAAATAGGCACAAACAAGAGGTTAGCTTTATCGAGCAGGGCACTTTTATCGCCTTGGATAATGTCACGTAGCAGCATCATGCCGGCATCCTTACCATCGATTTCTCCTGCATGAATTCCCGCCTGCACTAGCACTGTCGGCTTAGTGTTTTGTTTGAGGCGTGCCGATTCATTAATGCCTTCACTGCTGGCGATATACATCCAAATATCGCGCCCTTGTGGGCTCTTACCTAAACTCACCTTTTGTAATTTATCTGTCTCGCCCGCGAGTTTGTCGAGCCAAGCGATAGTGGCATCGTAGCTTGGACTTTCAATACCGCCACTTTGCTCAAAGGGCGTCGCCCACTCGCTATCAACACTTAACATGAGCGATTCGCTGGCGCCATGCCAAGTGATGTTGGGCGGTAAAATCGCATCGTTGACAAAGGTGTTGGCTCGTTCAGGAATGGTCGCTGGTTGTGCTTCTGGCGCTGCGACTGCGGCATCGGCCAGTACATTAGTCGCAGTTTCAGTTGCTTGGCTATTCGCTGCTGGACTTGCATCCTGTGACGTTGTGATTACTGGGGAGCCAACTGCCAATGTTTCTGTGGTAGAGGCTTGCGCCATAGTGGCTGCCGGAGTTGTTTGGGTTGTGGTTTTCGCATCATTGGCAAAAGCATTCCCAGGGTAGAGATTGCCCGTAGAGAGACAGGCAATGGCGATAACGGAGAAAGAAAACAAGCGCATGAAAATAGTCCATATATCGAATTTTTATTAGGACGGTATCTTTTCATTAAACGCCCCGTTAACGCAAGGGCGGCTAAGGGTTATCCGGCATTTCTGACATGGATTTAAGCACTAAGCGGAATGGGAAAATCGACTAAGCCGTTTTGTTGGGCGTTATCTGAGAAGCTGGCCGCTTGTTATAGGCAATGTCGATAATGGCAATGTCTTTATAAAGTGCTTCGACGGCAATCGCGAGCTGATAAATTAGCCAGCTATAACCTGTGAGCGCAAATCCCTGCGGCACTTGGTCGTTTACGGCTGTCACTGGATCTGCGGTCGATGCTTGAGTGGCTGCGACTAGGGCAAGCTGGAGTCTGTGTTGCAATTCTTGATCTAAGCATTCTGGCAGTGTCGGCAATTGTTGAGCTTTACCCGCCACAAATTCTGCAAGTTGTTGCAAATAGAAGGCAAGCTCAGAGGCAACCGCATTAATCTGCAGATAGGCGTCTTTGTCTTCTTCCTGCCAGCGGGTTAAGGGTAATAGTTCGAGTAAGGTGATTAAGCGCACTTGTTTATTGGCTAGCTGCGACAGTAGCACTTTGTGTTTTTTGAGGGTTTGACTTTCCCATTCCAAGGAGAAAAACAGTTTCTTTTGAGTGAGTACGGCCTTCATCGCAGCCTCCAGTCTAGCGCGAAAATCGAGTTCATGATTGGCGGGCGCCTTAAGATGCTCGGCTAATACTTCGGCCATATTGTCGATGGCATGGGTGAGTTGGGAGCGCCAATCTTGTTTAGCTTTAATCGGAAAAATGAACAGTGAGACCAAAATAGCAATCACGCAGCCGGAGAGGATGTTGGCCGTGCGCCATAGTGCCTCAGAGGTGTCATGGTTGGCGTCGCCGACCACGATTATGATGGTAAATCCGGCCACTAAATAGGCGTAACTGTAACGTCCGGCCGAGATAAAACAAATCAAGCTAACGGCTAAGATCAGCAGGCTCATGATTAGCCAGTAACTGTCCACAGTGGCAACTAACATCACTCCATAAGCTGAGCCTAAACAAGTGCCTATCGCCCTTTGTAGCGACTTTTCAATCGCGCCGCCTACTTGAGGTAAGCTCATCATAATGATCACTATCGTGACCATGCTCCAAATAAAATGCGGTGGCGCCCAAATGGCATTAATAGTGACAGCAACGAGTAAGGCTAGCCCGAGCTTTAGGGCGTGAATTGAGCGGAAATGGCGATAGATAAAGTCGGCAAAGGGTGTGGCTGGGGCAAATACAGACATAGGGCAAAATTCCTTTGAGCTAACTTAGCGATGTTAATCTGGTGGCAGTATCGCAGAAAAACCGTGTCACTTGCGGCCATAGCGCCATAAAGAAATGTAAATTGCGAAATCTAGCAAATTGAGCTTAGTGGATGGCGCGGGAGAGATCACATTAACACTCAGATTAAATAGGCTTAACTGATGCGTGTAGAGGCAGGCCATTATACCGTGCTGCAGATATAAAAAAGGCTTGAATAAGCGTTGCCTATTCAAGCCTATATTCAAAGTGTTTGAGTTAGCTTAAGCTGCGCTCACTATCCGCTTTAACGTCAACTTCTGTGTATTTATCCATGATCAAGGCACAAGCAGCATCGCCAGTGATATTGAGTGCGGTACGGATCATGTCAAAAACCCTGTCTAACGCAAACAGCAAAGGTAAACCATCGATAGGAATTCCCGCAGCTAACAGCACTGCCACCACTAAGAAGGATGGGCCCGGCACACCTGCTTGACCAATTGCGCCTAAGGTTGAGGTGAAAATGATGGCCGCATAGGCTGTCATCGATAGATCAACGTTATACATTTGGGCGAAGAACATGGCCACTAAACCATAATAAATCGCGTTGCCGCTCATATTAATGGTGGCGCCTAACGGCAGTACAAAAGCCGTGGTTGCCTTAGAGACTTTAAGATCTTCCTCGCAGGTTTCCATATTCACTGGCAGAGTTGCCATTGAAGAGGCGGTCGATAATGCCATCACCTGCGGCTTCTTCATTGCCGAAATAAACTGGCGCGCCGACACTCTTGAGAAGAGTTGTACCACTAATGGGAAGAAGATAAAGCCGTAGATCAGAATCGCAGCAACAAACACGGCGAATAACTTAAACACGACTTCTAGTGCATCAAAACCGAAGGTGCCGACAGAATCGGCCATCAAACCAAATACACCGATAGGGGCAATGATCATCACGCAGTTGATCATCCACACAAAGGCATCGACGACTGTGTTGAGTGCGGCCAAAATAGGTTTAGCGCCATCGCCTTTAACTTTAGTCAGTGCGATGCCGAAGAAGATACTAAAGACTAAGATTTGTAATATGTTACCGCCGTTAAGCGACTCGAACACATTGGTTGGGATCATGCCGATAAAGGTATCCATTACCCCGGGCAATGCGCCATGTTCCTTAGTCACTTCCATCAAGTCTGTGCTGCTGTGGGCGGTAAAATCAACGCCTGCACCCGGTTGGAACAGATTACCCATCAAGAGTGCAAGCACAACGGCAAAGCCCGACGTGACAATAAAAAAGCCGAAAGTGCCAATACCAATCTTACCCGCCGATGGGCTATCGCCTAAGCTCGCTGCTCCGCTGATGATAGAAACCAATACCAGTGGTATCACTAGCATTTTGATTAAATGGATGAAAATGGTTCCGAGTGGTGCAAACACACTTGCACTCTCGCCCATCATAAAACCCACCAGTGCACCGATAATCATGGCAATAACCACTTGCACACCAATGTTACCTAATAAACTCTTGCTCTTCATTCTTGCGAAACTCCCCAGTTGCCGCAGCATTTTGTGTCATGCACAGACGATTTGAACCTAGACGACTCAAGCTTTAGTGATTAAGGCTTACTCTAGGCTAAAGGTTCACTCTATGTTAAAGGCAAATGCCCGACATTTTTGACCGAGTAAAGTACCACAATTGCATAGTAGGGGATTGTGAAACATCACTAACCTTGGTTTCAAAATAACCAAAGTCTAAATCACGTTAACATTAAATGAGAAATACTTAAATTTATGCGATTAAAAATGAATAAAGCTTATTTAATTGTGGAATTTTAACTGCAGAATTGATGAATTGTGATTTTGCGTTGGGTTGCAGAGTCGCGTTGGGTAGATATAACGACTGTTGAAAGTATCAATTTTAACCTTTGCTTAGTTTTTTCTGTGGTATACAACCCGTTTTTTCCATTATTTATGGATGAACTGACTGCAAGTGATTGGAAGGAGCAGATTAACTCAAAGCCATAGACTTATGTTTTTTAAGCAAGTTAACATGTCACTCTGACGTTAATATGAAGGAGACATTGGTGGATATAGGATCATTCCTTGGCGAATCAGAGCCGTTAAAAAACTGGATTAATAAGTGTATTACTCAGCGAGGCTTACAATATTGGCTTGTTTATCAAGATACTGCGGAAAATGAAACTCTCCAATTGACCACGCAGCTACTGCCAATTGTCGATGATATGAGGGATTGGTCTAATGAAGAAATCGATGAGTTTGAAGATAGTCTGATAAACAATGGTTATTGCTATCTGCTCAATATGGATCAGATTGAGGATGTGATCGATAACCTGATGCAGCAAAAAGCCCTGCCAAGTGAACAGGAACTGCTTGAAGCTATTATCTTTTACTATGAGCGAGATGCGTTTATAGATATTTAAGTGTTTATTTTTATTTTGTTGTTTCTATATAAAATAAAATTACGTGTTGTTAGCGGTAAAATACCGACGGTTAACGTCGGCATTTGTGTTTAAGGCGAGGTAATAAGTTGTGCACCATTTAGTGGTTATTGAGGTATTGAGCGCCTGTTTATTATGAATTCAATTTCGCAAGCACTCTGAATTCCTCTTGAACGCCCTAAGGCATTGCGGGGAAGGAGAGCGAGCTGCCAATCCCTAGAGGCAAGCCTAAGGCCCAATATGCCAGTAAGAAACCGCTCCAAAGTAAAAGAAAACTGATTGAAAACGGTAACATCAGTGCCACTAAGGTGCCGATGCCTGATTCCTTAACGTATTTTTGGCAAAACACCACAATTAACGGAAAGTAAGGCATCAGTGGGGTGATGATATTAGTGGATGAGTCGCCCACTCGGTAAGCGGCTTGAGTCAAATCCGGTGACACACCTAGTTCCATTAACATGGGCACCATAATGGCACCAATTAATGCCCATTTGGCTGAAGCGGAACCCACTAATAGATTGACGAATGCCGTGAGAAACACAATCCCCACCAGAGTCACGCCCATAGGAAGGGCCAATTCCTTTAACGCCAACGCGCCTTTAATGGCCATTAATGCGCCTAAATTGGATTGACCAAATGCATAAATAAACTGGGCACAGAAAAAAGCCATCACGATGTAATAACCCATGCCACTCATGGATTTACTCATGCCTTGAATAATGGCTCTGTGGTTGTTTGCCGTGCCAGCGACGTAACCATACACGATGCCGGGGATGAGGAAGAACACAAAAATAATCGCCACAATGGAGCGCATTAATGGCGCTGAAGCACTGGTTAAGGCGCCGTCAGTACCACGCCAAGCAGAGTTGTCCCCATAGGCAGTAAACACCAGTCCTAAGGCACATAACAACATGGATAGCATGGCGAATTTGAGTCCACGGCGCTCATGGGGTTGCAGTTCATCTAGGGTTGGGAGCGTGCTGGGATCGCCATTCACCGCAGTGTTTTTTAGGCGCGGCTCGATAACTTTATCCGTTAAGAACCAGCCAACTAAGATAATTAAAATGGCAGAAGTCGAAGTAAAAAAGATGTTATTTAGTGGGTTAATCGTTAATGTCGCGGCCGCGGGGTCGGCTGATAATCTTGCCGCTGCCTGAGTTAAGCCCGCTAGCATAGGATCAAGGCTGGATGGCACGCCAACGGTCGCAGAAAAACCACCGGATACGCCAGCGAAAGCGGCGGCAATACCGGCTAAGGGATGACGACCCGCGGCATAGAAGATCACCGCGCCGAGTGGGATAACGAGTACATAACCCGCATCAACCGCGACATGGCTCAGAATACCCACGGCTATCAATACCGGGGTGAGTAACATCTTGGGGGTAACAGATAAAATGGAGCGCAGCCCTGCATTAATAAAGCCAGTATGTTCAGCAACGCCTAGACCCAACATAGCAACCAGCACGACACCGAGCGGCGGGAAAGTCACAAAGGTCGTGACCATCGTCGAGGTAAACGCGGTTAGTGCACCGCCTTCGAGCATATTCACGACTTGAATCGGGTTACCAGTACGAGGGTCGATTTCATCAAAACTGACACCCGATAATCCCCAAGAGATCAGCCAGACTAAGCCCAGAAACATCGCAAATAATACCGCTGGATCAGGCAGTTTATTGCCGACGACTTCGACGCCATTGAGAAATCGCTGGAATCCAGTGACAGGTTTATGATTTTCCATTTGGGTGCCGCTTCCTAAAAATGATGATTGTTATCGGCGATTATAAAAACGCAGCATTAATTTAAGCTTGGTTTAACTAATCGATAAGAAATAAAACACATAAAAATCTATCGTAGTGGCTTTAGTGTGGGTGGATTTAATCATCACTAAATCAATTTAGCCGCAAATAAAAAGCGCGGGTTCATGACTGAACCCGCGCTTTTTTACTCAACAATGTGTTTGATTACATTATCCGAATGGAGCCGCTACGTGCTTAAGCCTTTGGGCCTGCATTGCGGATAGCGTCTGACACTTGATACTTAGCGAAGTTTTTAGTGAAAGCTTCTGCTAGCTTCTGGGCGTATTCGGCATATAGCGCTTTATCGCCCCAAGTGTTGATTGGATTGAGTAAGTTGCTGTCTACGCCTGTGACTGCCACAGGAACGGCGAGGTTCAAGGTGTCTAAGTGGACGGTTTCCACATCTTTCAACTCACCGCTGACAATCGCATCGACGATGGCGCGGGTGGTGGGGATGTCAAAACGTTTACCTACACCGTGTGGGCCACCAGTCCAACCAGTGTTGACTAAGTACACTTGGCTGCCGAAGGACTCAATGCGCTTCATCAACAGTTCTGCGTACACGCCAGCAGGGCGTGGGAAGAAAGGTGCGCCGAAGCACGTTGAGAAGGTGGATTGAATCGCTGAGGTTGAGCCGATTTCAGTCGAACCCACTTTGGCGGTATAGCCAGACAAGAAGTGGTATGCCGCTTGTTCTTTGGTCAGGATAGAAACCGGTGGTAATACGCCAGATACGTCGCAGGTTAAGAATACAACCGCATGTGGCTCAGCGCCGCAGTTGTCTTCTTTACGTTGGGCAATGTGCTCCAGCGGATAGGCTGCGCGGGTGTTTTCCGTCAGGCTGCTGTCTTTGTAGTTAGGTACGCGGTGTTCGTCCATCACGACGTTTTCAAGTACAGTGCCGAAACGAATCGCATCCCAAATCACGGGCTCATTCTTCTGGCTTAAATCGATACATTTGGCGTAGCAACCGCCTTCGATGTTGAATACGCCGCCGGGTGCCCAGCCGTGCTCATCGTCACCAATGAGGAAGCGTTTTGGATCGGCAGAGAGTGTGGTTTTACCTGTGCCAGATAAACCGAAAAACAACGTAGTGTCGCCATCTTTACCTACGTTGGCCGAGCAGTGCATTGGGAGCACGCCTTGGGCTGGCAGTAGGAAGTTTTGTACTGAGAACATAGACTTTTTCATTTCGCCAGCGTATTTCAGGCCAGCGAGCAGCACTTTACGTTCGGCGAAGTTTAAAATCACTGTCGCATCTGAGTTAGTGCCATCACGTTCTGGTACGCAAACAAAGTCAGGGGCATTGATGATCTGCCACACTGGTTTGTCTTTACGATTAAATTCTTCAGGAATGATAAATAGATTGCGGGCGAACAGTTGGTGCCAAGCGTATTGCGTGGTGACTCGTACTGGTTGGTAATGTTCAGTGTCGGCACCGACTTCGAGATCAGATACAAACAGTTCTTTATCGGCTAGGTAAGCTTCAACCCGTGCCCATAAACCTTCAAAAGCACCTGGATCGAAAGCCTGATTGACTGGGCCCCATTCGATATCAGCTTCTGAACTGGGTTCTCTTACAATGAAACGATCGCCAGGTGAGCGACCGCTGCGAGCGCCTGTTTTAGCAACTAATGCGCCATTGGCTGTCAATTCACCTTCGCCGCGTAGCAGGGCAAATTCGACAAGTTGTGCTGTTGAGGGGTTAAAGTGAACGCGGTTTAATCCATCCGCCATAGTGAGGTCTCCATTTGATTTGTAAGGTTATTTTAATATCGATCGTCTGCCGATTTAATTTTATTTATCGCCTGAGTCGTGCTAGGTGACAAAGTGAGGGCGATTGTAGCCTAAGCCGAGTGCAATGTGTGAGGGGATTATAGGTATGAATAAAAAATGGGCGCCAAATAGGGCGCCCATTTTTTAGCTGTAGTAGTTTTACTGCTGGGTTGTTGATGTCTGACCGTTAGCAAATAAGGTTGCTACGTCTATGGCATCAAAGGTGTATTTAGCGTGGCAATATTCGCAACCCATTTCTATCTTGCCATCTTCGGCCAGTATGGCTTCGATTTCTGCTTGATCTAAGGTTTTGATCGCGCCGGCACTGCGCTCATGGGAACAAGTGCATTTAAAGCTCACATCGATAGGATCAAATAAGCGTACTTCTTCCTGATGATAGAGACGATGTAACACGCTTTCTGCATCAAGAGTAAATAGCTCTTCGGCCTTGATGGTCGACGTCAGTTGGCTCAAGTGTTCGAAGTCGGCGTTGTGATCTTGCTGGCTTGGCAGAATTTGTAGGAACATGCCCGCCGCTTGTTTGCCGTCGGCAAATAACCAAATTCCCGTAGGTAACTGCTCAGATTGATTGAAGTATTCTTCAACACAGGCCGCAAGTGTTGGCTTGTCTAGTGCAACGACACCTTGGTAGCGTTCACCTTCGTCGGGTGTTAAGGTGATGACCATGTAGCCTTGGCCGAAGAGTTCTGTGAGGCTAGCATCATCGGCGAGTTCAGCATTCCAGCGAGCCACACCGCGTAACTCTTGTAAATTGTTACCGTTGATCACCGCTAAAGATACAGGGCCGTTGCCTTGTAACTGTACGCTGATATCACCGCTAAATTTCAATGTAGCGGTTAATAGTGAGGTGGCTGCCATTAATTCACCCAGTAGCACTTGCAGTACGGCTGGGTATTCTTGGGCGCTGATCACTTGTTGATAGCTGTCTTGTAACTGCACCAGTTCACCGCGCACATCGGCATTATCGAACAAGTAGCGGTGTAAAGTATCTTGGTTCATCGTGTATCTCACTGTTAAAGGTCTTTAAAGCGCATGAGCTGGCGTCGTTGCTTTTTATCTGGTTTCTGATCGGGTATCGGGTTATTGAGCATGTGGAGGCGTCGTTGCTCAGCATTAATGGCCCGTTTAGCCAGACTTGTCGCGGTTTCTTCGTACAATTCTTGTGCAATCGCACCACTTTGGCGTAATTGCGATAATTTTTTTATGACGATCTCTTTATCGTCATATCCTTGGCGTATCTTAAGGACGGCGCCTATCTCGGCATTCCTACTAGATTTGGCACGCTGGCCGTTGTAATGTACTTTGCCGCCGTTAATCATTTCTTTGGCGATGGCACGGGTTTTATAAAAACGTGCAGCCCAAAGCCACTTATCGAGTCGAATGTCTGTTTTATCGCTTTGACCTTGAGTCATAGTGTCTCCAGCTAAAAGATCGATGAGTTCACATGCCGAGCAAGAAAATGCGTGAAGAGCATTTCTATTATGTTAAAGGGTGGCGTGCTTCACACCCTTTTATGGCGGGCAAAGTTAGCATAATTGGCCTATTTTCGCCAATTTGAATGCTGTTATGGGCTTGTTGCCAAATGCTGCCTAGGTTAGCATGACACGGTAATCGCCTAATTATTATAATCAGAACAGAGACCTGTATCGAGGGTCCACATAAAATATGGATTTATTAGATAAAGTTATCGCGAAAGCCATTGGCATGCCCCATAAGCCCTTAAGCCGGATAGTCTTCTGGTTGGGTTTTATTGTGATCATGTTGTTAGCCGCGCAAATTACATGGAAATTAGTGCCTACTAGCTCATCACCCAGCGCTTGGTCGCCAACGCCCGTCAACCTGACGGGTAAAGGTGCTGGGCAGGTTGATCTTGCGGGTTTACAGCAGCTTGGTCTCTTTGGTAAGGCAGATGCTAAATCTGAAAAGCCAAAAACTGAGGTTGTTGAGACTGTGACCGACGCGCCTAAGACCACGCTCTCTATTCAGCTCACTGGCGTTGTTGCATCGACAGCGGATCAGAAAGGCTTAGCGATCATTGAGTCAAACGGCAGCCAAGAGACCTACAGCTTAGGCGATAAAATTAAGGGCACTTCGGCATCACTGAAAGAAGTCTATGCCGACCGTATTATCATCACTAACGCTGGCCGTTACGAGACATTAATGCTCGATGGCTTAGTTTACACTAGCCAAAGCCCAGCCAATCAGCAGTTACAACAAGCTAAGACTAATAAGACTGGATCGGCAGTGAGCCGTGTCGATCAACGTAAAAATGCCGAAATCTCCCAAGAACTCGCCGAATCCCGCACCGAATTGTTAGCCGACCCCAGTAAGATCACCGATTATATTGCCATTTCACCTGTCAGACAGGGTGACGCTGTGGCGGGATATCGCTTGAATCCAGGGAAAGACGCCAATTTGTTTAAGCAGGCGGGTTTTAAAGCTAACGATTTAGCCAAATCGATTAATGGATACGACTTGACCGTAATGAGTCAAGCGTTAGAAATGATGAGCCAATTACCCGAGTTAACCGAAGTTTCTATTATGGTTGAGCGGGAAGGACAATTGGTTGAAATCATGTTTAGTTTGCCGCAATAACACGCGTTAGAGGAAAGAAAAAGAATGAATAACAAAAGGATTCGACGCAAGCTGATTGCTGGGGTTGTTGCGGGTGCAGCCATGTTCTCCTCCCAATTCGCTTGGTCTGAACAGTATGCGGCCAACTTTAAAGGCACGGATATTCAAGAATTTATCAATATCGTTGGTAAAAACCTGAATAAGACCATCATAGTTGACCCGACAATTCGCGGCAAAATCAACGTTCGCAGTTATGATCTGTTGAACGATGAACAGTATTACCAGTTTTTCCTCAACGTCTTACAAGTTTACGGTTATGCCATCGTTGAGATGGAAAATAACGTTATTAAAGTCATCAAAGACAAAGATGCCAAAACCGCTGCAATTCGAGTCGCTAACGATAATGACCCCGGCCTTGGTGATGAAATGGTGACGCGTATCGTGGCCTTGTATAACACTGAGGCTAAGCAATTAGCGCCGTTATTACGTCAACTTAATGATAATGCGGGTGGCGGCAACGTAGTGAACTACGACCCCTCCAATGTCTTGATGTTGTCTGGCCGTGCTGCTGTAGTGAACAAGTTAGTCGAAATTATCCGCCGAGTGGATAAGCAAGGCGATACCTCGGTGCAAGTGGTGCCGTTAGAATTTGCCTCCGCGGGTGAAATGGTGCGAATTATCGATACCCTTTATCGTGCTACCGCTAACCAATCTCAATTGCCAGGCCAAGCGCCAAAAGTGGTTGCTGACGAACGTATCAATGCCGTAGTCGTGAGCGGTGATGAGAAGAGCCGCCAACGTGTGGTCGAGCTTATCCGTCGTCTCGATGCCGAACAAGCCAGCACAGGTAACACAAAAGTTCGTTATCTACGTTATGCCAAAGCAGAAGATTTAGTTGAAGTGCTGACCGGTTTTGCCCAAAAGTTGGAAGGCGAGAAAGATCCGAGCGCTCAGGCTGCAGGTGGTAAACGCCGTAATGAAATTAATATCATGGCACATACTGAAACCAACGCCTTAGTGATCAGTGCTGAACCCGATCAGATGCGCACTATCGAGAGCGTGATTAATCAACTCGACATCCGCCGTGCTCAGGTACTCGTAGAAGCCATTATCGTGGAAGTCGCCGAAGGCGATAGCGTCGGCTTTGGGGTCCAATGGGCCGCGAAAGCGGGTGGTGGTACTCAGTTTAATAACTTAGGCCCAACCATAGGTGAAATTGGTGCAGGTGTATGGCAGGCGCAAGATCAAGAAGGGACATTCATCACTAACCCGAGCACTGGTCAGGTGATAGGTCAAAACCCGAGTACTAAGGGAGATGTGACGCTACTCGCCCAAGCCTTAGGTAAAGTGAACGGTATGGCTTGGGGCGTGGCCATGGGCGACTTTGGTGCCTTAATTCAAGCAGTGTCGAGTGACACTAACTCAAACGTACTGGCAACGCCTTCTATTACGACCTTAGATAACCAAGAGGCCTCGTTTATTGTGGGTGACGAAGTGCCTATTCTGACAGGTTCTACCGCCAGCTCGAGCAACAGTAACCCATTCCAAACCGTTGAGCGTAAAGAGGTTGGGGTTAAACTGAAAGTGGTGCCGCAGATCAACGAAGGCAGCTCAGTTAAGCTGACGATTGAACAGGAGGTTTCTGGGGTTAACGGTAATACAGGCGTGGATATTTCCTTCGCGACTCGTCGCTTAACCACTACCGTTATGGCGGATTCTGGTCAAATTGTGGTACTCGGTGGTTTGATCAACGAAGAAGTACAAGAAAGTATACAAAAAGTACCGTTCTTGGGGGATATCCCTATTCTAGGACATTTGTTTAAATCTTCCTCGAGCAAAAAAACGAAGAAAAACCTCATGATCTTCATCAAGCCAACGATTATACGTGATGGCATCACGATGGAAGGGATTGCTGGACGTAAATATAATTATTTCAGAGCATTACAGCTTGAACAGCAAGAGCGTGGCGTTAACTTAATGCCTGATACTAAAGTGCCTGTACTAGATGAATGGAATCAGTCTGAGTATTTACCACCTGAAGTTAATGAGATTTTAGAGCGTTATAAAGAAGGTAAAGGTTTAGAGACCCAGATGCGTAAAACGGATCCAACGCTCAAAACGCTCGATGAAAACAAAAACAAAGATAAAACCAATGAGTGAAATTCAACTATCCCAAGTCGATGACCTCAGCCAAGTCTCTAATGAGCTAGGCCTTGAAGCTGAAGGTGATGAGGTATTTCGTTCGAGCAGTAAAGAGCGTTTACCTTTTGCCTTCGCACACCGCCACGATGTGGTGCTCGCGCTGGGTGAAACGGGCGCGTTAAGCTTGTTTTATACGAGTAAAACACCCTTAACGGCTATGCTCGAAGCACGGCGTTATTCGGGTGTTGATTTGCCTTTGGTTAAGCTCGAAGTGGCGAAGTTTGAGGCCAAACTCACTCAAGCATATCAGGCGAACTCGTCTGAAGCGCAGCAGTTGATGGAAGACATAGGCAACGAGATGGATTTATTCACCCTTGCCGAAGAGCTGCCGCAGACCGAAGACTTACTTGAAGGTGATGATGATGCGCCTATCATCAAATTGATTAATGCCTTGTTATCTGAAGCGATTAAAGAAGAAGCGTCGGATATCCATATCGAAACCTATGAGAAACAGCTTGTGGTGCGTTTCCGTATCGATGGTGTGCTCAAAGAGGTCCTCAAGCCAAACCGTAAACTGTCGTCGCTGTTAGTGTCGCGGATTAAGGTTATGGCTCGCCTCGATATCGCCGAAAAACGTGTGCCACAGGATGGCCGTATTTCGCTGCGAATCGCAGGTCGTGCGGTAGATGTGCGGGTATCGACCATGCCATCGAGCCACGGTGAACGTGTTGTACTGCGTCTGCTGGATAAAAATACTGGCAACCTCGATTTAGAACAATTGGGGATGACAGACAGTATTCGCGTTAAGTTTGAAGATCTTATTCGTCGTCCTCACGGGATCATTTTGGTGACTGGCCCAACGGGCTCGGGTAAAAGTACCACTTTGTATGCGGGTCTGACGGAGATCAACTCCAAAGACACCAACATACTCACAGTAGAAGACCCTATCGAATACGAGTTAGACGGTATCGGTCAGACCCAAGTTAACACTAAGGCCGACATGACTTTCGCCCGTGGTCTGCGCGCTATTTTGCGTCAAGATCCCGATGTCGTGATGATAGGTGAGATCCGTGACCTCGAAACTGCGCAAATTGCGGTGCAAGCGTCACTCACTGGCCACATGGTGATTTCAACCCTGCATACCAACACAGCGTCTGGCGCGATTACACGTTTGCAAGACATGGGCGTAGAGCCATTCCTCGTGTCTTCAAGTTTGCTCGGCGTGTTGGCTCAACGTTTGATCCGAACCCTTTGTCCTAAATGTAAAATCGAGCATGTGCCCGATGCGCGTGAGCGTGAGTTGCTGGGCATAGCCGCCGATGACGACAGACGTATTTTCCGTGCCAATGGCTGTAAATCCTGTGGTAACAATGGCTACCGTGGTCGAACCGGTATTCATGAGCTTTTACTGGTTGACGATAATGTGCGTGAATTGATCCATGGCGGCCGCGGTGAGTTAGCCATCGAAAAGTATATTCGTCAGTTTGTACCGAGCATTCGTCACGATGGCATGAGCAAAGTGCTCGCGGGCATCACCACTCTCGAAGAAGTGCTACGTGTGACTCGCGAGGAGTAATTTATGCCAGCATTTGAATATAAGGCACTGGATGCCAAGGGAAAGCAGCTTAAGGGCGTGATTGAGGCGGATACCGCCAGACACGCCCGCAGCCAACTGCGCGATCAGCGCATGATGCCCTTGGAAATACTGCCTGTTACTGAAAAAGAAGCCAAAGCTAAGAGCAGCAGTTTTTCATTTTTCAAACGTGGTATTTCAGTTGCTGAATTAGCTTTGATCACCCGCCAAATTGCGACCTTAGTGGCCGCGGGTTTACCGATTGAAGAATCCCTTAAAGCCGTTGGTCAGCAGTGCGAGAAAGATCGTCTCGCGAGCATGATTATGGCGGTACGTTCTCGGGTGGTGGAAGGTTATAGTCTGGCCGATTCCTTGGCTGAATTTCCGCATATTTTCGATGATTTATACCGTGCCATGGTGGCCTCGGGTGAAAAATCAGGTCACTTAGAAGTGGTGCTTAATCGTCTGGCGGATTATACCGAGCGACGCCAACAGCTTAAATCTAAGCTGACCCAAGCCATGATTTATCCCGCGGTTTTGACCACAGTGGCGATAGGGGTGATTTCAATCCTGCTAGCAGCGGTTGTGCCTAAAGTGGTCGGACAGTTTGAGCACATGGGCGCTGAGCTTCCCGCCTCGACCCGATTTTTGATCTCGGCCTCTGACTTTGTTCAAAACTATGGTGTGTTTGTGGTCATCGCCTTAGTGCTGCTGTTCGCACTCTTTCGGCGCATGTTAAAGTCACCTGCGTTTCGGATGAAGTACGATAATTTTTTATTGAGCATGCCGGTTGTTGGCCGCGTGAGTAAGGGATTAAATACGGCGCGTTTTGCTCGGACGTTAAGTATCTTATCCGCCAGTTCAGTGCCTTTGCTCGATGGTATGCGTATCGCCAGTGAAGTGTTGCAGAATATGCGAGTGCGCGCCGCAGTTGACGATGCGACCGCACGCGTGCGGGAAGGAACTAGCTTAGGTGCAGCGTTGACTAATACTAAGTTGTTTCCGGCTATGATGTTATACATGATTGCGTCGGGCGAGAAGAGTGGTCAACTTGAGCAGATGTTAGAGCGGGCCGCCGATAACCAAGACAGGGAATTCGAAGGTAACGTCAACATAGCATTGGGTGTATTCGAGCCTATGCTGGTGGTCAGTATGGCGTGTGTTGTGCTCTTTATCGTGATGGCAATTTTGCAGCCAATTTTAGCCTTGAATAACTTGATTAGCGGTTAATTTTTGAATTTATGGATTATGACCAAGTCGATTGGCATAGGATTTTTTAGGAGAAGTAGTCGATGCAAATGAACAAGAAACATCAAGGTTTTACCTTACTCGAAGTGATGGTTGTTATCGTGATTTTAGGGATTTTAGCCTCTATGGTTGTGCCTAACTTGATGGGTAACAAAGACAAGGCTGACCAACAAAAAGCCGTGTCTGACATAGTTGCACTCGAAAATGCCTTAGATATGTATAAGTTAGATAACGGTGTCTATCCATCGACCGAACAAGGCTTAGAAGCATTAGTGCAAAAGCCTACGATTTCGCCTGAGCCACGTAACTACCGTGAAGATGGTTATGTAAAACGTTTGCCAGAAGATCCATGGCGCAATAACTACCTGTTGTTAAGCCCTGGCGAAAACGGCAAGTTAGATATTTTCAGTGCAGGCCCCGATGGTCAACCAGGTACCGAAGATGACATCGGTAACTGGAATTTACAGAATTTCCAATAAGATGCTAAAGCTGCGTCACGCTGGTTTCACCTTAATGGAGGTGATGCTAGTGATTTTGTTGATGGGGCTCACGGCTGCGGCCGTGACTATGTCTATCGGCAATTCTGGGCCGCAACAGGCCTTAGATAGAACGGCGCGGCAGTTTATTGCGGCCACTGAAATGGTGCTTGATGAAACTGTTTTAAGTGGCCAGTTTATTGGTATTGTGATTGAGAAAACCAGTTATCAGTTTGTTTTTTATAAAGACGGTAAGTGGGAGCCTTTGGATAAAGACAGACTCTTATCTGAAAAGCAAATGGAGCCAGGGGTTGTACTGAACTTAGTGCTCGATGGTTTACCTTTGGTACAAGAGGATGAGAAAGACGATTCTTGGTTTGAAGAACCGCTGATTGAACCCTCTGCCGATGATAAGAAGAAACACCCTGAGCCACAGGTCATGCTATTCCCGAGCGGTGAAATGAGCGCTTTTGAGCTGACGTTTATCGCTAAAACTAACAAAGGCCAGCAGGCCGAAACGTTAGTGGTCGGTGATGCGCTGGGTAGATTAACCATAGGGCGCCCCGATGAAACGCGTTAAGGGCATGACCCTACTCGAAGTGATTGTGGCCCTTGCCGTATTTTCGATTGCGGCCGTGTCTATCACTAAAAGTTTGGGCGAGCAGATGGCAAACATGCCGATTCTGGAATCGCGCACTTTAGCACAGTGGGTGGCTGATAATCAGATGGTCGATGCCAGACTTGATCCACAGTTTCCTGAAATCGGTAAAAAAGAAGGTCAAGTTGAGCTCGCAGGAAAGGATTGGTATTGGCGTAAAGAAGTGGTGAAAACGACGGACGATAATTTTCGTATGATCCGCATAAGTGTGAGTGAAGACGAACGCTATCAGCGTATTGCCGCACAAGTGAGCAGTTATGTCCTTAAAACTAACTAGTGCGCAGCGGGGATTCACCCTGCTGGAAATGCTGATCGCCATCGCGATTTTCGCCATGATAGGTTTGGCTTCTAATGCGGTACTCAGCACAGTGCTGACTAACGATGAAGTGACGCGCGCGTTTTCAACTCGGCTTAAAGCTCTACAGCAAGGTTTTGGTGCGATTGAGCGTGATCTCGCCCAAATGGTGGCGCGCACGCCAAGATTACTCGAAGGTGGTCGAGGTTCGACCGTCTTCCAAACGGGCAATGATATCTTAGATTCGGAATCAGAAGCCTTAGTGTTTTACCGTTTAGGCTGGTTAAATCCCGACGGTTTATTACCGCGAGGCAGCTTACAGTCGGTGGCGTATGTGGTGCATGAAGGGCGGCTGGAACGTTGGTATTTTCCTTATCCTGAGCCTGAATTTGGCGCCGAGCCGATTAAGACAGTGATTATCGACAAAGTGCTATCGGTGGAATATTCCTTCTTCATGGAAGACAAGTGGGAGCGCAAGGTCGAGGCGACTAAGTTGCCTAAAGCGATCGCCATGGAGATTGAGATTGAAGGTTTAGGCAAGATCCAACGTAAGTTCTTGTTGCCGCTGGGTGCTGTTGCACCAGAAAAGTCTAAGGATGACGATAATAAAGACGAAAATCCGGACGATACGAACAAAGATAAAGACAAAGATGGTGATGGAGTCGATGATGGCTCGGGGAACGATCCAGGTGACGGTTCTGGTGATCCAGGTGATGGTGACCCTGAAGATGAGGGCCGCGAATGAGAACCCAATCTCGGTCTAAACAGCGCGGTGTCGCACTGATAGTTGTGCTCTTGATTGTGGCCATGGTGGTGATCATCGCGACAAACATCACAGGCCGTAATCAGTTATCCATGCGTCGAACGTTGAACTTGGCCCAGTACGATCAAGCCTATTGGTACGCGATTTCTGCCGAAGAACTGGCGAAGAAAATTTTAAAACAAGATTTAGACGACTCGGAAGGTCGGGTCCACAGGCAACAATATTGGGCCATGGCCGATGTAGTGTTTCCGGCGGAATACGGTGAAATTGCTGGCAAGATCACTGATATGCGTGCCTGTTTTAACTTAAATGCCTTGTCTGTGACCACGAAAGAGGTGGAAAACAGTCAACCTAAGCTGCCGCTGGCGGCTAAGCAATATAAGGCCTTGTTGGTGAGTTTAGGGATGGACGACTTTAGTGCGGACCGTCTGACCCAGACCTTAAAAGATTATATCGACGAAGACACCACTGCTAGCCCTTATGGTGCCGAAGATGCGGAATACGAAGCGCGAAATGTGCCTTACCGTGCGGCCAATACGCTGATGAATCATCGCAGTGAATTACGGGCAGTGATGGGATACACCCAAGATATCTATTTGAAACTCTTGCCCTATGTATGCGTTATCCCTGGCAATGACAGGCAATTACTGAATGTGAATACCTTGGAAGTTGAGCAAGCGGCACTGTTGGCTGGCATGCTCGAAAATCAGATTTCGGTAGGCGAAGCAGAAAGTATCATCAACCAACGCCCCGGTGATGGCTTTGCCAAGATAGATGATTTTTATGAAAGCTCATCCATGGGATCGATCAAGTGGGAAGGTGCCATGAAGTCGAGCTTTGTCATCGATAGCCAATATTTTTTATTGGCCTCGGGGGCGAAGGTTGATAACGCCGTATTTAGAATGGAAAGTGTGCTCAAAAAGAGCGGCGGCAATAAAATGGAAGTGCTCACCCGTCAGTTTGGTGGACAAAAATAATGGCAGTGCTCACCCGTCAGGGTTTGATGTTGGTGGCCAAAAATAATGGCAGTGCTCACCCGTCAGGGTTTGATGTTGGTGGCCAACAATAATGGAAGTGCTCACCCGGCAGGGTTTGATGTTGGTGGCCAAAAATAATGGAAGTGCTCACCCGGCAGAATCTGGTGGACAAAAATAATAGCAACGAGCTCAGTCACGCTTTCTTGACTGGGACTGGTGGAGAAAAACTGTGAGTGAACGGCTATTTATTCGCTTAGGCAGAACAGCAGAGCAAGCGTGCTCTTGGCTCGTTTGGTCGGAGCAAGAACAGGAAATTATCGCCTCTGGCGAGCTCGCCAATGCTCAAGGTTTGTCGACCTTAACTGAGCGTGCGGGCAATCGTCCCGTCGATGTGTTAGTGCCCGCCGCGGCAATGACGCTCACTAGTGTGCATTTGCCCGAAAAAGGTCAACGCCAAGCCTTGAAAGCCTTGCCTTTTATGCTCGAAGAAGCCTTAGCCGATGATGTCGATGCCATGCATTTTACTGTTGGTCCACGTGATGGTGATGCCTTAAGTGTGGTCGCAGTGGCCCATGAGCAAATGCAGACTTGGCTGAGTTGTTTGACTGAAGCGGGTTTAAAAGTGAAGCGTATTGTGCCTGATTGTTTAGCCTTGCCATTGCAAGAGTGCCAATGGGCGGCAATGAATTTTGGCAATGAGCTATTGCTGCGTACCGGATTAGCTTCAGGCCAGAGCTTACCTCTGCCTTGGTTGCCAATTGCGTTAGAACAACTTAAGCCAGTGCAAGGTGAGGTCTCTGTCGCCAGTTATACCGAGATGGAACTCGAGGGTGTCGAGCTTAAGCCGCAGTCACTCGAGCTACCTATGTTAGTGTTAGCCCGCGGTATTTTGCATGCGCCAGTGAACTTACTGAGCGGCGTTTACACGCCGAAGCGTGAATACAGCAAACAGTTGATGATGTGGAAAAGTGCAGCCATCGTTATTGCCATCGCTTGTGTGCTGGCCTTAGTGAATAAAGGGCTGACTATACATCAAGTCAATGGTCAGGTTGCCGATCTTAAAGCCCAGAGTGAATCCATTTATCAGCAAGTGATCCCGGGAAATTCGCGCATTGTTAACCTACGTTCGCAGATGGAAAGTCAGTTACGTGCATTGCAGGGACAGGGTAGTGGTGCCGAGTTTTTTGCCATGCTCGATGGTTTACAGGATGCCTTTAAGCAAGTGCCTGAACTTAAACCTAATAGCTTAAGATTCGAAAGCGCTCGTAACGAGATCCGCATGCAAGTGAGTGCGAAAAATTACGCGCAGATCGAGAAGTTTAAAGAGATTGTCGGTCGTCGTTTTCAACTCGATGGCGGCACTATGAATAGCGGTGAAGAGCAAGTCACCAGTACCTTAACTTTGAGGAGCAAATAAGATGGATAATTTGCGGACTTGGTGGCAAGGGCTCGCATCGCGCGAGCAGCAGTTAGTAGGCTTTTGCTCGGTATTTTTAGTCATTGGTATTTTTTATTGGGGTGTTTGGACGCCGATTGCCAATGCTGAAGCCGATGCATTACGTAACCTCAATGCACAGCAACAGACGTTGAACTATGTAAAACAAACGGCGAATAAAATAGCGAGTCTTAAGCAGAACGGTGCTAAGCCAACTACGTCGGGCAGTTTAAGCTCAGTGGTTAACCAAACTGCGGGCAATTATGGGTTAGTGATTACTCGCATGCAGCCCCAAGGCGATAAGATCCAAGTGTGGATGGACGATGTTCCTTTTGATGCCTTGTTAGGTTATTTGAGTGAGTTAGTACAGAAGAAAGGACTTTCACTCGAAAGTGTTGATTTGGCTGAGGCCGATGTACCTGGCTATGTCAAAGTGAGACGTATCCAATTAGCGCAATAAATTAAGGTGTAGCTGTGAGTTTGATAAAAAAAGTCATCATAGGCGTACTGATTTATTTAATATTTTTAGTCGTTCTATTCCCCGCTAAGATTGCGATAGCGTTAGCCCCATTGCCCGCGAATATCAGTGTTTCGGGTGTGAGTGGCAGTATTTGGTCTGGCAGCATAGAAACCTTAAGTATGCCGCAGCGCCAGGTAGAGCAAGTGCGTTGGGATCTGAGTCCTTGGGCGCTATTTTTAGGTAAAGTGAAAGTTGATTTTCAAGTGGGCAGCCGCGCAACACCTGTCAGTGCTAAGGGATTAATTTCTTGGTCTATGGGAGGCTTAAGTGCGCAGGGGCTACGTTTCGAAGCGCCGGATAGTTTTTTACTCGGCAATGCAAAACTGCCCTTTAGAACCGAAATTACCGGTGAAGTCAGTTTGTTGGTTGAGACGCTAGAGCAAGGTAAGCCTTGGTGTGAACAGTTGTCTGGTAAGCTGTTTTTGAATCAAACCAATGTTAAGAATCAGTTTGGTAACTATCCTCTAGGTAATATTGAACTCGGACTGAGTTGTGTCGAAGGCAAAGCGCAATTGGCCACAGATGAAACCAAGAACCAGCTTGGTATTGTTGGTACCTTACAGTTAGATGAAGGCAATATGGTGAAGGTTGAGGCTAAGATTAAAGAAACGGCAGAGCAACCGGAAGATATGCGTGAGTCGCTGAATATTTTAGGTAAGCGTGGTGCGGATGGTTATTTCCCTGTGGTATATCAGGGGCGGATTCCAGGGTTATAGCGCTGTTTTAGATGAGCACTTAAACTTAATGTGAGTGCTCAGATGTGAAGGCCGTAATGCGAGAGTTGCGATTAAATGTCCGATCATAAAACAACGCGATGAATAGAAACGAAGGCACCTTAGGTGCCTTTTTTATAGCCTTTTTATCGCGTTAGATCAGTCAGTAGTGAGTGATAGTCGGTAATTGCGGGAAAATCGTGAAAGACTTTGATTGGTTTTTTACTGTCAGGGTTAGCAATCCCCAATTGATGACCCACACCGGCAAGTTTAGCGGCTTTGAGTATGGGTTCGCTATCGTCGATAAAGAGACAGCGACTTGGTTCAAGGTTGAATTGTTTAAACAAGGTCAGCCAAAATTGTGGGTGTTCCTTAGGGTAACCTGTCTCGTGGCTAGAAATCATGTCATCGAGCCCTGCTGCCAGCTCGGTATGTTCAAGCTTTAGGGCAAGACTCTTGGGATGCGCATTGGTCACTAAGATGCGCCGTTTACCCGCAGAGGCCAAGGCCACTAAAAATGACATGCTGTCTTGGCGCAGTTGAATGCGATCCACTAAAGTGCGGTGCAAGCCCATAATGTCGAGCTGCAGTTGCTCCTGCCAATAATCGAGACAGTACCAATCGAGTGTGCCTACGACTTTCTCATAGGCGTTCACAACTAATTGCTGCGCTTCGTTGTGGCTCACACCTTGTTGTCGACTCAATTCCTGCGGTACTAAATTCAGCCAAAAATGATTGTCGAAGTGCAAATCCAATAGGGTGCCATCCATATCGAGCAGAACCGTATCGATAGTCTTCCAGTTAAACATGGGTATTTCCTATTTTTGCAAAACTGAATCACGCTTAGCATTGATTGTTGCACTGCGTAATACTCAGTGATGACGATGATTCGAGTCACTTGTATGCTTAAATCTTTGTGCTAGTCTTGGATGATTAATTATTTTTAGTCTGAAAATTAAGCGGTTGGATATGGATATCTGTTCTTTTGCCCTATTAGCTCAAGTTTCAAACTCCCTTAGTTTAC
The DNA here is from genome assembly GCF_018224605.1 of Shewanella sp. M16. Taxonomy (NCBI): domain Bacteria; kingdom Pseudomonadati; phylum Pseudomonadota; class Gammaproteobacteria; order Alteromonadales; family Shewanellaceae; genus Shewanella; species Shewanella sp. M16. Next base: position 15,604 of record NZ_JAGTUL010000020.1, on the reverse strand, counting down.
AGCAAGAGTTGAATGCTTTGCTGCAACAAGACTGGTTACCCCATGTAAATCAGCGTGATTATATGGGGGGGTGGGATGTTCTCGTCTTACGCTGTGCTGCAGAGTATCGCGGTGTTCATCCTATCTTGCAAGCCTTCTCAATTTCTACTGGTCAGCACTGGCAAGATTTGCCTCAACTCGAATCGAGCCCTGCGTTATGCCATTTTCTGCAATCCTTAGCCTGCCCAGTGAAATCCGTGCGTTTGATGCGCTTACATGCGGGGGCAGAAATCAAACCCCATAGAGATCAAGGACTCTGCCTAGAACAAGGCGAGGCAAGATTACATTTGCCACTGCAAACGAATGAGCAACTCAACTTTTACGTGGACGATAAACGTGTACCCATGCAGGCCGGAGAGCTTTGGTATATTAATGCCGACCAAGTCCATTGGGTTGAAAATAAAGGGCAGGATGCGCGGATCAATTTAGTGATTGATTGCGAGGTCAACACTTGGTTAAGGGAGTTAATCGATGCTGCAAAGATCAGAGCTTGAATTAGGGCATAGTTTGGATGTAGCTGTATTAACTCAGTTTGCTAATGCGCTACTGCTGTCAACCTCAGCAGGGGAGTCTAAACGGCTCATTGATCCCATGCTGAAGCAGTTGTGCCAAATAGCGGCAGTGGAGTTACACCCCGAGTCTTTTTTGGATACTGAGGCGAGCCATACGCCTTTTGGTAAGGCGGTGTCATTCACTACCGCGGCGCAGTGTGCCGAAGATCCCGAACGGGGTCGAGTCTTTATACAAGGGATTTATCAAGCAATACAAGATCGTCTAAAGGCTCATCCCGGGCAGATTGTGAACATCTTATATGCGGGGACTGGGCCTTTTGCTTGGTTATTATTACCTCTGCTGCCGTTATTTTCTGCGAGTCAAATTCAAGTGACCTTGCTCGACATTCATCAAGCCTCGTTAGATAAAGTCACCAAGCTTATTGAACACTTTGATTTGGCTGATCGTGTGGTGGAGAGTGCCTGTGCGGACGCCACGCTTTGGCAGCCAAATACAGTCGTAAAGTTTGATGTGATTCTTTCCGAAACCATGAAGCACTTGTTGCAACAGGAGCCGCAAGTGCAAATTTTTACCCATTTACAGGCGTATCTTGCAGATGATGGTGTGCTCATCCCGCAAAATATTGAGTTAGACGCTTGGCTTGAGTGTCGTACTGTGCAGGATTTTGTGGAGACGCATTATTTAGGACCTTTGTTTGCACTCAACCTGCAAACTGCGCGCTTACTTGCCAGTGGAGACCGTAGCTTCTTGGCTGGTACTTTACTGCTCCCCGATTTCACCCCGAGTGCGGTAACGCTTAAGTTCACGACTTCCGTTCAAGTCTATGGTAATTCCACGCTGAGCGAATACCAATCTCAACTCACGTTACCTCGATATCGACGTGAACATTGGCTTAAGCCACTCTCATGCCTTGCTTTTCGATATGAGCAGGGTACTCATCCCGATTTTGTGTTTGATGTTATAGAGCAAAAACCAGTGCTGGTGTCGAGTGACGATCTGAGCTGCTTAGGCATTTATCATTTGCAGCGGCTTTGGCAAAAGATACAGCTACGCAAACGGGGAGTGCCATTCACTGAACTGGCTAATGAATGGCACTTAGATAAAACCTTGCTGGATCTTTGTGGAATAGGGCTAGAGCCGGGTCTAAGAGCTTTATATCAAAACGATCATCAGTCAGCTTTTGTTGCTTACATTCAGCAAATCGCCAAGCTGACAGCCGCGGATATTGCAGGGATTAATCAGCAATTAGGCGCTATTTTCCATGGATTAACGCCATCGGTCACTGTACCAGAAGTCGAAGACTTCAATTCAGCGGAGGTTGAAGACTCAAATCCGGCGGCAGTACTCAGTGAGTCACAACTCAATTTTTGGCAAAGTGAAGGCTACTTAGTGATCCCGCAAGTACTCACGGCAGAGCAATGCGCCGCAACTCGAGATTTTATTTGGCAGCAGTTAGGAGCCAATGAACAAGATCCCACCACTTGGTATCAACCTCATGAGTTTATGCAGAAAATCATGCTACAACTGTTTCGCCATCCGCAACTAGATGCGAATCGACAAGTCTCCAAAATCCGTCAAGTGTTTGAACGGTTGTGGCAGCGAACTGATTTAGTTATGACAACCGATAGAGTCAGTTTTAATCCACCTGAAACGCCAACTTGGCATTTCCCCGGTCCGGATATGCACTGGGATATGCCGCTACAGCTACCCGTTAAGTTTGCGACTCAAGGGTTAATTTATTTAACCGATACCAGTGCCGAACAAGGCGCATTCTGTTGTGTCCCCGGATTTCATCTCAAGATAGAGGAGTGGCTTCTCGAACAGAACAAGCCTGATATTGAGCTTCAGCAACAGGATTGGCATCGCTGGCAAGTAAAACCTATAGCGGCTAAAGCGGGCGATTTAATCATTTGGCACCATGCCTTGCCCCACGGCGCCAGTCCTAATCGTGGGACGTTACCGCGTATGGTGCAATACATTAACTTTTACCCTATGGCTTCCTAATGGTTGATTTTAAAGAACAACAGCAACGCTATTGGTTGTTAGTTCATAATCCAGCCGCCCTGAGGGAGCTTGGCAAGGTTATGACTCTCACCAACTTTTGCCAATATTTGCGGCTTTTTTGGTACTTACCAGACTGTGGCGATGATACGTTACTGGCCATCTTGCATACTGGTAATCGACAAAGGATAGAGCCGGATTATTCACTCTTCTGCCAGTTTTGGGCGCCAGCAGACTATGACCCTAAACGCAGAGTATTAGAGTGGATGTCCGCCGCAGAAAAACCGATTCATCCTTTCTACTCGGAGCATATTTCTGCCGTGCGGGGTCAGTTATTGTCCGCCTTGATCAAACCCCAAACTGCTCTGTTACCTGCGCCAAATCTTTCTGGGCTAGTAGAACAAGTGCAGCCTGCCGGATTTATATTTCACCTCTCTCGCTGTGGATCTACCTTAGTGTCGCGCAGTTTTGCGGGGTTATCTAAATGCAGGGCGTTATCTGAATCGCCTTTGCTGACTCAAGTGCTATTGGATAGGAACCTATCAGACACTGAAAGACGCGCAGCTTTAATATTTTGCATTAATACCCAAGGTCAGTTGTTTCATCCTGAACAGCATTTGTTGATTAAATGGAATGCGTGGGATTTGCAGTTTTGGCCATTGATCCTATCACTTTATCCTCAAGTTCCCGTGTTATTGCTACTTAGGGACCCCGTCGAGATCTTAGCCTCACAGCAAAAGTCTGCTGGATATCATATGGTGCGACAACCGTCTCGACCTTTATTCCGTGAATTATCAGTACCAGAGGAGGGGGAGTCGATACTGGATTATCAATGTAAGGTATTGCGCTTGTTATTGGGTTATGGGTTAGAGATGAGTCAGCGTAACCAAGTGATGGTCGTGGATTATCAGGAGTTGTTACCCGCGATAGCGAATAAAATCGCAAACTGGTTTTCGTTGGCTCTCTCTAAAGAAGAGTGCAGCCAAGTCGAACAATGTCAGTTAATACATGCTAAAACAGCCACGCAGCCCTTTGTAGCAGATTCACAATCTAAACAAAGTTTTTTTTCGGCTAAGCAAAAAGAACAGATCCACCGTTATTGTAACTGGTCTAATCTTCACCTTTTTGAAACTAAAGGTTAACATAAATCTTGTATTTTTGTGTGATGTGAACTAGCTTTAGCCAACTATCTATATTAAAAAATATCAGCAAGTTAACGTTTTTATTCTAGGGATGGAAAATGCAACCATGTACTTCCAAGTCGTTAGCCTTTTTTATTCTGCGAACGCATTTCCCTGAGTCTCTCTTTAAACCTGTCATTCGATTTGTCGAGTTTTTTGTCCGTTAACCCCGAGATGCCACGACGAATTAAAGAACTATAAAGCGCTGTTAGAGTTACTTACTACAGGGAATGTATTTGATGGTAGAAGACATAGTATTACCTAAAGCCTATTCATTGCGTTATGCGTATAAAAATGACGATGCTTTTGTATTTTCACTATTTTGTTCTGCAAGGACGGAACTGTCTCTATTACCACTTCCCCCACAGCAACGAGAGTTGTTAGTGCAACAACAATACCGCTTACAGCAAGCGGGTTACGCAGCCCAATATCCTCAAGCCATGACTCTGATCATTGAGTATCAATCAATTTCTATTGGCAAAATCATACTTAATCCATCGACTAACGGTGTGCATATCGTCGACTTTGTCATCGCACCGCAATTTCGTGGCTATGGTTATGGTTCAGTCATTTTGGACTCGGTAAAAGCCTATGCCCAAGCAAAAGAGGCGAGTGTGAGTCTGAGTGTTGATCGACAAAATATGCGTGCCAAACAGCTATACCTTCGCTTGGGTTTCTTACCTTTTGAAATATCACCTACTCAAGAGTGGCTATCGTGGCCATCACCATAGGTAGTGTTGTTTGAGGGAAGAGGAAAGCATGTGTAATCAAACAGATGATGTATAGATAGGTTTATTTTTATTAAGGAGTCATGGATGTCTGATTTTTTTCTCGGAGAAATTAAGCTTCTCCCATACAACTGGGCACCTAAGTATTGGACTTTGTGTGCAGGGCAATTATTGCCCATCAACACCAACCAAGCGCTTTTTTCACTCTTGGGTACGACCTACGGTGGCGACGGTATCAATACTTTTGCGTTGCCGGATTTACGTGGCCGCGTACCAGTTCACTCTAATGTTAGTGCAGGTTTGCCTCAGGGCAGTAAGGCGGGTGTTGAAAATGTAACCCTAGTACCTAACAACCTGCCAGTACACAATCACCTTGTGATGGCCAGTTCTACGGCGGGCGATACCACGTTGCTTGCAGGCAATAATATTGCCACCGCCAAAAATGCAGCAGGTGAGGTCAATTTGTATGGGTCCGCTGCAAGTTTACAAGCGTTGGACCCTGCAACTGTATCCAGTACCGGCGGCAATCAAGCCCATGAAAACTGTCAGCCTTCACTGGTAATGAATTATTGCATTGCCACTCAAGGCATTTACCCTTCACGTAACTAGAGGAGAATCACTATGGATCCTTATATCGGTGATATCCGTCTTTTTGCGGGTAGTTTTGCACCTAGAGGTTGGATGTTGTGCGCTGGTCAGCTATTAAGTATTAGTGAGCAAAGCACTCTTTTCGCAATTATCGGAACCACTTATGGTGGTGATGGGGTAACAACATTTCAATTGCCGGATTTGCGCGGTCGCCTTCCGGTTGGGCAGGGTAATGGCCCTGGTCTGACTCCCCGTGTTATCGGTCAGCAGTTTGGTGTTGAATCCATTACCTTATTAACGCCGCAAATACCTTCACACAGCCATAGTTTGTCGGCGAGTACTGCAAGTCCCTCCACATCACCTAGCCCTATGGGTAATGTCTTTGCCCACAGTAATACCGATAATATTTATGCTCCTTTGCCATCTAGCGGTGCCGATCCCCAAGTTATGAATGCACTCAGTGTGCAAGCCTCAGGGGGAACACAACCACACAATAACATCATGCCTACTACAGCGATAAATTACATCATATGTATTGAAGGCATTTTCCCATCGCGTAATTAAGGAGCGAAATTATGGATCCATTTATAGGTGAAATCCGTTTGTTGCCATTCAGCTTCGCTCCCCACAATTGGGCGCTGTGTAATGGCCAAATATTGTCAATCGCAAGTAATACCGCGTTGTTTTCAATTATCGGAATTACTTATGGTGGCAATGGTACAACCACGTTCCAATTGCCTAATTTGCAGGGGCAGACCGTAGTTGGTGTAGGTCAGGGCCCCGGGCTGAGAACCTGGGATTGGGGCGAACAGTTTGGTGAAAATGGGGTGACGCTGATCTCCACTGAAATGCCAGCACACAACCACACGCTGACCGGTTTGAATAATCAGGGGACTTTGCCTTCTCCGGCAGCGAATACCTATCTTGCGAAGGATGGACGTGGTGGTGGCATAGTCAACTATATGCAGGCAGCACCAGGTACATTAAATACCACTATGGCACCACAGACTTTAGGTCTAAATGGTGGTGGTCTACCCCATGAAAACCGTCAGCCATTTATCGCATTGAATTATTGTATTGCCCTTTATGGTGTATTTCCGGCACGCAATTAATTGATGAATGATCCCGGCATGTTTGTCGGGAAGTTTTTAATAAATATTTTTAATTAGTAAGTCACATTAATGCCAAACAAATTACATTTTATTTCAGGTTTACCGCGTGCTGGCTCGACGCTGCTCGCAGGTATACTTCGGCAAAATCCACGCTTTCATGCGGCTATCAGTAGCCCTGTAGCGGGGCTTGTGAATGGTGCCCTCGAACAAATGGGGGCAGGTAGTGAGTCCTATTCATTTTTCGATGAACATAAACGTAAGGTCATTTGTCGGGCATTAATTGATGCTTATTACCAAGATAAAAATCATCCGGTTATTTTCGACACCAACCGTCACTGGACTGCCCGTCTACATCAATTGGTAGAGTTGGTTGATGATTTTAAAGTGATTTGTTGTGTGCGCAATCCGGCTTGGATTATGGATAGTTTTGAAGTGATTTACCGTAAAAACCCATTTGATTACAGCCGTATGTTCAATGCGGCCTCGCGTCAGACTGTGTATAGCCGCTGCGAGTCATTAATCAATGCTGGTGGTGCGGTTGGAAGTGCATGGACCGCACTCAAGGAAGCCTATTACGGCGAGTTTTCTGATCGCTTGCTATTAGTGGATTATGATCTGCTTACCCAGCATCCGGCACGCACGCTGGAGTTAATCTATCGTTTTATTGGCGAACCGCAATTCGATCACGATTTTAATAATGTCGACTATGCTGAAAATGAGTTTGACCACAATCTTGGGGTCAAAGGTTTGCATAGCGTTAAGCGGAAAGTGGAATACAAAAGTAGGCGCAGTATTTTACCGCCTGACTTATTTATGAAGTATCAAGAAATGGACTTCTGGCTGGATAGTACTGGCACTGCAGCCAATATTATTGCAAGTAAAAAACCTGTAGCACCTAACGCAAAAAATGAAGGGAATCACTTATCATGAGACACGCACTGCTTAGTGGGCTTTCCTCGCTGTTATTACCATTCGGACTCTATGGTGCTGGTGCTATTGCAGCGCCGAGTTATCAGCGATCCTATTTGAGTTCATCGATAAGTGCATCGACCGATCTATTATTGCGTTCAGACACCTCTCTACCACAGGATCTAATTGATTTATCAGGCGATCAATTGGATATCCAGAGTGCACATCCGGTGCGTGAGCTGGTGATTGTTGATGGTGCAGTGGCTGAAGCTGATAAATCGGTATTGCGCCGCGCCCTTAAACCTAGAGTTCAATTGGTAGAGTTAGATTCTTCTATCGCTGGATTACCGCAATTAATTAATGTACTTGATGGACACAAAAATCTCGCTGCTATTCATGTGGTCTCCCACGCACAAGCGGGCGCTATTTTGCTCGGTAATTCACGTATTACTCCGGAGACAATCCAGCGTGAAGTGTTGGCATTTGCCGCGTTAAAAGGCGCGGTGCGTGAAGGTGGCGATTTATTATTTTACGGTTGCGATCTGGCCGCGAATGACAGCGGTGAAGAGTTGCTGGATATCATCAGCAATAACACAGGTTTGGATATTGCCGCCTCCAATAATTTAACCGGCAATGCCGAATTACAAGGCGACTGGGATTTAGAAGTTACCCGCGGAAATATTGAATCTACTTTGGCGTTTTCTGAAAAAGCATTAAGGGATTTTTCAGGGGTGTTAGCGCCAATTGTAAATGGCACTTATGGTTTTGTAGGTTGGAGTGGGCAGGCAACTGCACAGCTCAGCACAACTCATTTCAGATTAACCGCTAAGGGTGGTGATGGCGTCACTCAAAATCTAGCTAGTAGCATTGGCAATTTTGCTTACATGCATGGTGGTGAGACTAGCACTAACCATTATTTTTATTTGCGCGCAGATGGTACCAATACCACTGCATTTGAGTTAACGGGATTAACGGGAGGCGAGGCTGCTGATCCTGCCTATACAGCTCAATTTACTAATCTGCGTATTGTTGGTTACTTGCAGAATGGCGGAACTGTTACCTCCTCGACTGTTAACGGAAGCGGAGTTAAAGAGACCTTTACCTTTGCACCAGGACAATTGGCGTCTTTTTCGGGCGTTAAGCTAAAAGGCTTTAAATTGTTTTTTGATTGTGCCAGTGCTTGTAATTCTTCAACGGATGGCCCCGAGTTCTTTGAGTTTTATGGTTTCACCGTCGCGAATGCAATAGATACTCCTCCTGCCAACTCTGATGCCACCCTCATCGCAGCTGGTGGCGTTGTTGAGCCTATTGGTCTTGCCACCACCATTGATTCGGTCGGCGAAGCTGTGGATGTTTTTGACTTCACCATCAGCGACGGTGGCACCTCTGATGGTCTTGCGACCACAGTGTCTCAAATTGTTGTCAACGTTAGTGGCACCAGTACTGATGCCGAGCGCAGTAAAATTACCTGGCGCCTGAACGGGCCGGATGCCAGCAATGTGACCGGTACTTACAACGCTGGTGCAGATACTATTACCTTCTCTGGCCTGACTATGTCCGTTGCTGACGGGGGCAATGAAACTTACACGGTTAATGCCTATTACAACGACAATACGACGCTCACAGAAGATCGCACTATTATTTTGAGTGTGGATGGCGATACCAACCTCACGGTCGGTGGCAGCGGTACGCAAATGGAAAGCGGGCAGAGTGCTGTCACCAATGGCAGCGGCACAACCCTTGATGTGGTCGCTAGCCAGCTAGTCTTTACCACCCAGCCTGCGGGTTCTGTTTCCGGCGCGGCATTGACGACCCAACCTGTTATTGTGGCGCGTGATGCGTTCGGCAATACCGATGTGGACTTCGCCGAAACCCTTACCTTGACCGAGTCCAGTGCGGGCACCTTAACCAACGCTACTCAAGCGGCGACCGCGGGTGTGGCGACATTTAGCAACCTGACTTATACCGCCACCGCCGATCAGCAAGCATTCACTCTGACCGCGAATGATCAGGATGGCGTTGGTTCAAATTTGCCGACTGTTGATGGCAATTCTGTAACCTCAGATGTAGTAGCCACCCAATTGGTATTCGATACTCAACCTACACCTACTAGCGTCATTAGCGGTCAGAACACAGCTTTCTCTACTGTGCCAATCGTATCGGCACGCGATGCAAACAGCATTGTGGACACGGGTTATGCTACAGGTATTACCTTGGCGGAAGTTAACGGTGCGGGCAGCGCGACGATCACGGGGACGGGAGATACCGATGGTAATGGTGCCACAGTGTCTATCACTCCCAGCAGTGGCGTATCCACTTTTACCAGTATGCAAATTACCTACACCAATTCTGGCGCGGGTAGTGAAACTTTCAATTTGCGCGCATCTTCTGGTGGTTTAACCACGGCAGATAGCAGTCAATTAACGGCGTCAACCACACCGACAGTAACCGATGGCAATATCAGCATTTCAGGGGGGACAGGGTCTGGGGGAGCCTTCAAAATTGGCGATACCGTCACTGTGACTTGGAATAATACCGCTGGCGGCAATAATAATGCCGGAATCACAGGTGTGACTGTCGATTTCTCGCAATTTGGTGGTGGCGCCGCTGTGGCTGCGACGGATAGCAGCGGAACCTGGACGGCAACTTATACTCTCACTTCTGGTGCGATTGATGCCTCCAGTCGTAATGTCAGCGTGACCGCAACCAATGCCCAAGGGGACACTACTACTGCTGACACAACCAATGCCGTTGTGGATAACGTTGTGCCAGTTGTCACAGATAACCGTCTTAGCATCAGTGGTGCCACTGGTACCGGAGATGCCTATAAAATTGGCGATACAGTAACCGCCAGCTGGAATAATACTGCGGGTGGCGATAACAACACCGACACTATCAGCAGTGCTACTGTGGACTTTTCTGCATTTGGTGGCGGTGCTGCAGTGGCGGCGAGCAATAGTAGCAGTACTTGGACAGCAACCTACACTATTACCTCAGGTGCTATTGATGCCACAAACCGCAATATCAGTCTTACTGCGATTGATAACGCGGGCAACACTACAACAACTGCAGACACCAGCAACGCGACAGTCGATAGTATTGCGCCATTGGTATCCGATGTGAATATCGGCATTTCCGGCGGCACTGGTACTGCGGGCGCTTATATCGCCGGCGATACAGTCACGGCTACCTGGAATAACACCGCTGGTGGTGATAACAACAACGACACCATGAATGCTGTGACTGTTGACTTCTCCCTGTTTGGCGGCGGTGCAGCTGTCGCGGCAACCAATAACAGCGGTACTTGGACGGCGATTTATACCTTAGTTGCAGGCGCTATTAATACCACTAATCGTAATGTGTCAGTCACTGTAACGGATAATGCAGGTAATACCAGAACTCAGGCAGATAGCAGTAACGCCACTGTGGATAATGTGGTGCCAGCGGTAACGAGTGTTAGCGTTCCGGCCAATGCGACTTATGGAGAGGGGCAAAACCTCGATTTTACCGTCAATACCAGCGAAGCTATTACTGTTGGTGACACGCCGCGTATTGCATTGACGCTCGGTGCATCCACTGTGTATGCCAGTTATCTTTCCGGTACTGGCAGCAGCGCATTGACTTTCCGCTATACAGTGCAAAGTGGCGATCTCGATACCGATGGGATAGCGATCGCGGGATCGATAGAAGCCAATGGTGGCACCTTAAAAGAGAGTTCTGGTAATAGCTTGAGCTCAACCTTAAATGCAGTCGGAAGTACCTCGTCTGTCTTAGTGGATGCGATAGCGCCTACTGTGAGTAGCGTCGCGGTCCCTGCGGGTGATACTTATGTGGTTGGAGAAACCTTGAGTTTTACGGTGAGCAGCACTGAAAATGTAACTGTTAATACGGTCGGTGGTACGCCGCGTATCGTCTTGACTATTGGCGGAATAACCCGTTATGCCCCATATATCAGTGGCTCCGGAACCTCCAATTTAGTCTTTAGTTATACAGTGCAGTCTGGTGATAACGATACCGATGGTATTGGCTTGGCATCTAGCGTTGATGCCAACGGGGGAACCTTGCTTGACGGTGCGGGTAATAATTTAGCGCTTACGCTTAACTCGGTTGGTTCTACTACCGCGATTCTCGTGGATACAGCCACGCCAACAGTACAGAGTTTTAACCCCTTAGATGGCGATGTTGGGGTGGCAGTTGGTGCCAATTTTGTGCTGACCATGAATGAAAGTATTCAACTCGGTAGCGGTAATATCGTTATTTACAACACCGACGATGTGCCCGTAGCGACGATTGATGTGGGTTCACCTGCTGGACAGTTAACGATAACGGCGGGTGTGTTGACTATTAACCCAACCGCTAATCTAGTGGAAAATACCAGTTATTACATTCAAATCGCCAATGGGGCTATTACTGACTTGGCGGGTAACCTTTACGCTGGGATTAGCAATAAAACCGATTGGAACTTTACCGTTGCCGATGTTACACCGCCGGTGGTGACTGGGATTGTCGTAACGGGATCACCCGCAGTGAATGCGGCTAGCCTAGTGTTTACTGTGAGTTTTGATGAGGTAGCGAGCAATCTATCTGCCGATGATTTTGTGCTCACGGCAACAGGCTCGGCAAGTGGCAGTATTGCCAGCGTTTCTGCGGCATCTGGAACAAGTGTTGATGTGACTGTGAATACTGTGAGCGGCACTGGTAGCCTGAGACTCGATGTCAAGGCGAATTCCAATATCCAAGATGCTTCCGGTAACGGTAATGGAACCAATGGCTATACTGCCGCTTATACCGGTGGCGCAAGTCACACAGTCGATCGCGATGCGCCTTTAGCACCTTCGGGACTCGATCTTGCCACGGCTTCCGATTCCGGGATCAGCAGCACAGATAATTTAACCAGCGATACCACTCCGACACTCACAGGCAACGCTGAGGCGAATAGTACTGTGACGCTCACGAGCAGCATCGATGCTGTATTGGGTACCACAACTGCAGATGGTTCTGGAAATTGGTCGTTTACCACGCCGCCATTAACCAGTAATTCCGCGCATAATATTACGGCTACTGCGACCGATGTTGCGGGCAATACTGGTGCGGTGTCAACGGCACTTGCGCTTACGCTCGATACACAAATTCCCTCGATAACCAGCTCGGCTCCTGCAGGAGGTGCCGCAGCGGATGCCAGTGTGATATTCAACCTCGCTTTTAGCGAATCAGTGAATAGTCTGACGACGGAAGATTTTGCTCTGGCGAGCACAGGCACTGCATCTGGCACTATTTCGAGCGTTTCCGCTAGCTCTGGAACGGGTGTTGCCGTCACTGTTAATGGCATATCGGGTACGGGTAGTCTGAAGGTAGGCCACACAACGAGTGATATTGTTGATGATGCGGGTAATGCACTCGGTGCTTATAGTGCCGGCACTGCACACTCTGTCGATACGGATGCACCAACTATTTCGGGTGTCAGTTTTGACCAGACGTCGGTTACTCAGGCAAATCAAAGTGCGATTAGCTTGACCTTAGCGAGTGCGGAGGCCGGAACCAGCGCGAATTACACTATTACTGGTAGTTCAGGCACGCCTGTCACAGGATCTATTGCGGTCGCAAGTGCGTCACAACAGATCGTCAATATAGACGTGAGCGGCTTAGGAGATGGCACTCTGACAGTGAGCCTGACCCTGACCGATGCGGCGGGCAATGTTTCTAGCCCTGCCGTGACCAATACCATATCGAAAGATGCTGCAGTGCCTACTGTGGATGTCGTCGCCGTTAGCGATGGGCATTATGGTGTCGGTAGCACTATCGATATCACGGTCACCTTGACCGAGGATGTGACTGTTTCTGGCACGCTTTCTACTCTGTCGATCGATATCGATGGTGTGGCTCGTCAGGCTGTGTTTGTGTCTGCGGCGAGTGGTGTGCTGACCTATAGATATACAGTTCAAGCGGGTGACAATACGGGGGCGAGTGGGTTAATTGTCGATGCTAATGGCATAGCGCTAAATGGCGATACCATGCGGGATGCGGGTAGCAATGATGCCGACCTAAGCTACAGCCAGTGGAGCAGTGTCGATGTGATTGTCGATACGACGGATCCCGTTAATCCTATAGTGACGACACCTTCAAGCGCTATGAGCACCAATCAGGTAACGACATTGGTCAGCGGTACGCACGCTGAAGATGGGGTGACAATCAGCCTCTATGCCGACGTGAATAATGACGGTGTTGCCGATAACGCGACTGTGTTGGATGACACTATTGTGGTGGCGGGCGCTTGGACCCTGAGCGCCGGATTATCGACGGACAGTGACAATAATTTTGTCGTGGTTGCAAGCGATGCTGCGAGTAACGTTTCAGCCCCTCAGAATGTCCCCACTATTACTCAAGACGCCACAGCACCTGTCGCACCTTCTGCACCTGATCTCGATGCGGCAAGCGATTCAGGTGTGAGTTCAACGGATAACATCACCAAGAATACGACTCTCGTACTAACGGGCACTGCAGAGGCCGGCGCCGGCATTGTCCTTAGCAGCCATCTTGATGGAGTGCTTGGCACTGTTAACGCAGATGGGAGTGGTGACTGGAGTGTCACCGCGACGAACGTGAGTGCTGGAACCCATAGCATCACAGCCGTTGCTACTGATATTGCAGGAAATAGCAGTATCGAATCGAGCGCCTTATCTGTGACCCTTGATACGATCGCACCCACTTCTTCTGCAATTGATAATCAAAACATTCAACCTGGTGAGAGCTCATCGGCACTCGCATTTACCATTGCCGATGATGTCACCGCTGCGGCAGATATCCTAGTGACGCCGGCTAGTTCAGATACTTCGGCGGTTCCACTTGCGGATGTTGTGCTGGCAGGAAGCGATGCTAATAGAAGTGTGACTGTGACTGCGTTGGGATCGGGTACGAGTACCATCACCTTGACGCTCGAAGATGATGCGGGCAATACCAGTACTCGGAACTTCGATGTTGTGGTGAATAGTGCGCCCACTATTTTGGGGACACCTGCGACCAATGTAGCTCAAGGTACATTTTATAACTTCATGCCCACCGCCGCAGACGCGGACGGTAATAGTTTAGTCTTTGATATTACGAATCGACCTTCGTGGGCGAGCTTTAATACAGCGACGGGGGCATTGAGCGGTACGCCGAGCAATGCAGATGTTGGTACGACGACGGCAATTGTGATCAGTGTGAGTGATGGAGTGCTCAGTGCGAGCCTGCCCGCTTTCAATCTCACAGTGACGAACGTCAACGATGCGCCGACGATTAGTTCAACGGCCATCACAGCTGCCACTCAAGATGCGGCGTACAGCTACAGCTTGACTGCTACTGACTCTGATACTGGCGATAGCTTAACCTTGAGCGCAGTGACCAAACCGAGTTGGTTGAGCTTCACTGCGGCGACGGGTTTACTCAGTGGTACGCCAGGCAATGCTGATGTGGGCAGTCACGCTGTGTTACTGCGGGTGACGGACACGGATGGCTTAACGACAGAGCAAAGCTTCAGCATCACAGTGACCAACGTCAACGATGCGCCGACGATTAGTTCGACGGCGATGACGGCAGCGACCCAAGATGCGGCGTACAGCTACGCCTTGACTGCAACTGACTCCGATACCGGCGACAGCTTAACCTTAAGCGCAGTGACCAAACCAAGCTGGTTGAGTTTCAACGCGGCGACGGGTTTACTCAGTGGTACGCCAAGCAATGCGGATGTGGGCAGTCATGCGGTCACCTTACGAGTGACGGACACGGATGGCTTAACCGCTGACCAGTCCTTCAGCATAACCGTCACCAACGTCAACGATGCGCCGACGATTAGTTCGACGGCGATGACGGCAGCGACCCAAGATGCGGCATACAGCTACAACTTAGTGGCCAGCGACTCTGATACTGGCGACAGCTTAACGCTGAGCGCAGTGACCAAACCAAGCTGGTTGAGCTTCAACGCGGCGACGGGTTTACTCAGTGGCACGCCGAGTAATGCGGATGTGGGCAGTCATGCTGTTACCTTACGAGTGACGGACACGGATGGCTTAACGGCTGAGCAAAGCTTTAGTATCACGGTCACGAACGTCAACGATGCGCCGACGATTAGTTCGACGGCGGTGACGGCAGCCACTCAAGATGCGGCGTACAGCTACAGCTTGACTGCAACTGACTCCGATACCGGCGACAGCTTAACGCTGAGCGCAGTGACCAAACCAAGCTGGTTGAGTTTCAACGCGGCGACGGGTTTACTCAGTGGTACGCCGAGCAATGCGGATGTGGGCAGTCATGCGGTCACCTTACGAGTGACGGACACAGATGGCTTAACGGCTGAGCAAAGCTTTAGTATCACGGTCACGAACGTCAACGATGCGCCGACGATTAGTTCGACGGCGGTGACGGCAGCCACTCAAGATGCGGCGTACAGCTACAGCTTGACTGCAACTGACTCCGATACCGGCGACAGCTTAACGCTGAGCGCAGTGACCAAACCAAGCTGGTTGAGTTTCAACGCGGCGACGGGTTTACTCAGTGG
>NZ_JAGTUL010000001.1:0-305079 GCF_018224605.1 Shewanella sp. M16 | reverse complement strand
GCGAGCCCGGAGATGTGTATAAGAGACAGATTTTTTATGGAATATAAGACGCGCTATATTTCTACAGACTAAAGTGATCTTGGGGATTCTGATGGAAATTTTCTCTTTACCGGGCCAAGCGGCCAAAGGCAAAGTCTGGCTGGTGGGTGCAGGTCCCGGCGACGTTGAGCTATTGACGTTAAAGGCATGGCGCATCCTTAAAACTGCTGATGCAGTGCTATACGACGCTTTAGTCAGCCAAGATATCCTCGATCTTATTCCCAAAGACGCTGAGAAGATTGCCGTAGGTAAACGTGCGGGCAAGCATAGCGCCGCACAGGACGAGATTAATCAGTTACTCGTCACTAAAGCCTACACTCGTAAAAATGTGGTGCGCCTTAAAGGTGGCGATCCTTTTATTTTCGGTCGCGGGGGTGAAGAGTTACAAACCTTAGTTGAAGCAGGGGTTGAGTTTGAAGTCGTTCCCGGCATTACTGCTGCCAGCGGCACGTCAGCCTATGCGGGAATTCCCCTAACCCACAGAGACCATGCCCAAGGCGTCACTTTTATCACTGGCCATTGTCAGTTAGAGAGTCGCCCTATGGATTGGCAAGGTTATGCTAATCCTAACAATACCTTAGTCGTGTATATGGGGATTCTGAACGCAGGCATTATTCGCCAAGGTTTAGTCGATGCGGGCCGAAGCCCTGAAACACCCGTGGCGATAGTGTCAAAGGCAACCACTAAAGAGCAACGTCGTTTTATCGGCCGTTTAGGTGAGCTTGAACAGCTTGCCGCCGATCCAGAATTACAAATGCCAGCTTTGATGATCATAGGTGAAGTCGTCACGCTGAGTGACACCTTGCATTGGTTCAAACCTGAAGCGATTGAATCGACTCAGATCAGTGATGAACAGACTCAATCGGTTAGAGTCTCGGCCGTCGCGTCGATAAACTAAACCGCAAACAGTTAAAGCTATTAAGCAGTTAAACATATTAAGCTAATCCATGCTGTGGTAACACGGCGAATTTAAGGTAACGGAGAATAGTATGGCCGGGCGTGAACTAAGCCACTTACAACAACTGGAAGCTGAGAGCATTCAGATCATTCGTGAAGTTGCAGCCGAATTCGATAATCCTGTGATGTTGTATTCCATCGGGAAAGATTCTTCCGTTATGTTGCACTTAGCGCGTAAAGCCTTTTATCCAGGCAAGATCCCATTCCCGCTGCTGCATGTCGATACAGGTTGGAAATTCAAAGAGATGATCGCGTTCCGTGATGCGCAGGCAAAGAAATTTGGCTTCGAGTTACTGACACACATTAACCCAGAAGGGTTGGCGCAGGGGATTAACCCCTTCGACCATGGCAGTGCGAAACACACTGACATCATGAAAACTCAAGGATTAAAGCAAGCACTTAACCAATATGGTTTCGATGCGGCTTTCGGTGGGGCTCGCCGCGATGAAGAAAAATCCCGCGCCAAAGAGCGCGTGTATTCCTTCCGCGACCGTCACCACAGATGGGACCCTAAAAACCAACGTCCAGAATTATGGCGCACCTATAACGGCGCAGTGAACAAGGGCGAAAGTATTCGCGTGTTCCCATTATCTAACTGGACTGAGCTGGATATTTGGCAATATATTTATCAAGAAAACATTGAGTTAGTGCCTTTGTACTTTGCTGCTAAACGTAAAGTGGTTGAGCGCGGTGGTCAGTTAATCATGGCCGATGACGAGCGGATGAAGTTAGCCGAGGGCGAGCAGATTAAAGAAGAAGTGGTGCGTTTTAGAACCTTAGGTTGCTACCCACTCACGGCCGCCATGTATTCTGAGGCCGACAGTCTAGAAAAGATTATTGAAGAAATGCTGTTAACCCGTTCGAGCGAACGTCAGGGCCGATTGATCGACTCAGATCAAAGTGCCTCTATGGAGCAGAAGAAGCGTCAAGGCTACTTCTAATCTCTACAGGGTTAATCCTATTTCGCGAAGGTGGCGCTAATCAGCGCGACCTTCAGCCAAGCAGATCAAGAGTGAGAATATGATGGACAAAGCGGTCAATAAAACCAATCTCATGGCGGCAGAAATTACCCTCCATGGTGTGAAAGAATATCTAGCACTGCAGCAGCACAAGGGCTTACTGCGCTTTTTAACCTGTGGCAGTGTCGACGATGGTAAAAGTACCTTAATCGGCCGTCTGTTACACGACAGCGCCCAGATCTATGAAGATCAATTAGCTAGCCTCAAGAGCGACAGCGCCAAGATGGGCACCACAGGTGAAGCAATTGACTTAGCCTTACTGGTGGATGGCCTACAAGCTGAGCGCGAGCAGGGCATCACTATCGATGTGGCTTATCGTTATTTTTCAAGTGATAAGCGCAAGTTCATCATCGCCGATACGCCAGGGCATGAGCAGTACACTCGCAACATGGCAACGGGTGCATCAACCTGTGATTTAGCGGTGATTTTAGTCGATGCCCGCTACGGCGTGCAGACTCAGACTAAGCGCCATGCGTTTATCGCGTCATTACTCGGTATTCGTCACTTTGTTGTTGCTGTGAATAAGATGGATTTGCTCGGGTTTGACGAGCAAGTATTCAACCGTATTCGTGCCGATTTTACGGATTTTGTTAAAGATTTCGGTAATCTCGATATCCACTTTGTGCCGTTATCGGCGCTTAATGGTGACAACGTGGTTGAGCGCAGCACCCAAAGCCCTTGGTATCAAGGCGGTACTCTGCTTGAACTGCTAGAAACCATTGATACTCAACGTGAACTCAGCTCATTGCCAGTGCGTTTTCCGGTACAATATGTGTCGCGCCCTCACTTAGATTTTCGCGGTTTTGCAGGCACGTTAGCCTCTGGCATCATTAATGTCGGCGACGAGTTAGTCGCTTTGCCATCGGGCAAACGCAGCAAGGTTGAACGTATTGTGACCTTCGATGGCGACATACAAGAAGCGGTTGCTGGCCAAGCTGTGACTATCACGCTGGAAGATGAAATTGATATTTCCCGTGGCGATTTACTGGCAAAACCCGATTCTGCGCCAGCCGTTGCTAACGTGATCAGCGCTGATATAGTGTGGATGGATGAAAAGCCATTACAACTCGGTCAGTTATACGACATCAAAGTGGCCGGTAAGAAGACGCAAGCCTCTGTGACTGCTATCGATTATGTGGTTGACGTTAATACCTTAGCGCGCAGTGCGACGGACACTCTTGGGTTAAACGCGATTGCGCGTGTGACCTTAGAGCTGACCGAAAACATAGTGTTTGATGCATATTCGTTAGTACGCGATACCGGCGGAATGATCTTAATCGACCGCCTGAGTAATGCGACGGTTGCCGCGGTTATGGTGGTGTCGGGTCAACATGTTAACAAGCAAACAGTGTCACAATTTAGTGCCTTTGAAGTCGAGTTTAATGCCTTAGTGCGTAAACACTTCCCCCATTGGCAAGCGATAGATATCACTAAGCTTGGAGCTTAATTTGTGAGTGACTTGTGGCTATTAGCGATTATTTTGATAGGGCTTGTGGCTGGCTTAATTAGCGGCCGTATCAATCCAGCGGTATTGTTTTTATTTGCATTTTTGCTCTGTTATTTGCTTGGCATGGTTGCGCTCGATACCGCATTAACAAGCTTTACAAATATTGGCTTAGTCACACTCGTCCTGTTGGTGTTGGCCGCGACGGCGTTAGAAAAAACCTCCCTGCTGGGTAAGTTGAGTCAAGTCATAGGCAATAGTTCTTTGCCTATGACAATGGCAAAGCTTGGGCTATCGACCGCCTTGCTGTCGTCCTTTACCAATAACACTGCGGTGGTGGCGTCGCTTATCGGTGTTGTGCGTCGCAATCAAGCACACGCACCCGCTAAGTTATTATTGCCGTTAAATTATGCGGCAATTTTAGGTGGCACACTGACCCTGATTGGTACCTCGACCAACTTGATTGTGAACTCCTTTGTAGAAAACGCCGGCTTACCCGCCTTAGGCTTCTTCGAGTTTACGCCAGTTGCAGTGGTGATCGTTGTCGCGGGTATATTGTTACTGACCTTACTGGCGAACATTCTGCCCGACAGACGGGAAGAATCAGGTGAAGAAGCGCTGCCATATTTGCTCGAAGCCCATGTGGCGAAAGGTTCGTCCTTGGTCGGTCGCAGTGTGGTGGATAACAAACTTAGGGCACTAAAAAAGTTATATCTGGTTGAATTAGAACGCAGTGGCATTTGTATTTGCCCTGTGCCGCCCCAGTTAGTGTTGCAAGCGGACGATGTGCTGCGCTTTAGTGGCGCGGTGGAATCGGTTGAGTTATTGCACCAATTCGATGGTTTAGATTGGTTTGGTAAGCATCAAGCTAAGGGGCAAAATTTAGTTGAAGCTGTGCTCGCGCCATCATCCCGTTTAGTCGGCAGTTCGTTGAAAGCATCACGTTTTCGTGAGCAATTCGATGCGGCCGTGATGGCAATCCGCCGCGGCAATCATCCGCTGAAGGGCGGGCTTGGCGACATTATTCTGCAACCCGGCGATGTGTTGTTATTGACGCCCGGCGATGGTTTTAGCAATAGCGCAAAATTAAGTTCAGAATTTGCGGCGATTAGCGGCTTAGATTTGAATGTGCGGTTAGACAGTCGCCGTGGTCGTTGGGTATTGCTCGGCTTTGCGGCAACGATCATCCTAAGTGTCACTGGCATATTACCCTTGGCTAAAGGTTTAGTGATATTGCTGCTCAGTTATTTTGCCATAGGCGCAGTCACGCTGGCTGAGCTTAAACGCCGTTTCCCATTGGAATTAGTGGTGATCGTGGGGAGTGCATTAGGGCTTGCCAACTTGATGATGAGTACAGGCCTTGCGAACAGTTTAGCCCAAGGATTACTCTCAGTTATTAACGGTTATGGGGTATTTGGCGCTTTTGTCGGCGTGTATTTAATGACTTTATTGCTGACTGAACTGGTGACCAATAACGCAGCGGCGGCGCTGGCGTTCCCTATCGCTTACGCGATTGCGCTTAATTACGGTGTCGATGCAAGGCCCTTTATTATGGCCGTTGTCTTTGGTGCCAGCGCGAGCTTTATTTCACCCTACGGCTATCAGACCAATTTGATGGTATTTAATGCGGGTAATTATCGCTTCAGTGACTTTGTCCGCCTTGGATTGCCGTTATCTGTGCTGTATTCCCTGATAGTGATATTTATGGTGCCGATCATCTTTCCATTTTAGTGATTAGCTTGAGTTTATTGCCCTTATGTTAGCGGTTAGTCAACATGGGGATTGAGGAGTTTTTATGACAAATATCGTGTGGCATCAACATCCTGTAGACCAAGCCGCCAGAGCCGAGCAGAAAGGCCAAAATCCAGTATTACTTTGGTTTACCGGACTTTCTGGCGCGGGCAAGTCAACACTGGCGGGTGCATTAGAGCGGGCGTTATTTGAGGCGGGATTCCACACTTATTTGCTCGATGGCGATAATGTGCGCCATGGCCTGTGTAAAGATTTAGGGTTTACGGTTGAAGACCGTGATGAGAACCTGCGTCGTGTGGGCGAAGTGGCTAAATTAATGGTGGATGCGGGGCTTGTGGTGTTGTCAGCATTTATATCACCGACCCGTGAAGAACGTGATGGTATTCGTGCCCGTTTTCCTGCGGGGCAGTTTATTGAAGTGCATGTAGCTACGCCTTTGAGCGTGTGCGAGCAGCGTGACCCTAAGGGGTTATATGTGAAAGCGCGCAGTGGCGAAATTAGAAATTTCACTGGTATTTCATCACCTTATGAAGCGCCATTAGCCGCCGAGTTAACCATAGATACCAGCAAAGGCGATTTAGTGACTCAAGTGCGTGCATTAATCGATTATTTAACGGCGATCAATGTCATCAATGCCGATAAGGCAAAAGCGCTAGCTTAACATTTAGCCCTTATCTTGCTTAAAAGGAGCTTTTAGGCTCCTTTGTTATTTCTGGGTTTTACTGCTTATACCATTGACTCATAATCTATTTTTATGGCGTGATCATTATTCTATTTTAAAGTCTTTAGCAAACAAGAGCTGTAGAGCCTTCAAGTATTCTTGATCTGGCTTAGGCTGTACTAGTTGGGCGAGTTCATCACCAATCGGTGTTAAGCGATAATAACTAAAAAGCAGATTACCGCTCTTGGGCGTAAGCTTCATTTGTATGCCTTGCAGGGCAAATTGAATCGGTGTTTTGTTATTGAGTAGGCCGGTTTCGAACTCACTGCTGTGAAGTATTCCCGCATCGACTAAGGTCAGAATACTGGAATAGGGTAGCCCAAACTGGGATAAGCCTAAATTGACTGAGGTGGTTTTACGGAAATACTGGCCAATCCCACCTGACAAGCGGTAGCCACTGATGAGTTTTAGGCGCTGCTCGTTATTTACCTTCGCCGCCATGCCAAGGGCTTTTTCAAGAATTTGTGCTTCCCTGTGAGTCAGTTGCTTGAGCAGCGCTAGGGTACGTAGACTGAAGTTGCCCGGATTGACTATCTCGCTCGACAATATCCGAGCCCACAAATCTTGCATCTTACGGTTATGGATTTGTTCCGCCATCAAGAAAAATTGATGGCTCCAATCGGGATCAAGATCGACCCCAGTGACATCAGAGTGGGTATAACTGAGGGCTAAGGCAAAAATGGTTTCCACATTGGCCTGATATTCGCTCGATAACTTGCGTGCTCTATGTTGAGCTCGCTCGGCTATTGAGGCGTTCGCAGGGCGATATTCTTGCTCACTGGCGAGCCCTAATTGGCGACCAAGTAGCAGGGCTTTTTTGCGAGCGGATACCTCGGATGCTGACTCGCCTTCTTCTGCCAACAGTAAAATATCTGAATCCTTCATCGCGTTATTAATCCTTGAGCCTGCACTGTGGTTGAGGTGAGGGTTTAGTGAACTCTTACATTCGGTTGTAGCTTACTTTAGATGATCATCTCTTTAGTTTGAGCATCTCGTTAAGCCAATTCTTTGGTTCGTTATTATGCCGTTTTATTTAACGACTTTAGCGATTGATTTCGCACTTTTAGTTGGCCAAGACCATAAGGTTTCATTACCCGGTTCAGGATGGCGCGGAACATTCAGCGCTAGTATTAACGAACATACGGCAAAGCTAGCCCCTATGTAAAATACAAAGGCGGGATCGGTTAACCATAATAAGCCCAAAAGTACAGGAATAATCACAGCCGCTATGTGGTTTATGGTGAAACTGACCGACATAGTGGCAGCAATATCTTTGCTGTCGGCGATTTTTTGAAAATAGGTTTTCATCGCAATTGCCATCGCAAACAGTAAATGATCGATGACGTAGAGTGCTGCCGCCATATGGGCTTGTTCGACTAGGGCATAGCTGATAAAGACTAAGATGAGTCCAATATATTCCACAGTAAGCGCATTACGCTCACCAATACGTCCAATCAAACGACCAATTGCAGGCGCAAACAGTAGATTAACGGCATAGTTGATTAAGAACAGCGCAGTGATTTCACTGACGCTATAACCAAACTTTTCAACCATCATAAAGCCCGCAAATACCATAAAGATTTGCCGCCTCGCACCTGAAAAAAAGGTGAGCAGGTAATAGAGCCAATAGCGTTTACGCAGTATGATTTTTTTGTGTTGTATTTCCGTTGTCTCAAACTTGGGGTAATACCATGTTATGGTTAGCACAATGATGAGACCTAATACGCCTATAATCAAATACATATGCAGGTAGTCTAGCTTCAACCAAGTCATTACTAGCCAAATGCTGGCATAACCGACTAAAGCGGCCGCCGAACGCCACGCCAGTGCTTTCCCCATAAATCCCGCCGCGTCTTTTTTGTCGACCCATTGCAGCGTTAGCGATTGGTTGATGGTTTCAAAATAGTGAAACCCGACAGACATCAGCACAGTCGTTAGATACAGGCCTATGACCTGAGGAAAGAAACCTGTTACCGCTACGCCGATACATAAAATGGCGAGCGAGAGCAGGGCGAAGGCTTGTTCTCGAATGAGCAGCAGCACAAAAATCGCCGTAAAAGCCAAGAAGCCGGGGATTTCGCGCAGGCTTTGTAACATGCCGATTTCAGCCCCAGTGAATTGGGCTTTCTCAATCACGAAGTTGTTGAGTAATGCCTGCCAAACGGCAAACACGAGCGACATAACAAAGGTTATCCACAGCAAGAGTGCTTTAGGATCTTTTGCTTGAATAGCTTTCATGGATAAGGGACTCAGGCGATAAGTGTTCAAATGCTAATGCTTTTTTCTTAGGTTGGCTATATAAGGTGTGACTTATCCCTTTCAATTTTGTAACAATGTTTAGGCGAATTAACTCTCTAGGTTACAAAGACGCTAAAGCGAGAATATACCTAAGGCGTTATTTTTGTGAGGCAGTTAAAACTACCGCATATACTTGGGGTGTTTGGCGCTAAGCCCGTGATCTATTTCATGTAAATTGGCGGGTAAATCACCTAGTATGAAATATCTTAATTGTCATTTTACTTTTGCATACCAAGTTAAATTCCACTGGAATGCCAATGACTCTGGGTGTCCATTGCTACTTTTAGCGCATTTAGTCTGAGCGTTGTGATGTCATTTGATATGACGAACGGGCATAGAGAGTCGAAATTAAGTCGCCTGCACCGTCTTTTCTAGGCCGCTTATTGTTATTTTGCTTGGGATTAATCGAGGCTAAATTGAAAAGAATTCTTATCATTTACTCTAGTGTTCACGGCCAGACCCAAAAGATTGCTAAAAAGCTCGCACAGCAGTTAACGGCTTTGGGGAATGAAGTGGTTACTGCCGATATCAAGGCCGCTCCAGTGCTCACTGAGTTCGACAAAATCATCATAGGCGCCAGTATTCGCCATGGTAAACATAACCCAAGTTTGTACGAGTTTATTGAAAAGCATCAAGCCGTATTGACGGATAAGGTCAGTGGTTTTTTCTCTGTCAGCTTAGTGGCACGTAAACCCGAGAAAAACACCCCAGAGACCAATCCTTACATGCAGGCATTTTTAAGTAAAACCACTTGGCGGCCACAATTGCTGCGCGTTTTTGGGGGTAACTTGAATTACCAAGGCTATAACGCTTTAGATAGAAATATTATCCGTTTCATCATGTGGTTAACGAAAGGACCTACGGACCCTGTTACCAATGTTGAATACACGGATTGGCAGAAAGTGACTGAGTTTGGTGAGCAGATCCACAACGCTTAAGCTTGATATCAAATTTCGGTGCTTCATTTAGCCCTATTCTATTCGCGCCCTGAAAGCGGTATGTATGCCTTAGTCACAAGGGCAAAGGAGCATTAAATATGAGCAGTATGATGACTAAACTTCGCTCCTTATGCCGAGTCATTATGGCGCAACTGCATGTTTGGATTGTCGTGTCGACGAGCCTGCTCGTGTGTGCCAGTCCGTGGATTTTTATGGGCCGACGGATACCCGACAACGCCAGTTTTTGGGATTATTTGCATGTATATTTAGGTTTAGCGTGCACTGTGCTTGGGATTCTTTTTTTACTCAGCAATACCCTGCATGGCAAGTGGCACCAATACTTTGGCTGGTTGGCGGGCGATTGGGCACAGTTAAAGCAAGATGTTGTTGGACTTGCTAAAGGCAAATTCCCCGTCGCTGGTGGTAAAGGGCTGTTTAGTGCCATAGAAGGTATTGGCATGCTGTTGCTGGTGGCTACAGGGGTTACGGGCCTAGTTTGGTTTGTTGTTCAAGGGACGCCAACAGCACTGGCATGGCGTGGTTATCATCAAGTCTTTGCGCAGGCTTTTATTGGTTTCTTGGTCCTACATCTCGTCTTGGCTGCGAGCCATATTCTTGATTTTATTCGGCAATAAACTGCAGAACCCATATTGAGCGCTTATATCGATAGCTTGGATTGAACACGCATAAAAATGGCCTCCTAATTTTGAGGCCATTTTTTATTTCAACGATTGTTTTAAATTAGCTAAGACGTTGCTGACGGGTCACACCAATTGCGGCGGCGAAGACTAGAAATAACCAGCCTAGACTGCCACCCGATGAGGTTTTAGCGGGGGCGGCATCTTTCTCAACAGCAAGGTAGTTAATTAACCCAATTAACTCATCTAAGGTTTTGATGCTGTTTAAATTTACCGCATATTTATCGTTCACGATAAAGGCGGGTACGCTGTCGATTTTGAATTCATTCTGCTGGGTGCGCCACAGGGAAAGCTTTTCATTAGTGCTTTTGCTATCGGCTAATTCATCGTATTTAGCAGCATCGACACCAAATTGGGCGAAGACTTTTTTGATGTCATCACGGCTGTTAATTTGCGGCTCGTGCTGATGGCCAGGTGCATTATGATCGTGGCCGTTTGCGCCCTCTGCACCTTGGATTGCGGTAAACATGGCATGGGTTAAGGCGTCTTTGTTATCAACGCTTTGGATCACGGCTAATGAACGCATCACTTCGGTGCCAATGTCGCTATTCATAAAGTCGACATGCTTATTGTCGAAACTTATCTGTTTGTTGAGGTTTGCCTTGATATCAGGCAAATAGTTGGTTTCCATATTGAAGCAGTTATGGCAATAAAATGAATAGAATTCAGTGAGTTTTGGTACGCTGCTAGGCGCTTTGGTCGAGATTTGAGTGTAATGTGTGCCTTCTACAAAATTGGCGGCAAAGGTGCTCAATGGTGCAATCGCTAAGGTTACAGCCAAGGCTAATTGTTTAATCATAGTTTCCTCAAATTCGGTGGGATTGAATTCACAATGTCAGTCGTTGTTATCGTTGACATTCAACGGTCAACATAAGAGATAGAGTGAGCTTCAACCTAGGAGTTAAGCTAGCCAAAATGCCAGCGTTGACACATAGGTTCAGGTTAAATGGAAAGGCTTAATTATGACTGAATTGGCATGAAGCTAGTAGGCTAAATCTGTGATCTCAATGGAAGTTTTACCTTAGATTTGGCAGGACTGTAGGCAGGATCGCATCGCTAAGTTGGTGCATGTTGATTAAAGCTCAGTTCTGCATCACCACTGGCTAAATTCTTACGCAATATCCCTAAGCGACTGCCAAGCTTCGCACACCTCGCGAAAACGCGCCGCATCGCCATCGGGCCTGTCTGGGTGCCATTTGAGCGCTAAACGACGCCATTGCTTGCGGATATCACGGGCGGTAGCACTCTCGTCTAATTCGAAAACTCGCAGCGCGTTACCTTTGTTCATCAGATTGATATTTAAGCCAATATAGCTCTTATAATTGCTCCAGAATGCCTCAAGTAATTCTCGTACTACGTTTTCGCTGGTGTCGTAGTTATTCCAATCGAGGTAATACTCACGCAGGGAAGTATCTTGCATTATCAGCAGGTTAACGTTTGATGGTACTAAGCGGAAGATTTGAATTTCCATGGCTTTGACTTGTAGCCATTGCTTGGGCAGTAATATTTCCTGCAGTTCAAACAGGGCATTCATCAGTAGGAAGTTACGTTTGAATAAATCGTTACCCGGATTTTCATCAAGCTGGTGGATCAGCCCTTGGGTTTGTAATTCAGTGGCTAAGTGATGGATTTTCCAACTTTGATTTGAGGCTTGTAAAACCGTAAGCAACGGCCAAATCAGTGGGTTATCGCCCTTAGTGTTTGCAACTCGAATCGATTGAGATTCTTCAGTGAGTGAGGGTTTGGCAAATAACATACTGACTGTCCCATCCTAAATTGTGAGTGTTACCAATGCGCCGATAAAACCGCTGGGCTGCAACAAAGATGACTCGAAAGGCGACGATAAATGATCATTCACTAAGTTGAGCCGCAAACTATGCCACAGAGCCAAAGTGTAGGCAAAGATGAATTTTAGAGCAATACCGTGATGGTTGACTCCTACTTTAGATGGTTTCTCGGCGTAAATAAGCCGTTAACAGCAGTGAGGTTTTAGGGAAAGGTAGTTAAGAGAGGGCTAGTTTTAGACATGATGCCCTTGTTTATATCACATAAAATCAAGGGCATGCTTATTTTTTACATAGAGTGAAGGACTAGATTTCGGTGAAGATCACTTCTTGATCTAAGCGAGACTTAGGTAATTTAGCGTTGAAATCATTTTCTGAGTGATAACCTAATGCAACAACCACGCAGGCACATAGACCTTGCTCTCTTAAGCCTAGGACTTGATTCATTTTAGTGGCATCAAAACCTTCGATCGGACACGCATCAATATCTAATACACTTGCACCGAGCATTAAAGTGCCAAGCGCTAAGTAGACTTGTTTTTCCATCCAATGCTGGGCATCTTTCAGCTCAAATTTATGCATATTAGCGAAGAAAGAACGGCCATTATGTTGGCCTTGCTTGGCTTCTTCATTAGCAAAGCGGCCATCCTTCGCTTCTTGCTCGAGCACTTGCAGTAAGTGTGCTTCATCTAATTGAGCACGAGCACAGAGTACGAGTACATGGGAAGCATCGAGAATTTTTTGGGTATTAAACGCATAGTTTTCGGTCGCTTGGGCAACTAACGCTTTACCTTCCGCCGTACTCGCTAACACAAAATGCCAAGGCTGTGAGTTAGTCGATGATGGGCTGTACTGCAATAAGGTTTTGATTTCTGCTATTTTATCCGCAGGAATCGTCTTAGTTGGATCAAAGGCCTTAGTGGTGTAGCGCTTTTTGGCGAAGAAACTTAAATCACTCATGTAACGGCTCCAAATCATTAAGGAATACAAATTCAATGGCAGCATTTTAAGCAGGTTTAAGTAAAAAACAATGTGATCAAGGCAGGTATTAGTTTCAAAAAAAATTTGAAACTGGGTGCTTATGCGCACTAGACAAAGCTTATGTGTGATGGAGTAGATGGCATGAAGTTTCAGACAATCCCAATTATGCGGATCTTTGATGAAGATAAAGCCAAAGAGTTTTATCTTGGCTTTCTGGGTATGGAATTAGATTGGGAACATCGCTTTGAGGATGGCTACCCGATTTATATACAAGTTTCACTTGGTAATTTTGTTTTGCACTTGAGCGAACATTCAGGCGACTGTACTCCTGGCTGTAAGGTTTTTGTGAATGTGAGTGAACTTGATCAATTATTTGCTCATGTGACTTCTAAGCCATATAAATACAACAAACCTAGTATTGAAGATGCGCCTTGGGGCGATCGTTGCTTTACTGTAACAGATCCGTTTTCAAACAGGATTTTGTTTAATGAAGCAGCAGACACATAACAGAGTGAGGCATTCGAGGCCTGCGGCATTCACAAGTTTACGCGCATGGGCACTGCGTTATGCTTTCAGGAGAAAAAATGAGTTCAGTTGAATTGTGGAAATGCTTTGTTGACGAGTTTGCTCAGTTACATGATGGAGTATTTGAAAAATGGGTCTTGCAAGAAGGGAGCTATCCAAACAGGCAGGAAAATTCAGAAATAAATGAGTTCTTAAAGTCACTAACTGTCCAGCAAAGAGAGATTCTCGTCAAGATGCTTATTAATGCTAGACGTGGTGGTATTCATGATGCCTTAGTACGACTTAATGACAGAATGGACTGCGAAAATGGTCAGTATTACGAAAACGGCATTGAGATGGAATTTCAGCCCTTTGGTTCCACCCTTTACTATGACTATGTTTGTCGCCGAGAAGGGGATAATTGGGAGCAAGAATAGGTATTATCGGAATATCTTGCTTCCAGTGATCAATCTGCATATAGCCTAGCACACAGCTGAATGATTTCAGTTACTTAACAAAGTCATCGCTGGTTGAAGGCAAGCCAAAAGTGCATTATGTTGTTGGTTTAAAATGGATGGCTTGATTTATTATTCGCTAACGCGGATCCGCTTATACCCAACGTTATGTGTAGGGGAATCTTAATGATCGAAAGACCCAAAGTAATAAACCTCACAGAAGCCAGAACGATTCGCAAAGTCCATTGCGGAGAGTGTAACTGGGAGCAGGAAATAGCTGCTATCACTGAAGCTGAGATAAAATGTTGCCCTTGGTGCGGCTGGAGCGATCTGGAAATAAGTACTTTAAAAGCAGAAGGTGGCTTCCAAGAAATAGAATGTCAAAAGCACGGTAGAGTTACGGTTCTACTACCTAGCTGCAATATTGATCCACTAGACTTCATGAACAACTTATTTTGTCCATTCTGTGAGTAACACATAACAATGCAAACCAGCCTGATGGCTTTTTCGTTCCTTGTTTTGCTACGCTATCGCAAAACAATCCACTACAAAGCAGCGGCTGTTTGCGGCTTATGCGTGAAGAGAGATCGGATATATAAATGGAAAAAGCATTAATAGATATTAGGTATTACGCTAGCGACTCCCTATATGAGACAGGTAAGAGTCTACCTTCGAGTTGTTCTAGCTTTTTCAAATTTCCTAAGCTGCTTCATTACTGGGGTGCTCGTATAGCCACAATACTTGGTGCAAATGGATTATCCCTCGGAGAATTCGATCACCTATATGTAAACTACACAAATGCTATTCCAGAAGGCACGATGGTTTTTTCCGATAGAACACCAGAAAAGTGGCTTAGGTATATAGACTGCGGTGTAAATTTTGAGAAATTAAAATCATTAAATGAGTCCGAACTTGAACAATTTGTAATTCGCAGTACCTTTGAGTGTCTTGAGCACCTTTGTAAGTTGAGCATAGAAAAAACCGAAAAAATCAAGCTTGCTTCAAACGAGGTGGAAAGATTTGGTTCTGCGGTCGAGCTTCCGGTTAAGGCAAAACATACTAAGTCATATTCGGTTCTGGTTTCATATAAATTGCGCCCAAATGGCGAAGCATCTCATGGGCTTGTAAAATACATTAACCACAAAACAGGTGCTACTTTCACTAAAAGGTTTGTTGATCTTAAGGGACCATCGGATATATTTCCTCTGGTAGGTACAATTTCAGTAAAAGATGGAAAAGTCCTGATCACGCCGAGGGCATCATTTAAAGCTAGCCTTTACACAAATTCATATCAGATTCCAATGGAGATTGATTTAAGTGAAGCGGCAAGCGCATAACAAGGCGCTGCTAGGGACAAATCTGCGCTGCGCTTCGGTTTGTCCTAGAGCGCGGCGTTAATCCATAGAAAATTTAATCCGAAAATCATAGATTAGAGCAAGAATTCTAACCCATTTATGTCTACTAGCTTTTTACGTATATATAGCAAAACTGGTAGTTAAAATTGGCATTGGGGCACCAGTGGCCGTTGGCGACATGGATGTCGCCGTCGAGCCTCTAAGGACATATTCACGGCGTGTCGCTGGAGACACAATGACAATAAACTCCCTGAACAGATAAACGGCTATTTAGCTTTTGTTCAATACCTATTAATTCAAAGGCATAATTTTTATGGCGTTGTGAAAGATGATTGTATCCTGACTTGTCTAATTTAGTCTTTGTCATAAACGTTGAATGTTGGGATCCTAATTTGAATCCTTCGCTCACTGCACGTACTTATAAAGGTCATGACAGTGAGCGTGAGTGACAGGACTTAAGCCGCTTAAGCTAGCGCAATACTTTGCTTAAAAACGCTTGGGTACGGGCTTCTTTCGGGTGGCTAAATAGCTCATCTGGCGGACTAGATTCGACTACATAACCACCGTCCATAAAGATCACTCGATCGGATACATCGCGCGCAAAGCCCATTTCGTGGGTGACAATGACCATGGTCATGCCCTTTAGCGCTAAATCTTTCATCACGTCTAATACATCACCGACCATTTCAGGATCGAGTGCCGATGTTGGCTCATCGAACAGCATCAAGTCTGGTTCCATGGCCAATGCGCGGGCAATGGCGACCCTTTGCTTTTGGCCGCCTGATAAACTGGCGGGGTAGGCATTGGCTTTGTCACTTAAACCAACCTGTGCCAGTAGGTCGAGGGCTTTGGTCTCGGCTTGATCTGGCGTCATTAGTTTTAGACTAATGGGCGCTAAGGTGATGTTTTGGATGACGGTTTTATGGGGGAACAGGTTAAAGTTTTGAAACACCATGCCCACTTTTTGCCGCAGTTTATCTACGCAGGCGTTTGGCGCTGTGATCAATTGACCTTCAATCTCGATATCG
Organism: Shewanella sp. M16; assembly: GCF_018224605.1. Classification (NCBI taxonomy): domain Bacteria; kingdom Pseudomonadati; phylum Pseudomonadota; class Gammaproteobacteria; order Alteromonadales; family Shewanellaceae; genus Shewanella; species Shewanella sp. M16. The sequence goes on along the minus strand of NZ_JAGTUL010000001.1, from coordinate 289,106 downwards.
CCTTGGCTTGGCTGCTCTAACAGATTGATACAGCGCAAAAAGGTACTCTTGCCACTGCCGCTTGGGCCGATCACACTCACCACTTCGCCCTGACGAATATGCTCGCTAATGCCCTTGAGCACTTGGTTATCGCCGAAGTTTTTATGCAGGTTGGTTATTTTAATCACTTTGTTTCAACCTCTTTTCAAATTTCGACAGCACAAATGTGAAGCTGTAGGTCAGGAATAGGTAAATAAGGGCGCAGGTAAATAAGGGCACACTGTCCTCGAAGGTACGGCTACGGATGATTTCACCGGCGCGCATAAGGTCAACGCCGCCGATAAAGCCAATGACGGCGGTTTCCTTGAGGAGCACGATAAATTCATTACCAAGTGCGGGCAGAATATTCTTAATCGCTTGGGGCAGAATAATCGATTTCATGGTCATTGCTTGGGACAAGCCAAGTGAACGTGCCGCTTCGGTTTGTCCTTTATCAACGGCTTGAATTCCCGCGCGGATTATCTCAGAAATATACGCGCCGCTATTGAGACCAAAAGCGATAATGGCGGCAGTGATTTTATCGACATCTAAGGCTGAAAGCACGATGAAGTAAAGGATCACTAATTGCACAACTACTGGGGTGCCACGGATCACACCGACATAAAGATTGGCGGGGAAGCGGATATACCACTTAGACGACATCTTCATAAAGGTAGTGCCAATGCCTAACACTGCGCCTAATAACATGGCGAAGAAAGTGACGATTAATGTCACTTTCAAACCATTTAATATCAGCAGTATACCTATCATGCCGTCTTCGCCAATTGGGCTGAACAGCGAGCTGTTAATTGCGTCTATCATGCAGATATCACTTTATATGGGCAGAAACGAGCGTCTGATATTGGCCGTCGGCTTTCATGTTAGCCAGTGTTTTATTGATGCTCGCCAGCAGTTCAGGCTGCTCTTTCGACACGGCGAAACCATAAAACTCAGCAGGAAAATCCAGTTTAATCATCTTTAATTCAGGATTTTTAGCCAGATAGTTAGCGGCAGGTTCGCTGTCGAATAACACTAAATCTACCTTTGAATTTTTAAGCTCCATAATGGCTTCGAAACCCGTATTAAAGGCGGTGATATTTTGGGTGTATTTTTTCGACATAATGTCAGCGGTGGTGCCTAACTGCACCGCAAAGTGTTTGCCCTTAATATCTTCAAGCGTATGAATGCTATCGTTATCTTTGTTGACGAGTACGACTTGAGTCGCTTCGTAGTAAGGCTCAGAGAAGTTTACGTTTGCTTGACGTTCGGCGGTTATCGTCATGCCTGAGGCGATAAAATCAATCTTGCCTGAGTTGAGTGCGACGATCAGTGAATCGAACTTCATGTTTTCGACTTTGAGCGTTTTGCCCGCATCTTTAGCGATTTGCTTGGCCAGATCGATATCAAAGCCTTTGATTTCATCGCCACTTTGGCCGCCAACATATTCAAAAGGAGGGAAGGCGGCATTAGTGCCAACGACTAACACGTCATCGCTTTTTCCGCATCCAGCTAACAACAAGGTGGCAGTTAAGGTCAGGCCGCCTAATAACATGGATTTTTTCATTTAAGACTCTCTTGTTCGATTTCACTATCAGTGTGGCGACTATAGGCAGATGAGCATTAAGTGTCAATAATTATGCTGTTAATTTGATTAAAAATTCATTTCTATTTTGCGGTTTTCAGTCGCAAGATTGAGGGGCGCTGCTTTCCTGTACAAATTTGTGTGTAAGTTGTTTTCTCTGGGTTGAATTATTGTGTTTTGGTCTATAACTATTGTAACTGTTAGGTTTTTGGCTATCTATACTTCTGTGGTGTTTATTAGCGGCTGCTCAATGAGAGTGTCATAATTTGAACTATCGCCTATTATTCTTTGATTAAATTGGCTAGTTTAGCCGCTCTTTAACGGCAACCTTAGTTGGTGTTATTCCTATTTTATGCAGTTTAATCCTCTGGCTGATTTGATTATCAAGCTAGAAACGATGTTTCAGGAGTTAAAAGTGAACTATCTCAACTCAGCATTAGTGTGCTTAGCCCTGTGCTTATCGAGTGCACTGCAGGCCGAAGAGCAAACTCAGTGGCATTACAGCTTAGGCAGCCATGATTTTGTGGTCGAGGATTCTCACACCTTAGGGGTGAATGCGAGTCTATTGTTAGAACATAAAACCCAAAGCGATATTTTGCTGACGGCGGCGCTGGATGCCTATATAGACGTAGATGTCGATAAACTCGACCCTGACCACATCCCTGTGTGGTTTAAGTCTGCCTATGCCGCGAGCGGTGAACTTTATCGTGTTAATCCCGCGTTTTCATTTGGTTGGCAGTTCGATTTACAGGGAAAGCGTAATACCGTTAGCTCGGTTGAGAAACAAGCTAAGGTATTTCCTGGGCTGACAGCTAACTTTGATGGGCAAGCATTACAGGCTCAGTTCAATGCGGGTGCGGGTTATTACTATCTCGAAATCGATGACGATGTGCCTAGAACTCGAGGTTACGATCGTGGCGATTTTGGGAATGGTACGTTTGCTTATACCTTTATGGGAAGTGTAGGGGCAAATGTGACGCCTAAGCTACATATGCAAGTGGCCGCACAAACCTGGCAAGACGAAGACCAATGGTTAGAGAATCAATATCGCTTTGAGCTGAGTTACCAAACCGATTTTTGGCGGCCTAATAGCGTGTTAATGCTGAGTGCTGAGCACACGCAATACAATTTAGACCACTATGCCAAAGTCGATGTTAACTCGGCTGAGTATTTGCCTATTCTGCCATGGGATAGCGATACGCTAGTGCGTTTAAGCTTAGTGGTTCCTTGGTAAGAATAGGGTTATTTATGGGTTAAGTGCTTCTCGACTAAGGCGATCATGGCTTGAGCCGCGAAGGACAATACTTGGTCTTTGCGCCAAAAGAGGGATAACTCCCAGCGCAGCTCGTCACTCGCCAGTGGGATATTTACGACGCCGGGCACGCTGTAGCGCCGCGCGATGGAGCGCGGCAATACCATAACCCCTGTGCCCGCGGCGACTAAGGCAATACCGAAATCGGCTTGGCTAACGCGGGTGATGTTTTTAGGGACAAATCCGGCGTGTCGGCAGGCATTGAGCACTAATTGATAGAGAGTGTATTCGGTTTCGAACATCACCTGAGGGTCGGCACTGAGATCGCTAAACGATAATATCTGTCGGGTGGATAACGGATTTTCCTTGGGAAGCACCACTACCATAGGATCGTTAAACACGCGTATGCCGTCATAGCCCTCATCAAAATCAATAATCCCAGTAGCCAGTTCAATTTCGCCCTTTTGGATTGCCGCGGTTTGCTCTACACCGCCACGGACGAGTAAGTGCATCTCTATCTGCGGATATTGCTGGCGATATTTGGCAATAATCGGGGCAAAAATTTCGGCACTGCCTAGAGGAGCCAATCCGAGATTGAGTTCGCCCGCGGTTAAACTGCGTTGGGCCGTGAGCTCAGAGAGCATGCGTTGTCGGCCAGCGAGTAACTCTTTGCCATGTCGATAAACAACTTCGCCCGCGGGCGTGAGTTTGACTTGGGTGCCGCGTTTACCGCGTTCGAGTAAGATGAGGTCTAGCTCCTCTTCCAATTGGCGTACGGCTTTTGATAGTGCAGGTTGGGTGAGATGGACTTTTTCGCTGGCTTTACCGAAGCCTCCAGCATCGACGATTTCGATAAAATAGCGGATAACTTTGAGGTCCATTAAGGTTCACCTTTAAATGTATTCTTAAAATTCATGCATTACATTCTTAATATTCATTTTTTTTATCAAATAGGCAAGCCTAGAATAGCCCTATAGAAAACTTTGTTCTAACCGAGAAAATCATGTCATTCCCACAAGCCGCAATACGTCAGTGTCGACATTGGGCTTTGTTATTAAGCCAAATCGGCCTCTTCTGTTTACTGTCCTTCGCATGTCACTGGTTCGCCACTTGGGCACATTCTCCTATTCCAGGAAGTGTGATTGGCTTAGGCATACTCTTATTTTTATTAGGTTTTAAACTTATTCCTGAAAATGCCGTGCAACTGGGCGCTGCTTGGTTGATTGGTGAGTTATTGCTGTTTTTCATCCCGCCAGTGATATCCGTTATTAAGTACGAAGGTTTGTTTGAGCAATACGGCACCAATATATTGTTCACTTTAGTGATGGGCAGTGTGTGTGTGATGTTTGGTACAGGCTTTGTGGTCGATAGAGTGTTTCGTTTTGAGCGCCAACTGAACATCAAAAAGCAAGCCCGTCGCCACGCTAAGGCGGCTTAATGATGACTGACTCAAAAGTGGTGGATTTTGTGTTGTCGCAGACCGGATTAGCCTTATTCAGCTTATTGCTGACAATATTCTGTTACTTCGGTGCCAAGCGTCTCTATAAGTACCATAGAGTCTGGTGGTTAGCGCCCATAGTGTTAGCGCCAATAGTGATTACCTTATTGGTGTTTAATCTTAAGATCCCGCTGCCAACCTATTTTGAATACACCCATTGGTTGATGGCCATGTTAGCGCCAGCGACTATCGCCTTTGCTTTGCCGATTTATCGTGAGCGTAACTTGATCCGTCAGTATCCGCTGACGATAGGGTTAGGTGTAACGGCCGGATTGTTTCTGGGGATGATGTCTTCTTGGCTGCTGGTGAAGTTTGTGCCTCTGCCGGTGGAGTTGTCTAAGAGTTTGCTGGTACGTTCGGTGTCGACGCCCTTTGCGATGGAGGCGACCAGTGCCTTTGGCGGCGTGCCTGAGTTGACGGCCATGATGGTGTTAATTACAGGCGTCATTGGCATCTTGGTGTGCGATCCCTTATTCAAATTTATGCGTATTCGTACTTCGTTAGGTAAAGGCGTTGCTCTAGGGGCATCTGCCCATGGTGCGGGCGCCGCAAAAGCCAATGAAATCGGCAAGCAAGAGGGCGTTATCGCCAGTTTGACTATGATTTTTATTGGTATCGCTATGGTGTTAGGCGCACCCGTTTTTGCATTGATTTTTATCTAGGTTTTGAATGCTATCGTGTGAGTTTTATGGCTTGAATTTACACACCTCAATTTCGGCAAATTTGCCTCTTCGAGCGCTAACTCCTTCTCGGTTATGCGCTTTTTTTTTGAGCTTACCTTCATAAAATGTGGCATGCTGTACCAAGTTGAAATACATAGTATTAATGGTGATACCTATGTCTAGTAAGTCAGACAAACAACCAAACACGCAATACAGCGTGAGTTTACGCCAGATTATTGAAAGTGATCTTGAAGCTATTTTTGTGCATCAAAGCGATCCCATTGCTAACCAGCTTGCTCAATTTCCTCCTCGGGATCGGGAAGCGTTTTTTAAACATTGGCATCAAAATATTCTGGGACAAGTGAATGTATTACCAAGGGCGATAGTGGTCGATGGCAAGTTTGTGGGCAATATTGGGCATTGGCAAAGTGATGGACAAGCGCTTATAGGGTATTGGATTGACCGTGAATATTGGGGCAAAGGTATAGCGACACAGACCTTAGCGCAATTTTTGCCTTTAGTCAGTTTAAGACCCCTCTTTGCCCATGTGGCTAAACATAATTTAGCTTCACAGCGAGTGCTGCTCAGACACGGCTTTGTGCTGACAGACCAACTGATACAAGAGTGTGAAGATACTGAAGCTTTACTCGAATTTGTCTTACGCTAGCGGATAAGATGCTATAACGCGACATTTTAGGGCGTATGTTAACGCTTTCATTCGCCTAAAATGACGTATTTAGATGCTTGAAACCACTGTTGTACAGGGACTTTTGTTAAAAGTGCAAAAAGTCGCCCATTATTTTCATTTCAAATTATTCTACTGAAAAAAGCCTCTTCCTAAGATTTTGTCTCTACTGTAATTGAAAAGCCTAGATCTAGATGCTTTATTGCTCTGGATTGGTGACAGGTTAAGCTGGTTTTATATAAAAAAATTGAGAAGAAAGTGCTGATCTTACTGATAAAAGTCTAATTGCATTCTATTTCTTTCACTGTAGAACTCCTATACTTAGCCAAAACCTGTGCCATAGCACAATCGATCCCTTATCTATTCAGTGAAATCTATATGAAGATCCGTTTTCTGCTCAGTAGTTTTATTCTTGCGTGCAGCAGTCTCACCGTTGCCACGACAGCGCATTCAGCCGATTCGGCCTCTGTCGCATATAAAAGCACCAAAACTCAATCGACAGCAAAAACGAAGCAAGCACCATTAAAGCAAGAAATTGCAGGACGTAGTGCGATAGTCGTGGACTTAAAAACCAATGAAGTGCTTTATTCCAATAATCCTAATGCAGTAATGTCAATTGCATCTGTCACTAAGTTGATGACAGCTATGGTAGTGCTGGATGCAAAGTTACCTATGGAGCAAAAGCTTGCGGTAAACATCCGTGATACCAAAGAAATGAAAGGTGTTTATTCTCGAGTTCGTATCGGCAGTGAAATCAGCCGTAAAGAAATGTTATTACTGACCTTAATGTCATCAGAAAACCGTGCAGCTGCAAGTCTTGCACATCATTATCCCGGTGGTCATAAAGCTTTTATTAAGGCGATGAATGCCAAAGCAAAAGCGCTGGGAATGAAAAATACCCGCTATGTTGAACCTACAGGTTTATCCTATAAAAACGTTTCGAGTGCCAGTGATCTGATTGTATTACTCAAGGCCAGTGAAAAGTATCCTATGCTAGGCCAGCTGAGTTCGACCGAGAAGAAGACGGTTACCTTTGCCAACCCAAGATACAGTTTAGATTTTCGTAATACCAATCGTTTGGTTTATAAAGATAACTGGGATATTCATCTAACCAAAACAGGCTTTACGAATGCAGCAGGGCATTGCCTTGTGATGCGTACTGAAATGGCAAAACGCCAAGTGGCATTTGTCGTGCTCGATGCCTACGGCAAATATACGCATATTGCGGATGCTAACCGTTTACGTAACTGGTTAGAGACTGGCAAAGTCACTCCTATTCCTGCTGAAGCTAAGCAATACAAGAAACAACGTAGCCAGCAGCAATTAGCTAAGTTGAGTGAGACCTAGTTTCTCGGTTGCAGCTCTATAAAAGTACAAACATAAAGGCCAGATGAGCAATCAATCTGGCCTTTATGTTTTAACGCTTTGAGTTTCTACTCAATTTTGATAAATTTATGATGGATTTGAGCGTACCATAGTCGTTATTTTATGTTCTCAAGGATGACATTTGTGTGGATGTATTTTTAAAAAAAATTCAACTTATCTATTTTCCCTTCTTATTTCTCAGCCTGTTATTTGTTTCTGGTTACAGTTTTGTCCATTGGCTGTTGTTGGTTAACCTTGAGTTTTTTAGCCTAGATGAAGATATCGTTAATTTGTGGCTGCCGCAGATACTGTCTTGGCTATTGTCGATCATTTATATCAGGCCTAGGCTAAAACGACTCAAGTTTGTTAAAGATAATTCGCGCTTTTTCTATTTATTGATCGCGGTGCAATTAATGGCTGTTCCTTGCATCGTTGCGCAGGAATATCTCAAGACTACCACGGGGAAGTTAACGCAATTAGCATCGATACAAGAATTGTATCTCCATAAAAATACTCAGTATTATCAGTTTCAGCAATCTTATATTGATAAGACGCAAATTGGTTTGCAGCGAAGCCTAGAGGTTACAGGTAAACATAGTAGTCACTTAAATATGGCGCTGTATATCGCTATGCCTATTTTTGCAGAGCGTGCAGACAGTTGGCATGCTAAGGCCCTCGCTTGGTATGGTAAAGTTTATCAGCAGGAGATCAGTAATCGACTTGAACCCAATGAGAAAGAAGCGCAATTCAAAGCGTTTTTGGCTAAATCCCTAAATGAGTTCAATGAGTTGGATCCCCAGAGTTTTGTTTACCTTGAACGATTAGCCCCATCCTCTCTTCGTTCAGAGTTGCTCAGCGCCGCACAAAAAAGTCCGCTTTATCAAGCTGAACATCAAACGATTTTTATGCCCAAATTTGAACCATTTGAGGCTCGTAATGGCTATAAGTTAGTGTGGATTTTTATCTGGTTTGTTGTTGGCGCTTTAGTCTGGTTTGTACTCTTACTGCGGGTCAATCTGGATGAGAAAAGCGTAAAGCCGAGACGCAAATAAATCACGCTCGGCCTTGGATTTAATAAAGTTTAGGCATGTTCAAACATTAAGAACAAGTAAACGATAAACAAGACTATATGAGTCGCGCCGTGCAATGCATTGGTGCGACCGCTGCTAAAGCTTACCTTACAGACCATTAAACTGGTGATTAACAGCACCATGTCGGCGGGTGACAGGCCTAAATGGACTTCTTGATCTATCACGCTGCCAATAATTAATACCGCGGGGACTGTGAGTGCAATCGTCGCGAGCACTGAGCCAAAATACAGATTCATCGCCCGCTGTAATTGATTGTTTAACGCGGCCTTAAAGCCTCCCACAGCTTCGGGGGATAAAATCAAGCAGGCCACAATAAAGCCCCCTAATGCCTGTGGAGCGCCTAGGGTTGCTACGCTGTAATTGATGGGCATAGCTAAGGTTTTTGCCAGCAAAATGACTACGAGTAAGTAGCCAATTAATAGAATCGTATGGTAAGCATTACTGCGCAGTATGCCGTGGTGTTCCTCATGGTCTTCATGATCGGCATCGACAAAGAAATGGCTGTGGCTCTTCGTCTGTACCACTAAAAAGACGCCATAGAGCAGAATCGAAATAATGATCAGCATCCAAGACATGGCTTTAGACATGCCGCCAATAGTGCCACCTTCGGTAAAATTGGGCAGTACTAAACAGAGTAGGGCGAGGGGAATAATCGCCACGAGATAGGATTTTACGCCATCTAAATTGAAATGCTGGGTATGGTAACGCCAGCCGCCAAGTAATAATGTAAAGCCCACTAAGCCATTGATGATCAACATGACGACGGCGAACATAGTGTCGCGTGCCATGACAGGGTTGGGTTCTCCGGTCAGCATCACGGAGGAGATCATCACCACTTCGAGTGAAATGACCGATAAAGTTAAGATTAAGGTGCCATAGGGATCGCCAAGCTTAATCGCTAGTGCATCTGAGTGGCGTACCACAGAGAAAATGGCCCAAGTCACTACACCCAATAGGGCGAGTGAAACGGGAATATAGGTCGAGAGGGCGGTGCCATCGGCGAGTAAGCTATCGCCACCGGTTTTAAAGAATACTAAGGTCAGTATTCCCAGTAGCAGGGCTAACTCGTCTTTCATAAATGTCTTCATAGGCAATTTGTCCTAAACGAAAAAAAAGGCCGTTAGTATAGACACTGGTTATGGCACACTTTGCATGAAACTTCCTTTAGATTTGGAGTTAAGGATAAATGTTTGAACTAGATCGCTTTTTAATCTAAAACCCCATTTTTAAGCTAGCCATGGTGTTCTGTTTTAATCAGCTTGCCGAGTTGATCATAATGATTCCAATCCCCTGATTCTCGATCGCTGAGATAACTGCCTTCAGTGCGTTTTTCACCATTAGGCCAAAAACTTTGCCATAGACCTTCCTTGCGATCCCTAAGATAAGTGCCTTGTTCGGCTAACTTGCCATTGTTGTGGTAATAGCTGGCATCGCCTTCTTTTTGGCCTTTCACCCAAGTTTCAACGAGTTCTGGCTTACCGTTCTGGTGATATTGCTTAACTTGACCATCAAGCGACCCCTTAGCATAAATTGCCTCTAATTTGAGTTGGCCGTTACTGTAATATTCTTTCGTTTGGCCATGGCTTTGACCGTCTAAAAACTCAGTGCTAGCAGCTTGCATACCGTCCTCAAACCAGCTTTCCCACAATCCAGTTTGATTACCTTTATCCATAGCCCCGCTGAGTTTTAGCTGGCCATTGTTGGGATAGTACTCGGCATATGTGCCTGTTTTATCATTTTTATCATAGGTTTCTGAGCGGTAAACCACTTGCTTAAAGCTGTAAAACTCGCGAATTCCGTGGCGCTTGTTTTCCTGCCAATGGCTTTTTTGCTGGATATTCCCCTCGGGGATTGTGCCATAGGTAGGGTCTTTTTCTTCGTAGCGATAATCCGTCCATAGACCGGTTTTTTGGTCGTCCAGATACTCCCCAGTCACACGGCGGCGTCCGTGGTAATACTCTGTATAGTTACCATTAAGTTTGCCATTGGCGAAGGTTTGCTCCCGTTGTTTCAGGCCTTCGCTGTACTGTATCCATAGGCCTTCTTTATTGCCGCTTTGATATGTGCCTTCTTCATTGGGATCACCATTGGCATACCAGCGGGCGAAATGGCCATCAAGAGGGTAACGACTGGCATTGTCTTTTTTATCCCGTGCGTAGTGAGATACTTCCCGAGGTTTACCGTTATCGTAAAATGACTCATATTTTCCGACCCATTGGCCATCGATACGTTCGCCGCGCTCACTCACTGTGCCGTCGTCAAAATAGGTTTCTGATTTCCCTGTTGGTTTACCTTCAACGTATTGATCTAGCGTCCGCAGCTTGCCATTGTTGTGGTAACGGCGTGATTCACCGTGACGTTGCCCTTGTCGCCATTGCTCGGAGGATTGCAGCTTGCCAGCGTGATAGCGCTCAAATAGACCATCCTTAAATCCCATGTCGTAGTGGCTTTTTTCGAGCAAATTGCCTTCGGTATCATAACGCTCCGATGGTCCATGAAGCGGGTATTGGCCATTGTCAGTCAGCTTTGAGTCTTGGTAGTTACGTAATTCTTTAAGTTGGCCGTTGTTGTGGAAATACTTTTGCGTACCAGCGAGTAGATCCTGTTTATAGTTGAGAGTGCTGGTGAGAATGCCCTCGGCATTAAAATATTGCTGTGGCCCGTCTAATGCACCATTAACATACTGTTCTTCAACTTGTAATTTACCTGCATCATTAAATTGCTGGCATTTACCTTGGCGTTGCCCAGCGCTATATTGGCAGCGGCTGGCGAGTTCACCATTGGGGTAAAATGTCCGTTCTTCACCCTCGAGCAGATTGAGATTAAACTGGCTGCTGCTCGATTTAGTCCCGTCATCGAAAAAGGTTTCCCATGCTCCTTGGCGACGGCCTTCTGCATCGAAGCGGCCCGTCACTGTGGCTTGTCCATTGGGATTTTGTTCTAAATAAGAACCTGAGAGTTGGTTGTTCGCATAGCTCTGGCTTTGGGACAAGGTGCCGTTTTCATAGAAACTTTCCCATTTCCCGTGGCGCAGGTTATCGAGGTAGCTTTCTTGGGCTTGCAGTTTGCCACTGGCATAGAAACGTTTTACTTGCTCCTTTTTACCGTCTTTATAGCGCGTCGTTTGGCTGAGATGGCCGCTGCTGTTGTATTCCTTCCATTCGCCCGTGGGCACGCCTTTGGTAAATTGCTGTTCCTCAGTAACGGCGCCGCTCAAATCGAACATATGCCAAGTGCCATCTTGATAACCCTGCTGATAGTTTCCTTCGACTAGTTTGCTGTTATTGGTATGAAATACTTGCCATTTACCATTAGGGATCCCCTCGGAAAACTGCCCTAAGGTATAGCCTTGGTTATCGCGCACTATGGCGATATCGCCATTTAAGGGCATGCCAGTGGCGAGATTGTAATAGCTGGGAATTCCGTCCTGTTGGCGGATTTCGACCATCATGGAGGAGAGATTTTGCGCTGCTTGTACATGGACACTGGTTAAGCTGGCTCCCGCAATCGCGAGGCTGATAAAGCGAAATGGCGTATTGAACATGCTGATTCCTTGCTCTGTTCTGGGTCTTAAGGCCGCGCGGTTTGCAGCCTATACAAGAATCCTAATTTTTTGCTGTTGAGTTTATTTATCGGGCTGTGCACTTATATACAGTGCACAGCGCCAAGGGTTAAGTTAATCGATTAAGCGAATATTCTTAGGCTAAAAAATAGGGAAAACATGGTCCGAGGTAATCACCGGCGGCGGTATTTCCCGATTTAAAAACTCGCCATGATGGAAGCTATTGATCACTTCTATCCAGCCATTATCCCTAAATTCGTATTGTTTACCATGAAGCCTGCCCTGCTCGTCATAATTCGCTATTTCAAGCACATAGTCTTCGGTATTACGCAGTTCCCAGTGGCCGACTTGTTTACCTTGGTCGAAGCGTCCGTACCAATAGTGTCTCTCAGGATTTGGCATTGGGTTGAAACCGAACTCACCATGGGTGTACACCCAGTCGCCATCCTGTTGCCCATTGCGGTATTCGCCCTTTTCATACAATTGGCCGTCAGTGGCGTAGCGTTGTACTAATCCTTCGGGTTTGCCATGGTTAAAGTTTATTAATTCAAGCAATTGCCCTGAACTTGTCTCATTACGGAACTCACCATCGAGCTCGCCTTGGGCATCATAGCTAAAGGTGAGGGAGGCATCTTCTTGTTGTTTTTTCCATTTGCCTGAGGGCTTGTCATTGGCATATTGGCCTTGCTCGGCCAGCCATTGTTCCCCTGTCTCATGGTTAATTTTCAGCATTTCGTAGGGGCCTTCGCGCTTACCCTCTTTAAAATACTCGCGGGTAATCACTTTTACAGTTTGACTTCGGTTTAGGGTTTGTAGATATAAACCGGTCAATTGGTTATCGATATGCTCGCTGCGGCTAATTAACTCTCCTTGCTCAAATATTTCGTTGAGAACCCATTTTTTAAGCTTGTCTTCTTCGATGTTAGAGGTAAGTTGACCGTCACTAAAGCGTTGATGCTTACGGTAAACCCAGCTGTTGTTTTGGTGTTTTTCTTCGGTTGAACTGAGCATGTCACCCTTTTCATCGTATTTAACCGATAAGGTCACATTCCATGGTGCTTCTATGATTTCCTTTTGTGCTATCTGGCCATTTTCATAGTAATCCAGCTGTTCACCGACTTTATAGTCATTGTGGTAGCGGTAGTGGCGCTTTACCTTGCCATCGTCGAAATATTCGAAGTAATCCCCGTGTTTCTTACCTTTGACATAAGCTTGGGTCGAAATGATTTTACCAAAGCCCCAATTGGTCTCGTTGCCATGTGTAAGCCCATCCACCATAGGGATTTCGACGTGTAAGTTGCCATTGTCATAGTACTGGGTAACACAAGTACCACTATTACAGACCTTGCCCCTAAGCTTGCCCTCGCTATCAAAAAGCTCGCTTATACCGACCTCTTTGTCATCTTTATAGGTCGTTTTGTACCGGGTCTTCCCATCTTCCCAGTAACCCGTTTCAAGGCCTTGTTTAACACCATTTTCATAGTGCGATTCAACATACAATTGACCCGTGGCGATATATTTTTTGAGCAGGCCATGAAGTTGACCTTGCTCGTTGCGAAAGCCTTGTTCGTAGGGCTTGCCATCCTCAAAGTAGCATTGATAAGCACCGCGAAATTGTTCGCTTGTGAGGGTTTTGCCAATTTTGTTATCGGCGAGGGCACTGGCGCAGAAAAGCATATCGTTATTTTTGTAATAAACCTCAGCCTTATAATTTCCGTCGATAACTTCGGTCGATTTTTTTAGATAGTATTGAGCCTGTTTTTCATCTTTGACAACCTTCCAATGGGCATCGAGTAACACCTTTTGTGCATTGGCATTGGCATTGGCACTGGCACTGATAGTGATACAAATAAGTACCAGTGCTCCAAGGAGCAGTTTTACTGTAAATAGACGCATAACCGCTCCTTTTTATGGCAAAGGTTTAAAGGTGAATTCATAGGGGATGTCGACGGGGTTTTGAGAGAGAGTCATATAACTCACCTTCGCTGCAGGGCCCGCCACACTCAAATAGCGGCCATCGACCAGCGCCTCTTTAATCCGCAGTTCGGTGGTTTCGGGCAGTCGAATCGTTAGGGATTTGCCTTGGGCATCCTCGACTTTAAAGTAGTTCTTAAGATCTTTACTCGGCTCGTCACCATAACCGGTTTTTGTTAGCCAAGCTTGTAAATCGATTAACCAAGGACGTGGGTTAGCTGCCTGCTCTAAGGGTTGCCAACTGATATCACCTTGGCAATGGATTTTTCCTTGGATGTGTTTATCGTAGAAAAACTGCCGCTCGCGGTCGGGCGTCATCAGGGTATAGGCTGGTCCGTTTGGGGCATTATGCTCAAACAGCCAAGTGACTTCGTGTTTCCCTTCTTTAAAACCTTGTTCTATTTCAGGTTTACAGGCACTCGCTAATGCGGCTGACATGGGAATATACAGATTATGGCCATTTTCAGTCTCAGGTTTTATCCCTTGGATCGCACTGATTTCGGCGTTTGATGGCTCAAGATCTTGATAGAGGAAGTTATTGAGGCTCGAATCGCCAAACTCGCTTAAGGGATTGGCCAGATTTTGGTTGTAGTCGGTAAAGGTCACAAAGCGGATGTTCTTGGTTTGGCTTAACTCCGGCTGTGGCCGGCTCTCCAGTATTACAACGGTTTTAGGGATTTCATCTAGCTTAAGTAGCAGGGCGCGGGTGCTAAGGTGATGAGGATCATCGACACCGATTAATTCCCCCAGTAGTTCCTTATCCGTCACCGTTAACCATTTAGGATAATCACCATCGCGACGGGCTTCGGCCATCTTTCCTTTAAATTGTTGAAAAGGAAGGTTAATGTTTTTAGTCTTACTCTGCTTTGTCACGACTTTAAATAGCTTTGCCTCGGCGTCGAGCACCTGAATGGTGAGGCTCGCATCGCCGAAGGCGTAAGGATTCGCGACCAGTTCATCCCACGACTTTTCGACTATCTTATTGCTTTCGGGGATAAGGGTCAGCTTGGCGGTGATATGGTCTATCTGCTTGAGTTTATTGGCGGTGTTGTCCCAGCCTGTGGCGATAAGATCCACCGAAGACTCAATCGAGCGGTTGAAATTCATCGCCACACCTCTGCTGTGCTGCCAGAAGTGAATGTCTATCGGATTTCCACTGGCATCAAAGGCGGCTAAGTCTTCATAATGCACATTAGCAACCACATATCGCGGGCTTATATTATGCACAAAGCGCAATTGCAGCACTTCTGGCGTGTCAGCGCCCCATGGGCCAATATTATCAAGAATACCTTGCTGATCAGGTAATAAGGATTTTATAAAGTCCTTATCATGGGCTTTATATTCCCGAGGAACATCGCTGATAGGGTACAGCTCTTTTTGCAGATCATCTATATCACGCTCCGCATCGTAGCGAGCGTCGGCATGCCAAAGCATGCTCATAATATAAGGGCTATCCTTGGGCGCCATGGCGATGCGGCGGGTGAGGGTACTGCCTTTGCTCTCTTCCTGTTGAAAAAACGCCATGCTCTCTAACCAGCCGGTTTTGCGGTTAAGCTCGAACTTTCCATAGGCCTTAAAGTTGTCTTTCTCACCTTGTACTACTGCAAATAACTTATCTTCGGTCACTTGCTCAACCGTCCAAGTTAGGCGTGCATCCATGGGGGCGCTGATGCTATAACCGACCCTAGGCTCAAGTGCTACAGGCAAGGTTGGAGCTTGTTTAAACAAGCTATTAAGATTCACCCAGTGGTCAAATAATTCCTTGATATCTTTTTGATCCATCTTGGCAATGGGAGTCAGTTGGCGGACTTCACCATTGTTAAATTCCACATTAAAGCCATCTTTAACCAACTGAAAGATTTCATTAGAGTTACCTTTAGGGTCGATATTACTCACCGGAATCGGCATGCCATAATCGCTAATTTGCAGCATATTAGGTTGGATAAAAAAACGGGCGTTATGGGTTAACGGCGTTGTTAAGCTGGTCGCCTTACCCTCTGCATTCTGTAATTGGTAATCCAGCAGCAGTCGTGCCTGCAGCACTTTGCGGGTTTCAAAGCCATCATTGAGGTTTATGGTGGAGATAATCTGATATTCACGCTCTGTGGGTATGTTGGTATTAACTGAATTGGAGGGTGACGTTGAGTTATCGCAGGCGGCGAGCACTAAGGCTATGCCTAGTGCTGTTATACCGATTGCGGCGTTAACTGCCTTGTATTTCACTATGGCCATTCGTACTCCTTTGGCTACGCATGTTATTGAAATGTAAACTCATTAATCTTTTTCTGGCGACATTATACACAAAAAATATCTGAGGCATAAAAGAAAACCCAAACCAAGCTTGCTTGATTTGGGTTTGTGTTGATCGCGGTTTTGCTGCGCGCGAGTGGCTAACTTAGTGGCTAACTTAGTGGTTAACTCAATGGTGAGATGAGTGCCTAAAAAAGCCCAAGCTGATGGATTACAGCGAGAGGATCACGCTGGCAATGGCCGCACTCATGAGGTTAGCAAATACACCCGCGGCAATGGCGCGAAAACCATTACGGGCGATAAATTCGCGGCGTTCTGGCACCATGCTACCCAGTCCACCGATCAAAATTGCCATAGTGGAAATATTAGCGAAACCACACAGGGCGAAAGTCACAACGGCCTGAGAATGGGCGCTCAGTTGGTCTTCGACTTTCATTAACTGGATGAAGGCTACAAATTCATTCACTACGATTTTTTGGCCAATAAGTGAGCCTGCAGTAATGGCCTCATGCCAAGGAATACCCAGCAGCCACGCCATAGGGGCGAACAGATAACCGAGTAAAAATTCGAAGCTTAACTGGTAACCGAACCATTCACCCACAGCGCCTAACATGCCATTCAGTAGGGCGATAACACTGACAAAGGCCAGTAGCGTGGCACCAATCCCGACAGAAATCCGCATGCCAGACATAGCGCCATCGGCTAAGGCTTCAACCACATTGGTGGCGCGTGGCAATTCGACAGAGGTGATTTCATCGGCGCTGTTTTTGTCATTGTCGCTAGGCGGCATGAGGATTTTAGCCATCAACAGACCCGCGGGTGCCGACATAAAGGCGGCGGCAATCAGATAGTTAAGATCGACACCTAAAGCGGCATATCCGACTAAGGTACCGCCCGCGACTGAGGCTAAACCACAGCTCATGACCGCGAAGAATTGCGAATCGCTCATGTGCTTTAAATAGGGTTTAATCACCAGCGGCGCTTCAATCATGCCGACGAAGATGTTTGCCGTGGCAGATAAAGACTCGGCGCGGCCCGTGCCCAGTAAACGCTGCAGACCACCACCAATAATGTTGATCACCTTAGGCATTAACCCAATATGGTATAAGGCTGAAATCAGTGCCGAGAAAAAGATGATGATACCTAACACATTGATTGCAAATACGAAGCCGACTTTACCCGTGGCGAGATCCCCAAACAGGAAGCCAATCCCTTCGTTGCCATAGGCTATCACGCTCGACACGCCCGCCGTAACAGACTGTAATACGGCCTTACCCGCAGGGACGTAGAGCACTAACAGGGCAAATATAATTTGTAAGCCTAGGGCTAAAATCACAGTGCGGTAGGGAATATTCTTGCGGTTCACTGACAGTAACCAAGCAAAAAACAAGATACTAATCATGCCTAATATCGCGGTCATAAGGGGTTATTCTTTTGAGTTAAGGAAGAAGCCGCGCATTGTAGGCCGAGTCGCAGTAAGGGCAAGTCGAGGGCGTTACTGGGCTGTTACGATAAAACAGTCGAAAATAGCAACAGTTTAACTTGCTGTTTATGCAGGAGAATAAAAGCTATTTTAGCTACTGTTGCCCAGAGGAAATAATATTTGTGCCTGTGGCAATAATCGAAATCATGCCACAGACGACTTTAGGCTGGTGTCGTAGTCAGTGCTGGTTTGAAATGCAGCTTAAGTGGTTGCAGTTTAAATGATTGTCTTACCTAACCAAGGTTTGAGCTTTTTATCCCAGTAGGGCGGGTGGCCGATATGGGACTTTAAACACTCGATTATCACCTTGTACTTAGTCGGTAAATGGCGCCGCCTTGGGTAAACTACATAAACGGGCATCTGTTGCAGTGGTTTCCAATCGGGTAAGAGTTGGATCAGTTTTCCGCTTTGAAACTCATCACTGAGTAAATACGTGGCCACATAGCCTATGCCGCGCCCTGCAATCACCGCATTGCGCACGGCTTCGGCTAAGTCGACACGGTAATTTCCCGCCACATGCACGGTTTGTTCTAGGTCATCCTTAGCAAAACTCCAGCGATCATAATTACGGCTCTTGCTTTGATAGATAACGCAATTATGTTGCGCTAACGCCTGTGGATGGTGTGGCACGCCATGCTTGAGTAAATAATCGGGAGAGGCGACCACCACAAAGTTAGTCTCGGCGAGGTGCTGGGCGATATAACCTTCGTTCAGCTGTTCATGGTTAGTGATCCACAGATCGAGGCCTTCTTCTAGCATGTCGGCTTTATGGTCGAACAGGCTTAGCTCAAATCGCAATTCGGGGTATTTTTGCTGCAGCACTTCCAGCGCGGGGATAATGTGTAAGGTGCCAAAGGACTGGGAGGAACCGAGGCGAATTGTACCACTAATGTCATCGCGGGCATCTAGCATAATAGCATCGGCATTTTGTGTCGCTTCAAACACTTGCTCACAGTAATGGGCAAACTGTTGGCCCGCGTCGGTTAGCACTAAGGTGCGAGTGGTCCGCTGGACTAACAGCAAGTTCAGCTCGGCTTCCAGTGCGCCAAGCTGCTTGCTGACATAGGATGTCGAGGTTTTTAATTTGGCCGCCGCTTGGGTAAAACTACCACTGGTCACCAGAGTGTGGAATATCACCATCTGGCTAGCTCTATGTTGTATCACGCTAGGCCCTCTAGAATCTAAATCGCTATTTTAAGCTAGCCTTGCCCTAACCGACAGCCGTTTGTGCCGATCGTGTGCTATTTCAAAACAAACTTACCAAACGGCAAACGTTAAAGTCAGTTGCCCTAAGTGCGATTCTTACTTTACTCTTGAGTTAAATCTTAACACCCACAAGCTAGGGAAGACGTGTTACCTGTGGTTAGCTTGTTCAATGGAGGAATAACGATGATACAACAAGACAAGCAAGCCTTAGCAGAAACAAGTCAGATACATGCCCAGAAAGTACAACCGATACCGCAGGAAGCCTTTGACTGGTATGACGAATATGCCCATGGCATTATCGATCGCCGTGAGTTTATGGGGCGGCTCGCAGGATTGGTGGCGCTAGGTTTCACAATGACGATGCTCACGGGCGCACTCTTGCCGAACTATGCACTTGCTGAGCAAGTCTCCTTTAACGATCCCAGTATTCAAGCCAGTTATGTTAAGTTTCCCTCGCCCAATGGTTACGGTGAAGGGCGCGGCTACTTAGTCATGCCCGATGAGTTATTGCTCGCGGGCAGTGCCGCAGGTGAGCCGAAAACCTTAGATCCCACTAAAAAAGCCGCAGTGGTATTAGTGGTGCACGAGAACCGTGGCCTTAATCCCTATATCGAAGATGTGGCTCGCCGATTAGCCGCGCAGGGTTATATCGCCTTCGCCCCCGATGCACTTTATTCCTTAGGTGGTTATCCGGGTAATGATGATGCGGGCCGCGCCATGCAAAGCAGTTTAGACAGAGCCAAAATCGAGCAAGACTTTATTGCCGCTGCGCAGTTTTTAAAATCCCATCCTCAAAGCAATGGCAAACTCGGTGCCGTAGGTTTTTGCTTTGGCGGCTATATCGTCAATATGCTGGCCGCCACGATTCCCGATGAACTCAATGCAGGCGTACCTTTCTATGGCACGCCAGCGGCTGCAGAACTGCGTAGCCGAGTAAAGGGGCCACTTATGTTGCAATTTGCTGGGCTCGATCAGCGGGTAAACGACACTTGGGCCGAGTATGAAACCCAGCTAAAAACCAATAAAGCCGATTATGTCGCTTATCTTTACCCGAATGTGAATCACGGTTTCCATAACGACTCCACTGGCCGATACGATAAAGCCACCGCCGAACTCGCTTGGGCGCGCAGCTTAGCTTTCTTTGATACTCGACTGCGTGGCTAAGTGGGAGTGAAGTTCCGCTTACTCTGATCCCGCTTACTTTGATTAAGTCGATGAGTGACCGATTCTCGCGCTCTATATCATTCAAGCAAAAGCCGACGCTAGAGTCGGCTTTTATCTTAAATCTCCCACATATCTATGTGGGTTAGTCGTGCTCGAGGATCACTTCTTTTAAGCTTTGGATGGTCTTCACATCGAGATTACCAGCTTGTGTGCTCCAGGTGAGTCTTAGGTAATTGGCTAAGTCTTTAATCTGCTCGTCGCTTAACTCATCAGCATATCCCGGCATGGCATAAAAGCTGGTGGTAGCGTTGTAATGCTGGCTCTGAATACCTTTTAGTATTACGGCGACGATATTATGAGGACTCGCTTTATCTAAGGTGGCGTTTCCTGCCATCGCGGGGGCGACATTAGGACGACCTTCACCATTTTGACCATGACAACCGGCGCAGTAACCTTTGTAGAGCGTATAACCTGGCAGTTCAGGTTTATGGCCGTTAAAGGTGAGCGGATCCGGTTTAAGATCATCGTCGTTATCGAGCAGATAACTGCTCACCGCGCGCATATCATCATCGGTTAAGTGGCTAAAGCTGTGATACACCACGGGATACATGCCGCCAAAGACGGTGCCTTTACGGGAGTAGCCTTTGGTAAATAGCGACTTAAGATCCTCATGGGTCCAGTTTTGCCTGTTAAGCTCGGCGGGGCGAATGTCCGATGCCTCTAGCCCTTCGATAATCGCGCCCTCAAAGTGCTTGTCCTGCTCCATGGCAAACATAGTGTCTCTTGGGGTGTGGCATTCACCGCAGTGCCCTAGGGCATTGACTAAGTAATTGCCGCGATTCCAATGCTCGCTTTTTTCCTTGCTCGGGGTAAATTCCTTGGCATCGTGGGCGACTAAGTTCCAAGCTTTTAGGCCAAAACGCAGGTTAAACGGAAAGTAAACATCATTGTCGCGGTTAGCTTGCTTGATGGGTTTAGTACTCATCAAATAGGCATAAATCGCCTGAGTGTCGTCGTCCGTCAGCAGGCTGTAGGACGTGTAGGGCATAGCAGGGTAGAGGTTGCCGTTGACGCCAACACCGTGGTGCATGGCATCAAAAAAGTCCTCGTAACTGTATTTGCCAATCCCGGTTTCTTTGTCTGAGGTGATATTGGTCGAGTACACAGCGCCAAAGGGCGTTTCGAACGGCAAACCACCCGCGAGTTCGCGCCCGCCGACTGCAGTATGGCAGGCCACACAGTCGCCTATCTTCATCAGATACGCGCCGCGTGCGATGTCGTTATTCGTATTGCCGCCTTCATCGGCAACGCTGCTGGAACAGGCGAGTAAACCTAGCCCTAAACTCAGGAGTAGATTGTGGCTCAACAGATTTTTTATCCTACTAATGTGCGGGAAATAGCGCGAGAAATAGCGCAGATTGGCTGATGTCATCACAGGGTTAGCCCCTTAGTTTTGAGGATCAGATCTTTGACCGCCGCATAGTATTTTACGTAGCCAGTACAGCGGCATACGTGTTCACTCAAGGCATCTTCAACGACTTTTTCAACTTGATCTTTAGCGATAGGTTGTCGCTCTAATCGCTCAAGCAGTGCGGTCGATTCGTTGACAAAGCCCGAGGTGCACCAACCACATTGAAACGAAAAATGCTCCAAAAAAGCCTCTTGCACTGGGCTCAGGGCGGTGATTTCGCCAAGGGAGTTTTGTCTAGCATGACCTTCGACAGTGCGGACGCGTTTACCATTGAAACGCTCAACACCATTGATGCAGGTACGCACCACTTCACTCATGCCTTGCTCGTCGTCGACGATCACTGTACAGGCGTGGCATACGCCCGCGCCGCAACCAAACTTAGTGCCTGTGAGGTTCAAGTATTCGTGTAGAAACTCAATCATCATCACACCATCGGCGACTTCAATCGGGCCTACGGCTTGGTTATTAATGGTCAGTTTAATAGACTGGCTCATGCCATGGCCTCCTTAATTTTTTTCGCTGTCATAGGTAAATCGTAAAAGCGGACATGGGTTGCTTGATACACGGCTTCAATCAGCGCCGCGACCACAGGGATCATCACCACTTCGGCGATACCACGGCTGGGATCGTTATCAGATAACTGCGGCAATATGGTATGACGTTGATCCCACACGCCCACATGCCGCGCTAACGGCACCTGATAGCGATTGAGGTTCCAGGTACCATTGCCAGCGCCTGCTTCAAATGGCGGTAAGCCTTCATGCAGTGCATGGCCAATCCCCATCGCAAGACCACCTTGAATTTGCCCTTCGACTAATTCTTTAACAATCACTTTGCCCGCTTCTAACCAAGTATGAGAACTCAGTAGCGTGACTTCGCCATTGCCTTCGTTAACGGCCACTTCAACCAAAGTGGCGCAGGGGGCGTAGTAAGTCACCATGGCATTGTTCAGTTCGGCTCTGGGATAACTCATGGCTTGACGGTCGATCAAGTGATAGCCATTAGACTTCATGCTGGCTTGACGCGCTTTGATACTCATAGTCGTGTCAGAAGTGGCCGCAAACGTTGCGTTCCCTTCGCCGTATTGCAGCGCCAGCGCATCGAGTGCTAAACGCTCTTTAGTGCCAAGAATGTCGAAATCGGCTTCAGCCCAAGCCCAGCGATTAAAGGCATGGCCCATCACGCCGACCACTAAACCCATATCGTGGGCGCGTTTAGCGAGAATATCGATAGACAGTGGCGGAAAGCCCAAGGCGGTTAACTTGCCATCGACCCAGCGACCATCGCGTGAGTTATGCAAATTAGTCGAGCCCATCGGGGTGTTAAAATACAACTCGTTCCAAATCGATACCGCTGCAGGCCATAGGCCGTGGCGATAGATAATATCGGCGGCGATGCGGCTGACATGGCTTTGGTAATAGGCCGACATAGACGCCGACGATGCCATGGCTTTAACGGGCGTCCAGCGTGGATTGGCCGCCATTTCATCTTGGCGTTGCTGCGAAATAATATAAGGATTATCGGTTTGCACTAATTGCATCGCATCCCAAATATCCACTTCGGCGAGTTTTACCTCATCGGCAAAGTTGCCTAGAGCATCGCTGACCACCACGGCTTGGGAGGTTTGCGTGCCAGTGCCCATTTCGATAAAGCCGATTTCTAGGGTGATTTTACCGTCTTTAGCTAGGCGAACCGCCGCACTTGGCGCTGCTGCGCCCGTACCATAATCTTTAGTGGCGATACCAAAACCGACGCCGTAACGCATCCCCGGATGTTTGGCCTCATAGTCCTTTTTATTCACCGCGCGGTTTTGCCACACGGGAGCTTGCTCGGCCATCTCGAGCATTTCGCGGTAACGTAAAGTACCGTTAGGAATCGCGCCTTGAGTATTGCGCTGGCCGGATTCCATCACGTTGGCGGCGCGCAGTTTAAAGGGATCAACCTTCAGCTCATCGGCGATCTCGTGGATCATGCATTCCATCGCCGTCATCGATTGCAGCGTGCCATAACCGCGCATCGACCCCGCATCTGGGTTACGCGACGCATAGGCGGTGGCGATAATATCGTTGCGCGGCGTGTAATAAATGCTTTGCATCGCTGTTGCGCCAACCGAGGTCACAGACGGAGTAAAGTTGACTCGTCCGCCGCCATCGACTGTCATCTGCGAAGTTAAGGCTTGGATTTTTAAGGTCGATTTATCCACCGCTAAGCGGCTTTTCATGATGAACGGATGACGTTTAAGCCCAGATTGGAATTGCTCGAATCTGTCATTGGCGAGTCGGATTGGCCCCTTGGCATAAATGGCCGCGAGCACGCCGTAATAGGGGAATATCGAATGGTCTTTCGCGCCAAATCCACCGCCGATATAAGGCGAGTGCACCACCAGATGTTTTACCTTGCCTGCCAGTGGGCCAGATAACAGCATGTGCACTGCCATCTCTTGAAAGTCCTGCGGCGACTGCGAGGTAATCACAGTATGAAAGGTTTGGCTAGCCGCATCATACCAGCCGTTAAAGGCTTCGGGTTCCATCATCATAGGATCGATGATCTGGGTGCGATATTCCCGCTCTAACACTTGCCATTGTTGATTGGCTTGGGCGATAGCAATCTGCTTATCTATCTCACCCGCATAATAAAGCCCGCGCTCAGACACTGTCCCTTTGGCATTCGGATTGCCTAACCATTCTGGCTTGCGATCTTTTACGCTAGGGAAAAATAGCCCATCGTGGAGCGGGCTATATAAATCTTCCCGATCGCCATTTTCACCTTCCACTCGAATAAGGCGCCAACTGGCGTACGGGTCTTTCGAGTCCGACACAAACGGCGTTTGCTCACCAAAGCGCAGTAAGGTCTGGTCAAATTGCAGTAAAGACTTAGCTTGCTTAAAGGCGGGGAAACTGTCGAACAACAATATCGCCACCGCATGACCTAAGTAGTCGGCGGTTTGCCCCTCGGCCAGTAACATGTTGTCACCGTAAAAATCGGGCAGCTTGATTTTATCACGGGCCAGATCGGCCGCAGTGATCACTTTATAGGGCTTAGCCGACGCGGGCAGGTGGTCGAGTGAAAAGCCTTGATAAACATGGGAGGCATCGGCGGCGCGAAGTATAAAAGCATAACCTTGCTGCTTGGGCCAGCCCTCCATGTCCATAGCACGGTAATCACGGCCATAGACCTTTTGGCCTGTGACCTTCGCTATGCCGTCGTTACGAAACTTAGGTTTGGATTGACCATTAACCTGAGTTTGCCATTGGGCTGCCAGTTCAGGTGAGACAATCGCCGCATTCGCGCGACTCATTTCCCACAACAAAGGGGCCGAATATACGGCAACCCCGCCAATCACACATTGCTTGATAAAGGTCCGGCGTGACGTATTAGATGGTTCCATATCTCAACCTCAGTTGTGCTTCCGTGTAATATCAGCCGCGCTGCATGGTATCGCCCGATATAAGCTTGTTGTCGATCGACTTTTTATTGATTGTTGCGACATAGCTTTGATAAACACTGAATGTAAATTTACATTAGCCACGTTAGCATGTAGGGCCGAAAATGCAAATTTAGGCGGTTAATCGTTGCAGTTTTGACCAAGCTAAATCAGAGTGTAAAACCCGTGTTATCAGGCTTCTGCAGTGATGTTCGTACTGTGATTCAACTCAGTTACGTTATGGCTGAATTTTGCTCAGAGCTCTTTGCGCTGAGCCCTTGAGCAATGAGCTCAATTGGGGCTTATTTGCGCGCCAAAATTAGGTCGCATGTAATAGTGAGTTAATACGGCCTAGCGGCCGAGGTGAATCAAAGTCGTGGGGCTTCACCCCACACCCGACCAAAAGGGAAAAAACGCCTATTCCCCTTTTGGAAATCCCCCGGCGTCCCTAGCGAAGTTACATGCATTGATTAGTGGCTTCGTGCTTATTCGAAAATAGCTAACGCTTCCGATGGGGCGTCCCTTCCCCCCGAAAGCTACACAGACGTCCTGTCTGCGTCACGCTATTTTCTTCAACGCCCTTCAGCAACTTCGCAGGGGAAGGTGTATTCCTTCGACTAAGGAGTTGTTGGCCAGTACCAATAAGGCTAATTCACAAATTAGTCATCACTTAACTATCTAATTTGTAATGCTAAAGTTATAGACAAGTGTACGCTATGTCGCTATCTTAGGTTTTTAACAAGGATGAGCTTTAATCGCGTACCCGCGATTCGAGTCACTTGCATCAGGACGATGTGTCTTTTCTCTTTCTTAGATACCCAACTCCTCCTGCAAATTGGTGAATATGCTTTGGCACTTATTTTCTTGTTGCTCTGTGTTTGTAGCACTGTACTGAGTGTTATGGGTTAACCGTTTCGCGTTGAGTTCGTTGAGTTAGTGCGGCCTAACGGCCGAGGTGAATCAAGGTCGTGGGTCTTCACCCCACACCCGACCAAGGAGGACTGCTCGTCCTATCCTCCTTGGATGCTCCAAGACGCCCCAACGGAGTTGAAAGCCCCTTGTGCTCATTGGCAAATTTGCTATCGCTTCCGAAGGATGCGTCCCTGCACCTGCGAAAGCTAGCTCGCCATCCATGGCGAGACTCACGCAATTTGCCTATTCGCCCTGCGGCAACTCCGAGGGGATGGGCGTATTCAATGAGTTTTGGTGTGATGTAAGATATAAAGTTTTTACTATTTAATAACAATGACTTAATTGCGGCAATAATACTGAAATTATTTTTGTCAGAGTGAATAGTAATCTGACTCAATTGATCAGGATATTGGGAGATAAATATGGCAGGACGTCAAAGTCAGCGGAAATTCTTTAATTTCTTACAACATGCTGAGCACTCTGGGAAAAGTTTCTCTAGGGAAGAGTTAATCGTAGCCTCTGGTTGGAAGGTCAGTACATTTGAAACCTATTACAACAAAGGCCAGATTACACAGTTTGTCACAGAGACCGGTGATGGCATTTTCCGCGCAATAAATACGCTGGATTTAACTTTTGTCGAGTTCCAAAAGCGATTATCCCAAAGTAAGCACTTTCAGGAGCTTGGTCATAAATGTAAATCGCAACTTTCCAAAGCGTTACTTAAAAAATCTCGCGATAACATGATGTTGGCGTTAGAGCTTTATAATCGTCCATCATTAGAGAATAAGTTAGACGGCTTTGTTTTGCTATTCTGTACTGCGTGGGAGCAACTTTCTAAAGCACGCTTAATTGAACGTGACGGTGAAGATAGTATTTTCGAGCCAGCAAATAAGAAAGGTATACGCCAGACGATTTCATTGAGGGCATGTTTGGCGCGTTTGTATGCTGATAAAGATTTAGTTCGAAAGAACATTGAAATGGTAGCTGATTGGCGTGATCAAGCTGTACATCTCTTAATGCCAGAACTACAAGCTATTGCCTCTAGAATATTCCAATCAGGTGTACTTAACTTTTCATCTGAATTTGAGGCATTTTCACAAGTGGCTTTTATATCGGTTCAACATACTGGAATGATGACTATAGTTGGTGATTTTAAACTCCCTGCAATGTCTTTATTAAAAACACAGTATGGTGCTGCAGCATATGAAATTCTTGAATTAGCAACCAGCATTCAGTATGAAGTTGAAAAAGCTGATGATATGAACTTTGCAATACCATTGAAGGTTCATTTGGTCTTTGCACAAGGTGAAGGGGATGCACAAGTGGTATTGACCAAGGCCTCGGGTACTGCAAGTGATCTTAATGAATTACGTCAAAAGCTAAAGGTTATAGAAAAGACGATAGATTTAGATAAGTCGCATCCGTATTCGCAGACAAAACTACAACAATTGGTAAATACCAAATTAGAAACCGATCGTGACCAGTTGAAGTTAGAGAAATGTATCCCAGGAAGAAATAAATTTACCGGAAGACCAGAGCTTAACAACCATTGTATTCAAGCGTGTATACAGAGACTTGCTTGGCAGCAATCTAACAATGAATATCATTACCATGCCAAGCTTGCAAACCGGCATCAATACTCTGAATCTGCTGTAACTGAACTAGTTAAGCGCATTACTCAGGAAGATGATTTCGTTGCTAAAGCTAAAAAAATGCTAAGTAAAAAGAAATAACCTAGTAAGGTTTCTGCTAAGAAAAATAAAGACCCCATTATTAAAAATAATGAGAAGAAATTATACAGGCATAGTTTTCGGGTGAAGGGACACTTTATCGAAAGCGTTAGCTATTTTCAAATAAGCACGAAGCCACCAACTAATGCTGGTAACTTCACTAAGGACGCCGAGGGATTTCCAAAAGAGGAACAGGCGTTTTTAACCTTTTGGTCGTGTGTGGGGGAGGGAGTCTCATGACCTTGATTTAAGAATGACTACGAAGTTTGTAACTACTGGTAGATGAGTATTTTTAAGTTTTACTCTGACACCATTTGTGATTACTTATTAAGCAAGGTGTGTGGAATGAATAGATTACTATTTACGGTTATAAGAGGGATTTTTTTTCCGATTTTTCTGTTATTCGTTACAGCATGTGGTTCTAATGCAATTTCTTATCAGCCTACACTAATGAGTTACAGTGAGGCGTTGAATGTTGTCGAGGAATTAACTATGACGCAACACTCAGAATGGAAACCTGATGAATTTGGAATAACGGATAAATATGTTTTTTGGAATTACGGCTTTGTTACTAACTCATCGAGTTCTGCTGCAATAATTGCTGACACAGCAATAGTTGGGAAAAGTCAGGCTGAAACGAAATTAAACAATGAGCGTATTTACTTTAGAACAATTAAAGGTGTGAAGTTACTTGATTGGCAGCGCAAGTTTAAGCAGTGGTATGTAGTCTCATTAGTTGATGCTGAAGATCGTATCACAAAGCACGCCTTGAGAACTCGAAGTCTTGATGATGCGAAGAGGTTTATGGATGCAATGGAGTCGATAATTAGGGAAAGAAAAGACTCGCAGTAGTAGCTTGACAATGATGGTTGTTTTTAACGATTTCTTGCTCTGGTGTGGAATGGGATTCCACGACTTTGATATTTTATAAGAGTTTTTATGAAAAAAATTAGTTTTTTTGGTATGAGCATAGTGCTTGCTTTGACACTTGTTATCGGCCTTGCTGTTGATTTTTTGGTTGAATTTAAGTCTGAATCGATTTTTATGCAGATGAATATTTTTAGCTTTAAATTATTGTTTTCGTTACTTAGTATGCTCTGTTTGTATATTGCTATTGCAGTCACTTTTAATTTGAAACTGTTACCTATGCTTATAGGTAAAGATTATCCGTCAAATTACTTTAAATGGTCTAAATTTCGACTTATAGAAGTTTTCTTTTTATTTAACTTATGGGCTATGGGGCATTTTCAATATTTCACCGTCGTAATAGTTAATTTAGCTTTGGTTGAGTTGATACACTTATATTTAGTTTATAAAAGTATCAATGATAAGCTCGAGTCTACTATATAAATTGGTATGTTGAGGACAATAAGGCTTGTGGAGTTGGCATAACTCTTTCAATGCGAAAAGTTAACTCTAATGCCACAGAAGTTCACTGATCCCCTGCGAAGTTGCTGAAGGGCGTTGAAGAAAATAGCGTGAGCGAGGCATGGATGCCTCGCTAGCTTTCGGGGTACAGGATGTACCATCGGAAGCGTTAGCGATTTTTGAATAAGCACGAAGCCACTAATCAATGCATGTAACTTCGCTAGGGGCGTCTTGGAGAATCCAAGGAGGATAGGACGAGCAGTCCTCCTTGGTCGGGTGTGGGGTGAAGCCCCACGACCTTTCGGTCGCAAGACCGATCTTAGATCTCAAACTGCGTTAGCGTAATAAAGATCCTGACTATTTCTAAAAATCAGTCAGGATCATAATCCAACACTGGCGCCAGCCACTTCTCCGTTTCCGCAATGCTCATCCCTTTACGCTTGGCATAATCTTCCACTTGATCGCGGCCGATATTACTCACGCCAAAGTAGCGCGATTTCGGGTGGGCGAAATACCAGCCCGATACTGCCGCTGTGGGGAACATGGCGTAGCTTTCGGTGATGTTCAAGTCGATAGTTTCATCGGGCTTGAGCAAGTCCCATAACAAGCCTTTTTCTGTGTGGTCTGGGCAAGCTGGGTAGCCTGGTGCGGGGCGTATGCCTTTGTATTTCTCGCGGATTAAGGCTTCGTTGCTTAACTGCTCGTCGGCCGCATAACCCCAAAACTCTTTACGTACCCGTTCGTGCATCCGCTCGGCAAAGGCTTCGGCTAAACGGTCGGCTAAGCATTTGAGCATGATGGCGTTGTAGTCGTCGTTGTTGGCTTCAAAACGTGCCACATGTTCGTCTATGCCGTGGCCTGTGGTCACCGCAAAGCCGCCCATGTAATCGGCGACGCCTGAGTCTTTTGGCGCAACAAAGTCGGATAGGCAGAAGTTGTCATTGCCGACACGCTCAAGCTGCATCCGCAGGTGATGTGTGGTCATTTCGACTGTGGTACGCGACTCATCTGTGTAGAGCTCGATATCGTCGTAATTGACGGTATTGGCAGGGAATAAGCCGATAACCGCTTTCGCCGTGAGCCACTTTTCTTCGATGATTTGCTTGAGCATGGCCTGACCATCGGCGAACAGCTTTTGCGCTTCTTCACCGACCACTTTATCGGTGAGGATTTCGGGGTAGTGGCCGTGCAATTCCCACGAGCGGAAAAATGGTGTCCAGTCGATACGCTCGACTAAGTCTTCTAATGGATAATTATCAAATATTTGGCGACCGAGCACGTTTGGCGTGAACGGGGTGTAGTTGGCCCAATCGTGTTGGCAGCGGTTTTCACGGGCCGCTTCGAGTGACACTATCTCTTTGCGCTTGGCTTGGGATAGACGCTTAGTACGCATGTCGTCGTATTCAGCATAGGTTTCGTCTATGGTCGCTTGGCGTGTCTCGTTGTTGATGAGCTTACTCACCATAGGCACGGCGCGGGACGCATCGGCGATGTAAATGGCGCCATGGGGATAATGGGGCGCAATCTTCACCGCAGTGTGGATTTTCGAGCAAGTGGCGCCGCCGATAATCGCCGGAATGGTTAAGCCTTCACGGTGGAAGGTTTTCACGTTATGCACCATCTCGTCCAGACTCGGAGTGATGAGGCCCGACATGCCGATGATATCGATATTGTGTTCTTTCACGGCGTCGAGAATTCGCTCCACCGACACCATCACACCTAAATCGAATACCTCAAAACCGTTACAGGCGAGCACCACGCCGACGATATTCTTGCCGATATCGTGCACGTCACCTTTTACTGTCACCATCAAAATCTTGCCGTTAGATTGGCCTTCGACCTTTTCTAGCTCGATATAGGGGTTTAAGTAAGCCACGGCTTTTTTCATTACCCGCGCCGATTTCACCACCTGCGGCAGGAACATCTTGCCCGAGCCGAACAAGTCGCCGACCACGTTCATGCCGTCCATCAAGGCGCCTTCAATCACATCCAGTGGACGTTTCGCTTCTTGGCGAGCGGCTTCGGTATCTTCATCGATAAATTCGGTAATGCCTTTGACGAGCGCATGGGATAAGCGTTGGCTCACCGGCCAGCTGCGCCATTCTAAATCTTCTTTCTTGCCCACCTGCGCGCTATCACCGCGGAATTTTTCCGCGATTTCAAGTAACTGCTCAGTATTGCTTGAGCCTTCCACTGAGCAGGGCAAGTTAAGCACCACGTTTTCGACCCGCACTTTAAGCTCAGGATCGATATCGTCGTAAATGGCTAACTGACCCGCGTTGACAATGCCCATGTCCATGCCGACTTTGATGGCGTGGTACAGGAATACCGCGTGAATTGCTTCGCGCACTGGGTTGTTACCGCGGAACGAGAACGACACGTTCGACACGCCGCCCGAAATCATCGCGTGGGGCAGGGTGGCTTTAATCGCTTTAATGGCATCAATAAAATCGACGGCATAGTTGTCGTGTTCATCGATACCCGTGGCAATCGCAAAGATATTCGGGTCGAAGATGATGTCTTCGGGCGGAAAGCCGACCTTATCGACCAGCACCCGATAGGCGCGGGTACAGATTTCGATTTTACGCGCTTTAGTGTCGGCCTGACCTTGCTCGTCGAATGCCATGATAATGGCCGCCGCGCCGTAGCGTTTCACTAAGGTGGCTTGCTCGATAAACTTGGCTTCGCCTTCTTTGAGGGAAATAGAGTTAACTATGCCCTTGCCTTGAATACATTTGAGGCCAGCTTCGATGACTTCCCACTTGGAGGAGTCGATCATAATAGGTACGCGGCTGATGTCGGGCTCAGAGGCAATCAAGTTTAAAAACTTGTGCATGATCTCGGCGCCATCGAGCATGCCTTCGTCCATGTTGATGTCGATGATTTGCGCGCCGCTTTCAACCTGCTCGCGGGCGACATCGAGCGCCTGCTCAAACTTGCCTTCTTTGATCAACTTTAAAAACTTGGCTGAACCTGTAACGTTGGTGCGCTCACCCACGTTAACGAACAGGGATTGGGCGTCGATAGTCAGTGGTTCCAAACCTGCCAAGCGGCAAGCGACTGGAATGTCCGGCAAAATACGTGGATCGTGACGGCTCACCGCTTCGCGGATCACGCGGATATGTTCAGGCGTACTACCACAACAACCACCGATAATATTGAGCATGCCTTCGCGCGCCCAATCTTCGATCACGTTCGCCATGTCCTCTGGGGTTTCATCGTAACCGCCAAACTCGTTCGGCAGGCCTGCATTCGGATGCGCCGACACATAACACTCACTGATGCGGGATAATTCTTCCACATAGGGGCGCAATTCTTTTGGCCCAAGTGCACAGTTAAGACCGATAGATAAGGGCTTGATATGGCGAAGGGAATTGTAAAAGGCTTCGGTCGTTTGGCCTGTCAGTGTGCGGCCAGAGGCATCGGTAATGGTGCCCGAAATCATGATCGGCAATCTGTCTTTAGAATGCTGACCGAATAAGTCATCGAATACGGATTCAATCGCAAACAGCGCGGCTTTGGCGTTTAAGGTATCGAATATGGTCTCGACCATAATGATATCCGCGCCGCCCTCAATCAGCGCCTTAGTGGATTCTTTGTAAGCAGTCACTAACTCATCGAAGCTGACGTTGCGGTAGCCTGGGTCGTTCACATCAGGGCTAATCGAACACGTACGGTTAGTGGGGCCTAACACACCGGCGACGTAGCGTGGAATGCCTGTGGCAGCAAAGGCTTCATCACAGGCTTCACGGGCGAGGCGCGCGCCGACTAAGTTAATTTCGGCGGACAGCGACTGCATGTCGTAGTCGGCCATGGCGATGGTGGTGGCGTTAAAGGTGTTGGTTTCAATGATGTCTGCACCGGCGTTTAAGTAGTCGGTGTGAATTTGTTTGATGATGTGAGGCTGTGACAACACCAAGAGGTCGTTGTTACCTTTGACATCTGTGTGCCAATTTTTAAAGCGTTCGCCGCGATAGTCCTCTTCTTCCAGCTTGTAGCCTTGGATCATAGTGCCCATGGCACCGTCTAAGATCAGAATGCGCTCTGCAAGCTGTTTGCGTATGTCTGCCAATATCTGGCCGGCTTTGGTAGAGGGTATCGTCATAAATAATTACCTTAAATACAGCTAAGTTAAGTCCAAAAATCGGCCATTGTTATGCTAAGTGCATTTTATTGTCGTCAGCCGACATTTTTTTAATACTTGTTCTTAAAAATTTGTTTTGGACATTTAAACGTATAGACGTCCATAATACGCGACTTATGATTGTCAGGGCAAGATGAAAGTCAAAGGCATTAGGAGCGAGAATCGAGAATTTAGGCCCTTGGCTTGAGTTCCTAGCATCTAGTCCCTAACTAAAAAGGCATATATGAAACAAGTTCGATTGTTATTGTTACGCCACGGTGAGTGTGAAGGCGGCGCTATTTTGCGGGGTCGTGTGGATGTGCCTTTAAGCAAAAAGGGTTGGCAACAAATGTCGGCAGCAGTTGAGTCACAGGCCAGCGTGTGCAGTGCGATTTACAGCTCGACTTCACGCCGCTGCGCCGATTTTGCCCACGCTTTTGCCGCCGAGCTGCACTCGACGGCGGCACGGATATCTGAGTCAAGGCCATTGCAGGCACAGTGTTTGTCGGGTTTACAGGAAATTGATTTTGGTGATTGGGATGGTTGTCGGCTCGATGAACTGTATCAACAAGAGGGCGAACACTTAGCGGCGTATTGGCAAGACCCTTGGCAAACTCCGCCACCCAATGGTGAAACTATGGCAAGTTTTGAGTCGCGGGTGAATGGGACGATTGACCAGATACTCGCCGCTGAGTTTGAACGATTGACCCTTGACTCACATAAAATGGGTAATGAAAACAGTACCGTTAATGAAAACGCTGACAATATGCCAGCCACTCAAGTGTGGGTCGTGAGCCACGGCGGGGTGATCCGTCACTTAATGGCGCGTGCCCTAGGGGTTGAACGGGCGGTGGGGTTTTATAGTCAACTCGATTTACCCGTGGCGGCCGTGGTGACTATTAATGTGCTGCAAGATGAACAGGGTGCCTGCTATTGGCGTTTAGATTGGCCGAGTGGGCGCAGGTGTTGAGGCCTTATTTCACGACCTAGGCGATATGGTGTAGGCGTGATTGTTTGGCGAGAATAAGCTGACATGAAAATATTCTGATTTAAACAGCATTGCCTAATGGGATAGATGTAGGATAATGCTTTTCCCTGACGTTTGAACGAGATAGCGTATTACATGCGCAATGAGTGATAACGTCGCAGAAATAGGTGTTGGGAATAGACTCTCTTTGTTCGAATCGCTCCGTTGTTTTAATTCACAGTGGCGTTGTTAACAAAGAGCATATCAACCCAAACATAATAGGGAATCGGGGAGCTGCTCGTCAGTCAGCCCGAACTGTGCCCGCAACTGTGAGTAGTTTAAAGAAGCGCCTAGATTCTAGAGCCTAGCTCCTTCTTTTCTACAAGTCAGGAGACCTGCCTATTTCTGTTATCGCTGCGTGCAGCCTTAGTTCTCGAGCGGGTGACTCGAGGGAGCAGATGACAATATGCACAACCTTTTTTATACAGGTTTGGACTCGATAGGAGCGCCGCTTAGGTGAAACTTTCCGCAATCCAAACTAACAGCCCCGTGAATGACAGTGACACTAACCCATCATTGGGCCCGTCAGTCGCGCTCAATGTGAGTCATTTGAGCTGGTGTATCGATGGCAAAACCATACTTTCCGATATTAACTTTACGCTGCCAACGGGGCAGATGCTGGGGCTGATTGGCCCTAACGGTGCGGGCAAGTCTAGCTTGTTGCGCTGTTTGTATCGGTTTGTTCGCCCGACTCAGGGCAAAATTACCCTTTTTGATCAAGATATTGAGCGCTTGTCGCCCAAGGCGTTTGCCTGTCGCGTTGCCGTAGTGCAGCAGGATACACCGCACTATTTTGACCTCACCACAGAGCAATTGGTCAGCATGGGCTTAACGCCCCACAAGGGCA
The DNA here is from genome assembly GCF_018224605.1 of Shewanella sp. M16. Taxonomy (NCBI): domain Bacteria; kingdom Pseudomonadati; phylum Pseudomonadota; class Gammaproteobacteria; order Alteromonadales; family Shewanellaceae; genus Shewanella; species Shewanella sp. M16. The sequence continues at coordinate 254,412 of NZ_JAGTUL010000001.1, read as the reverse complement.
TGTTCGATACCAATTCGAGCTGTGATATTGAGCGTATTGCAAAGGCTTTAGAGAAAGTTGGCTTGAGCCATAAGATGCACCAACAATATGAGCACTTATCCGGCGGTGAAAAGCAACGCGCTTTGATTGCCCGTGCCATAGTGCAGCAGCCGCAGCTTTTAATCCTCGATGAGCCAACGAATCACCTCGATGTGCGCTATCAAATTCAAATCCTCGAATTGGTGCGTAGTCTTGGTATCAGCGTGATTGCCTCTATTCATGATCTTAATTTAGCCAGTGCCCTGTGCGACAGTTTGTTGTTGATCCATAACGGGGAAGTCAGCGCTATGGGGACGCCAACCGAAGTATTAACCGAGGCGCGAATTGGTGATGTGTTTGGCGTGTGTGCTCAGGTATCGCCCCATCCACAGCATAAAAAGCCCTTAATCAGCTATTTTTATGGTTACCACCATGTAGATCATGGCCTGAACGAGCGAGGCGAGGGCGGATGACTCAGGGGAGTAAACAATATTTCATCTCATATTTGGGGCGTATCGTGACACCGTTGACGAGACAACAACTGATGCTGCTCGTATTAGGTATCATCACTTTGATAACGCCTATTGCCGCGACGAGTTTTGGTGCGGCGAACATCAGTTTTACGGATGTTATTCAAGTGTTTATCAATAAGGCGACGAACCTCACTCAAGCCAATGGCATGACTGAGCGCATTGTGATGGAGCTCAGGCTACCGCGCATTTTACTGGCTTTTGTGGCGGGTGCGGGTTTGTCACTGGCGGGCAGTGTGTTGCAAACCGTGACTCGTAATCCGCTCGCCGATCCCTATTTGTTTGGCATTAGCTCAGGCGCGTCCTTTGGCGCTGTGGTGATGTTGACCTTATTCACTGGCTCTGGATTTTTTGATAATGCGGGTATGACGGCACATTCTGGGCTTTTTAGCGGTTCGGGTGCCTTGTCTGGATTACTTTGGTTTAGCTTGCCCTTGGGCGCTTTTATTGGCGCGAGTTTGTCGGTGTTGATAGTGCTTGCTTTGTCAGGCTTAGGGCTCAATAGCCAAGTGGAGCGCATGCTGCTCTCTGGTGTGGCGACCTCCTTTATGTTCGGCGCATTAACGAGTCTGCTGCTGTATTTCGCCAGTCCGCAGGCGACAGCCTCTGTGCTGTTTTGGAGTTTAGGCAGTTTTGCAAAGGCCAGTTGGTCCTTGTTAGTACTGCCGACACTGGTGATTGGTGCGAGTTTATTCATTATTTTAGGCATGAAACGGCAGATCATGGCGTTGCAGGCGGGGGATGAAACGGCGCATACCTTAGGGGTGAATGTGCCTAAGTTGCGGCTCAATATGTTGCTGCTCTGCTCCTTGATTACCGCTATTTTGGTGGCTACCTGTGGCGGTATCGGTTTTGTCGGGTTAATGATCCCCCATACAGTACGCATGCTGTTTCCCGGTCGTCAGCCGATTTTATTAACGGCGCTGGTGGGCGGCTTATTTATGGTGTGGATTGATGTATTAGCGCGCTGTTTATTGGGTAATCAAGAGTTGCCCGTGGGCATTATCACGGCCGCCATAGGTAGTATGTTCTTTTTGCTGATTTTGCGTAAGCGTAGAGTCATGCCGTAAATACAAGGTCATGCCGTAGGCACCTAGTCAGGACGTAAACCCAGAGTTAAGTCGTCATCCTAGAGTCATGTCGTAAGCGCAGGCTGGCGGGATAATCAGTATTTCTGTTGATATCCCACCCGCGATTGGAAATGCACAATTGGACATGTTCGTCATAGACGCGGGATGCGTTGTGGTTATTTAATGTAGATTACAAAGTGGAGTGTGGATGTCTCAGTCAGCCGTGTCTTTTCAAATAAGCCCTGTGAGTAAAGCGCAGGATCTGGTGATTCTGCAGAAAATTGATCTTAAGACTAAGCCGCCCGGCGCTTTAGGTCAGCTCGAATCCTTAGCCTTGCAGATTGCCCGCGTGCAAGCGACTGATTTGCAACAAACGGAGCAGCCACAAACGGATGTGCTCAAAATAGTCCATCCAACCATGTTAGTGTTTGCGGGGGATCATGGCATTGCCGCAGAAGGCGTGTCGATTGCCCCTAGCGAAGTGACTTACCAAATGGTGCAAAACTTTGCCCATGGCGGCGCCGCGATTAACGTTTTTTGTCGGCAGGTGGGCTTTAAGCTCGAAGTGATCGATTGCGGTATGTTAACGCCAGTTGAAGGGGTTGAAGGTATTATCGATCAACGTCTTGGCGCTGGAACGGGTGCAATCCATTTAGAGCCCGCGATGACGCTTGAAACCGTCGATAAAGGCTTTGCTATGGCGCGCGATTTGATTGAGCGTCACCATCAAGCGGGTTGTAACTTAGTCGCCTTTGGCGAAATGGGCATAGGCAATACCTCCTCTGCTGCGGCCATTATGGCGGCGATTATGCAGCTGGATGTGATTGATTGCGTTGGCCGTGGTACTGGCATTAATAGCGAAACCTTAGAACGTAAATTGATGCTGATTGAGCTCGCGTTATTGCTGCATCAAAGCGCCTTAACTGGGCCTAAGTCAGTGTTAGCTTGCCTAGGAGGTTTTGAAATTGTGCAGATGACGGGGGCTATGTTAGCCGCCGCCGAACGTAAAATGCTGGTGGTCGTGGACGGTTTTATCGCGACAGCGGCGGCATTAGTCGCGGTGCAAATCGCCCCCAATGTGCGTGATTATTTGATTTTTGCCCATCAATCCGATGAGCAAGGTCATCTGCGAATGTTAGAATTTTTGCAGGCTAAACCTTTATTATCCCTAGGGCTGAGATTAGGCGAAGGTACGGGGGCGGCCTTGGCATTGCCGCTTATTCAAGCCTCAGTAAATTTTTACAATCAAATGGCGAGTTTTAGTGATGCGGGGATTGAGGCTGTTGTATGATGTGCTCTGCTAAGTCGCTTATTTTACTTATTTAAAATAATAGCCTTTTAGCCAACCGTTTTAATTTTAAACCTTGCAGCAAGTGTGAATTCACTAAGGATGCTTTATGTCAGAACGCGAAAGCTGGCACAAAGAGATAGATTTATTTTTAGTTGCCATGGGCTATTTTACCCGCATTCCTATGCCTAAGTGGGTCGAAGTCGATAGCGATAAGTTGAATAAGGCCAGCCGTTATTTCGGTCTCGTCGGTCTTCTGGTCGGCTTGTTAAGCGCCATAGTGTTTTGGCTGACGCAGAACTGGCTCCCCGCCGGCGTTTCTGTTCTTTTAGCTATGTTGGTTGGCGTCTTGCTCACGGGCGGATTCCACGAGGATGGCCTCGCCGATACTTTCGACGGTTTTGGCGGGGGTTGGACGGCTGAAGACAAGCTGCGGATCATGAAAGACTCGCGCCTTGGCAGTTATGGCGCACTGGCGCTGATGTTGGCCTTGCTGCTGAAATGGCAGTTGCTAGTCGAGTTGGCCCTGTACGATCCTGTCGTGGCGGGTTCAGCACTTATCGTCGCGCACACTGTGAGCCGTGTGGTATCTGCCAGTATCATTTTTAGCGAAAAGTATGTCCGCGATGACGAGACCAGTAAGTCTAAGCCGCTATCGCAACATCAAGGCATTAATGAGCTGCTTATCCTGATCGCCAGCGGCGTATTAGTGCTGTTATTCCTCAAGGGGTTAGCGGCATTATCATTGCTATTGGTGATGATAGGACTGCGCCGTTTGATCATAGTGATTTTTAGACGCCAGATTGGCGGTTACACGGGTGATACCTTAGGCGCGGCGCAGCAAATATCTGAAATCATGTGTTATTTTGTATTGCTCGTTGTGGGTAACATACTGTGATCCACCTCGTCCTAGGCGGCGCCCGTAGCGGTAAGAGCCGCTACGGCGAAGCCTTAGTGCGTCAGTACACTGCGCTTGGCTTCGATGCTTGCTATGTGGCGACGGCGCAGGCGCTAGATGATGAAATGGCGACACGTATCGCCAAACATCAAGCAGGACGATCGGACGATGGTATCGAATGGCAATTGTTTGAAGAGTCGCTCGCCCTCACTGCACGGTTAAAACAGTTAGCAAAACCTGGGCGAGTGATTTTAGTAGACTGTTTAACTCTTTGGTTAACTAATCAATTACTTGCATCGAACGTTAACATCGATGATGAACCCGCGCCGACTGAGTGGAATGCGACTGACTTTGCCGTTTCAACCTCTGCTACTTCAACCTCTGAAGATAAAGCTCATGCGAGTTGGCAGGCCGAGAAAACCGCTTTTGTCGATTCCCTCGCCGAGCTTGAGGGAGTGGTGGTGTTGATCAGTAACGAAGTCGGTTCTGGCATAGTGCCCTTAGGTGAGTTGAGCCGACAATTTGTTGATGAAGCAGGCTGGTTAAATCAAGCCGTTGCGACCTTAGCGGACAATGTCACCTTAGTGGTTGCGGGTTTACCCTTAGCATTGAAACCACTTTAAACTTTGGGCTCAGTCCACGTTTTAAGCTTAAGTTGCATACTTAAGTGATTTTTAGACTGAGCTGTTATGTTAATGACTGCAAACTAGAATAAGCCTTTTAAACCTATGTCCTCTCCAAACACAGACAACACAGCCTGTGCTAATGCACTCGATACCGCTGACACACCTGTAGTTAATACGCCCGCAATTAATACGCCCGCAATTAATACGCCAGCAATTAATACGCTTGCGGTTAATTCACCTCGGCGCGCGGCAGTCTTGATGGTGCAGGGCACAACATCGGATGCGGGCAAGAGCACATTAGTCGCAGGCATTTGTCGTTTGCTCGCTCGTCAGGGGATTAAGGTTGCGCCTTTTAAACCGCAAAATATGGCGCTCAATAGCGCTGTCACTGTTGATGGCGGCGAGATTGGCCGCGCACAGGCCTTACAAGCCGTGGCCTGTTATCTTGAACCCCATACCGATTTTAATCCCATACTGCTTAAACCTAGCTCGGACACGGGCGCGCAAATTATCGTTCATGGCAAAGCCCTGACAACACTCGAAGCCTCGGCCTTTTTTGGGCCTAAATCTAAGGATTACAAGGCAATGGCGCTTGGCGCTGTGCTGGAGTCCTTCGAACGATTGACGGCCCAGTATCAAACCATAGTGGTTGAAGGCGCGGGCAGTCCGGCGGAGATCAATCTGCGCGAGGGCGATATTGCCAACATGGGATTTGCCGAAGCCGTTGATTGCCCTGTGATTATCATTGCCGATATCGACAAGGGCGGCGTATTTGCCCATTTGGTCGGGACCTTGGCCTTATTATCAGAATCCGAACAAGCGCGGGTAAAGGGCTTTGTGATCAACCGTTTTCGCGGTGATATTAGCCTGTTGCAATCAGGGCTCGATTGGCTTGAAACTTATACTCAAAAGCCTGTTTTAGGTGTGTTGCCTTATCTGCATGATTTACATCTTGATGCCGAAGATGCGCTGGTTGATTCGCCCACTAAGCAGGCGAAGAGTCGTTTTAAGGTGCGGGTACTCGTATATCCGCGAACCAGTAATCATACGGATTTTGATCCGCTGCGGCTGCATCCCGATATCGATTTTGACTATGTGTCATTGCAAACCCAAGCTGCGAGTCACGCCACTCATTTGCCCGCCGCCGATGTATTGATCTTGCCCGGCAGTAAGAATGTGCGCGCCGATTTGGCCTTTTTACGCCAGCAAGGCTGGGATAAAGATATTGCCACTCACTTGCGTTACGGAGGCAAAGTGCTTGGTATTTGCGGCGGTTACCAAATGTTAGGTCAAAGCATTGCCGATCCCTTAGGTATTGAAGACAGTGCGGGTGATACCGCAGGACTTGGCTACCTGCCGCTGAGCACAGAACTCAAAGCCGAAAAACAGTTACGACGAGTGAGCGGTGAGCTAACGTTACTTGGGGAAAAGGTTGCTGTGAAGGGCTATGAAATCCACTGCGGTGAATCAAGCTATCTTATCCCTAGGCTTGAACAAACGAATGTGCCCTTGCAGTTAATCCCTGAATCCACATCTGTGAGCTTTGCCGATGGCCTGCAAAGCGATGACGGGCAAATCTTAGGTACTTATTTACATGGGCTATTTGATAGCCCGGATGCGTGTCAGCTGATTTTGCGCTGGGCGGGATTAAACGATGCTAAGGCGATAGATATCAATCAAATACGTGAGCAGCAACTCGATCGTTTAGCCGATGTGTTAGCCGAGCATTTAGACATGCACAAATTACAGCCAATTTTAGAAGCATAAGTTTTAGAAACATAAGTTTTAAAAGTAGACATTTTTAGCAGCAGAGTGAAGAGAAGACCATGACAGCACAGAACGACAACGAACAAGCACAAATCAAGGCCGAACGCCACAAGGCTCGCCAACAGAAAGTGAAAGCCGGTGTGGATGCTAAAATTGCCGCCGCCCAAGAGGAGAAGGGGATTCTGCTGGTGTTAACCGGTAACGGTAAAGGCAAATCGACCTCAGGTTTTGGCACAGTGGCCCGCGCCGTCGGTCACGGTAAAAAAGCCGCGGTAGTGCAATTTATCAAAGGCACTTGGGAGTGCGGTGAGCGCAATTTACTCGAAGGTGCAGGGGTTGAGTTTCATGTGATGGGCACAGGTTTTACCTGGGAAACCCAAGATAAAGAAAAAGATACCGCCGCCGCTGTACTCGCTTGGGAAGCCGCCGAAAAGCTGCTGCAAGATGAGAGCATAGATTGCGTGATGCTCGATGAACTCACCTATATGGTGAGCTATCACTATCTGGATGTGGAACGTGTCCTTAGCGCACTTAAGAATCGTCCACCCATGCAGCATGTGATTATTACGGGCCGGGCCTGTCATCGCGCCATTATCGAATTAGCCGATACGGTCAGCGAAGTGCAGCCGATTAAACACGCATTCGAAGCGGGTATCAAGGCACAGCAAGGTTTTGATTACTAATCGAACCTTGTAAAAGTCGGCGCATAAGTGACGCAGCTTTGTTGGTTGCAATGTTAAGTAAGACGCGCGAATGGCTTTAGCACAGGCATAAAATGCGCTAAGTTTGAGGACTAGTAACTGCCTATTAGCAACTAGCGACAATTTGTTGTTAGTGACTATGGGTTAGCCTCTAGCCGTTCAGTGTTCAAAGCGTTCTCAAGGATGATCCTATGAATAAGCGTATTGTGATTTGTGCCGACGGCACGTGGAATCGACCCGAGAAAGATCTTAAGGTCGATTTCCCCACCAATGTGCTGCGCCTTGCGCGTGCTATCAGCCCGATAGCGGCAGATGGTAAACCCCAGCAGGTATTTTATGATTGGGGCGTGGGTTCCTATTACGATCAAACCATCGGTGGTGCGACAGGGCGCGGTTTACATAAAAACATCATGGATGGGTATCGCTATATAGTGCAAAACTATTCCCCTGGCGATGAGATTTATCTCTTTGGTTTTAGCCGCGGTGCTTACACTGTGCGTTGCTTGTGTGGTTTGATTAATAACTGCGGCATACTTAAACGCCCCGATGCGGCGTTGATTCAACAAGCTTTCGACCACTATAAAAAAAGCAGTGCGCCCTTTGCGCCTGATGGTGAAAAATCCCTCGAATTTAGAGCGAGATACAGTCATGAATCTCGGGAAATCAAGTTTGTTGGTGTGTGGGATACCGTTGGTGCTATGGGGATCCCTATTTCATTTTTAGGCTTGTTCGAAGATAAAGACGAGTTTTATGACACTAAAATTGGCCGCAATGTGCGCGTTGCCCGCCATGCCTTAGCCATAGATGAACACCGCAGTGATTTTGAGCCGACTATTTGGCAACTACGTGACAATATGGACATGCAGCAAGTGTGGTTTGTGGGCGCCCATAGCAATATTGGCGGCAGTTATAAACCCGATAAAGACGGTTCATTGTTGTCGGATATTGCACTGTTGTGGATGATATCCGAGGCGCAGAAATTTAATTTAAGCTTAGAGCCACACTTAGCCGCGAGTGTGCATCCAAATCCGCTTGCGACCTTACATAACTCGAGACGCAGTTTTTATCGGATAAAACAGGAATATTTGCGACCACTCGACCCTGAGCAAGTCCCAGTACTTTTGCATCATTCGGTGAAGGCCCGCTGGGATCAAGATCCTCAGTATCGCCCGAAGAATCTACAAACTTATATCGAACACTATGGCTGGCCAGAGCAGCTAGTTTAACTCTATAACCCCAAGTGACCTGAAGAGACTACGCCTGCATCTTCAGGCGGTTTGGGGATAAATACTAAGGCATATCATGATTAAGCGACACTTAGCTGGACTCGTTTTTGGGCTCAGTCTGTTTCTCCCTCATAGCGTATTGGCCGAGCCCGCTAAACGCATTATTGCGCTCTCGCCCCATGCGGTGGAAATGCTTTACGCCATAGGTGCGGGCGATACGATTGTGGCCGCAACCGATTATGCGGATTATCCCGAGGCGGCAAAAAATATCCCGCGTATTGGGGGTTACTACGGCATTCAAATGGAGCGGGTGATGGAGCTTAATCCCGATCTGATTGTGGTGTGGGATTCGGGTAATAAAGCCGAAGATATCAACCAGCTTAGGACGTTAGGATTTAACCTTTATGGTAGCGATCCTAAAACCTTAGAAGGCGTCGCCAAAGAGCTTGAAGAGTTAGGCCAACTTACGGGGCATGTTGAAGAAGCAAGCAAGGCTGCGGCCGCTTATCGCGCTGAGCTTATCCGATTGCGGGTTGAAAATGCTAAAAAATCAGAACCTAAGGTATTTTATCAACTCTGGTCGACCCCCTTGATGACAGTCTCTAAAAACAGTTGGATCCAACAGATCATCAGTGTATGCCATGGACAAAATGTGTTTTACGATGCCGCCAGTGATTATCCGCAAGTCAGTTTAGAAAACGTCTTGCTGACCTTGCCTGAGGTGATTTTGCAGAGTGAAGAAGAAGGTAATGTGAAAGGGGTTGATTGGCGCCAATGGCCAGAAATTCCTGCCGTGAAGAAACAGCATATTTATCAACTCAATGCCGATTTATTACATCGCGCGACGCCCAGAGCTTTACTCGGCGTTCAAGCCTTATGTGATGCCTTGGATAAAGCACGTTAAATAAAACGCCTGACAGATTATTCCGTCAGGCGTTTAGTCAGATGTTGCTATTTTCTAAGCGTTTAGAAAGGCGCGTTGATGTCGACCACATTAATCAGCTTGTGGTTTACAAACTCTTTCAATCCTAAATCAATCAACTCGCGGCCATAACCTGAGCGGCGAACCCCACCAAAGGGTAAGTCGGCCTTGACCATAGTTGGATGATTGACAAACATCATGCCTGTGGAAACCTGCTTAGCGACCGAGAGCCCGCGTTGGGTATCGGCGGTAAACACTGAACCTCCAAGGCCAAAAGGCGAGTCATTAGCGATGGCAATCGCCGCTTGCTCATCCTTCACTCTGTGGATACTGGACACAGGACCGAAGAATTCCCAATAGTAGGCGGGGTTATCTGGCGTCAGGTTTGTCAGTATTGTTGGCTGCACAAAGGCGCCTTGCTGCGGCACTTTAGGACCCACTTCGGTCGCGGTTGCGCCGTGTTTTACGGCATCACGGATCTTCTGCTTCAACTCATCGGCCGCGCCTTGGGAAGACAGCGGTGCCAGCGTAGTCGTCGAGTCCATAGGATCGCCGGCTTTTAGCGCTTCGATCCCCTTGATATAGCCTTTCATAAATTCATCGTAAATGGCTTCAACTAAGATCATCCGCTTAGATGATGTACAGACCTGTCCCGCGTTCCAGTGACGGCCAAACACAGCCCAGTCGATGGTTTTAGGCAGATCGGCATCTTCAAGTACGATAAAGGCATCTGCGCCACCCAGTTCTAGGGTGGACTTTTTCAGTGTCTTACCCGCCAGAGCGGCAATGATCGATCCCGCATCTTCTGATCCCGTGAGCGCAACACCATGCACTTTGGGCGAATTGATGATCTGTTCTATCTGCTCTCGGGTGGCATACAGATTTTGGAATGCACCTGAGGGCAGTCCGGCATCGCGCATTAAGCCTTCAAAGGCCGCTGCGCACTGGGGCACGTTGGATGCATGTTTGAGTAGTAAGGTATTTCCGGCTGCAAGCTGCGGCGCTAAGATGCGCGCAATTTGGTAGTAGGGAAAGTTCCAAGGTTCGATAGCCAATAATACGCCCAGCGGTTCGTTAACCAGTATTGCTTCACCTTCGGCGGGATCGGCAACCGGCAGTTTTTGCGGTGCCAGCAGTCGCTCGGCATGTTCGGCGTAGTATTCGAAAATTTGCGCCGACAGTTCGACTTCAGCTTCGGCTTCTGCTGTGACTTTGCCCATTTCTAAGGTCAGTAGATTGGCGTATTTGGACTTGTTGTCTCTGAGGATCTTCGATGCCTTAGACAGTATTGCGGCCTTGTCGGCAAAGGGAGTGGTTCGCCAGCTTAAAAATGCCTGATGGGCGGATTCTATCGCCTGTGTGACTTCGGTATCTGTTGCATTTGGAAATTCTTTAATGAGCTTTCCCGTAAAGGGATTGGTTGTTGCATAAGCCATATGTGCCTCCAAGCGTTTAACAAATAGAGCGTAAATGCCAGCTTTGGCATCGAGGGTGGAAATGTCTTGTTTGTTGTGGGCTTCCTTGCCATTGATTATGTGGCAAGGAAGCCTAAGATGAACGGTAAATTCGTGTGGCAGTAGGAACTGTCTAGGAATAATTAGTCAATTAAATCAAATGTATAGTTGATTTCTACCTACGGTTTACACGTCATGTTGTTACGGTTAACAAGCTTCAGCTGTTTTATAGCGTTCAGCCATGGCATTGGCGGCTATCATGGCTTGATAGACGTCATCTGCGGTTAATTTCATCGGCATATTGCCCATAGTATCGCCCTCAGCACAGGCTATCTCAGCCACTTTGCGCCACTCGGCCTCGATAAAGGTTTTCAGCCCTAAATCTGCGAGTGTGAGCGGCAGTCCTGCCGTTTTGATAATGCGGATAACGTTATCGATTTCGGCTTTTGGGGCATTTTCGAGCACGAGCTGAGTTAGCAGCCCAAAGACGACTTTCTCGCCGTGCTGAGCTTTATGTAACTCAGCCACCGCTGACATACCATTGTTTACGGCATGGGCGGCGGCTAATCCGCCTGCTTCTGCACCAACACCACTGAGATAGATGGTGGCTTCAATGGTTTGCTCTAGCGCAGGTGTGACTATTTTGTTTTTAACGGCGTCCATAGCAGCTTCAACATTTTCAGTCAGTAACTGATAACAAAGTTGGGCCAATCCCAGCCCTGTGCGGGAAGGCTTTTTCAGGACTAGGTTGACGCCATCTGATTGATAGCAGGCACGAGCTTCAAAATAGGTTGCCAGTGCATCGCCTATGCCTGCCGCAAAAAATCGGGCCGGAGCCGCGGCGATAATAGCAGTGTCGGCAACGACAGCATCTGGGTTCTGTGGCAGAAACAGATAGCGTTCAAATTCACCGGTTTCGGAGTAGATCACTGCAAGTGCAGTACAAGGCGCATCGGTTGAGGCAATTGTGGGGTACAAGATGACAGGCCGTTTTTGATAGAAGGCGACAGCTTTGGCGGCATCTAAGGTTTTTCCACCGCCAACTCCAACAATAACGTTGGTATGATGCCGTTCTGCCAGCGCGCCTAAGCGCTTTATCTCGGCTTCGCTGCACTCATAGTTGAATTTTTCGAGGTGGCTGCTGATCCCATTTTGATCTAGCCCAGCGACCGCTTCATTCTTCACGCGGCTGAGGATAAATTCATCGCAGATGATAAAAGCATTGTCACCAAAGTCCTTAACATAATCATGCATTTGAGCTAATAGGCCCTTGCCGATAATGAATTTTTTAGGGGAAGTGACGGTACGTGGAACGACAGTGCTCATAGAGCCTCCTTTGCACTTATGACGGTTATCCTTTCATTCTTACCCTAGCATACGCCTAAATTAATGTCATAGCATGAATGGTGGCAATGTTTTTATTGCTAAGCGTAAATTACTACTTTAGTGCTTAATTGTTAGATTAATAATGTGGTTTATTGTTTTATTCTTCGAGTTAAATGCTTTGGTTTCTCCCTGATTTAAGGCAAGGATAGGGCTGAGAGAGCGAGGCGATCTCAGCGGGCGAAGAGATGTAATATCTCAAAAAAAGCTAACGGTGGAATGCGTAAATAGCGGTAAACGTCTGCTGTCTAAACACTGCATAGTCATTAATGTAATGGGATTTTATTACCTTAAACTCGTCCCAAGTCTTGCTCGGTGTTCATGCTTTATGTGATGCTCTGTACAGTCGTTCATTGGTGTCATAGCGAGTGAAATTGTCGGCTGAGATAAAAGACCAGTAATCAAGGAGTAAAGATGACACAGCAGAATGCGTTAGGACAATTGGTCAGTAAAGGTACGTTAATATTCTTTTGTGGCAAAATGGGCTCAGGTAAATCAACCTTATCGCGACAACTTGCTGAGGCCGAAAACGGTATTTTAATCTCGGAAGACGCATGGCTGGCGGCGCTATATCCCGATGAAATTAAAGATTTTGATACTTACTTGAGCTATTCCGCTCGCCTTAAGCCTTTGCTTAAAAAGCATGTGCAGGAACTGCTCTGTTCGGGTGTTTCTGTGGTCATGGATTTTCCCGCGAATACTATCAATCAGCGCCTGTGGTTTCGAAGCATTTTTACTGATTGCGCCGCCCATAAACTTATTTATCTTAATCACAGCGATGCGCTTTGTTTGAGTCAACTCGATAAACGCAGACAAAGCCACCCTGAGCGCGCCATGTTCGATACTGAGGCGATGTTCTGGCATGTGAGCGGTTATTTTCAGCCGCCGACTCTGGATGAAGGCTTTGTTCTTGAGGTGATTGAAAGCTAAATAGTTGAAAGCCAAGTGACTGAAAGCAAGTGACTGAATAAAACAATAGGAAATATCATGTACCAAGTGCTTGAGGAGGTTGTTTCAGCCAATGATTTTGTTCGCCTACGACAGATTTCTGGCTTAAGCCCTAGACCATTGGAGGGCGCGATTAAGGCCTTGCCAAGGAGTTTATATGGCGTGCAAATAAAGCTCGCTGAGCAGACTGTGGGTATGGGGCGTGTGGTTGGTGACGGCGCGCTCAACTTCGAAATTGTCGATATTGCAGTGGATCCTGAGCATCAAGGTAAGGGATTAGGGCGGCTTATTATGCAACACATCATGGCTTATTTAGATCGTGAGGCTTTTGAGGGCGCGTATATTACCCTGATGGCGGATGTGCCTGAACTCTATGAAAAGTTTGGCTTTAAATTTAGTCGTCCCGCAAGTGAAGGCATGTATATGGTGAAATAACGGCGCTAACCAATACACTTGTAACTTAGGCACTTATAGCAGTAGAACTCAAACAGTAGAGCTCAAAACAACAATCAAAGGAAGATTACCCCATGAATACCTTACTTATTTGCTTATTTGTCGCCATGTTATTGCCATATCTTGCGAAAGGTCCAGTGGCTTGGGCTATGGCAAAGACGGGTGGTTACGATAATAATCATCCCCGTGCTCAGCAAGCACAGCTAACCGGTTTTGGCGCTCGTGCTTTAGCGGGACATCAAAATGCCTTTGAATCATTGCTGGTGTTTGGCCTAGCCGTATTAGTGGTGATTGCCACGGGCAAAGTGAATCCCACCACTGAGTGGCTCGCAATCGTCCATGTAGGCGCCCGCTTTGTGTATCACATCCTCTATCTTGCCAACAAAGGCACCTTAAGATCCCTCACATGGTTTGTTGCCATCTTCAGTGCTTTCGGGATTTTCTTTCAGGCTTTTTAAGCTTGGATATTAAAGGATCTGCGCCAGTTTTTTGATACTTTCCCGCAGATCATCAGGCGTATGAGCGGCATAGCCCAGTAAGATAGCTTGCCTTGGATAGGGGGCTTGGCAATATCGAGACAAAGGCTGTGCCCCCAAACGTATTTGGCGGCATTTGTTGATCACTTCCTCTTCGGTCAAGTCGCCCTTCAGCCAACACACGAGGTGAATACCTGAGTCTGAGGTTTGAACGGACAATTTGTCGGGCAGATACTGCTCAATTGCCGCGATTAGCGCTGTTTGGCGTGCTAAGCAGGCTTTTCGCACTCGGCGAACATGCCGCGCGTAATGTCCTTCGGCGATAAACAACGCTAATGTTGCTTGCTCTAGGTGAGCCGTGTGCGTATCGGCGTAATACTTTGCTAGCTGGAAAGCCTGTATCAATTTAGGGGGCACCACTAAAAAGCCGAGTCGTAATTCGGGCAGCAGCATCTTGGAAAAGGTGCCAGCGTAGATCACCCTTTGATGTTTATCGAGCCCCTGTAATGCCTGTATCGGACGGGCGCTATAACGAAACTCGCTATTATAGTCATCTTCTAAAATCCATTTACTCTGCTCTGCGGCCCAATCGAGTAAGGCCAATCGTCGTGGCAGACTTAGCATACCGCCGAGGGGAAATTGGTGTGAGGGCGCGGTAAAAGCCAGTTTCACTGAGGGCCAACGCTGTATCGCATCGGCAATATTTGTGCCCTCATCATCAACACTCACAGGACGAACTCGCATATTTTGCGAGAGAAAAGCACCTAAAGCCCCGTCATACCCAGGTTCATCAAGCCAGACTTCATCTCCCTGTTGGAGTAGTACCTGCGCTGTGAGGTTAATGGCCTGCTGAGTTCCATTGACTATGATGATCTGCTCAGGTGTGCAATTGAGGCCGCGGGTCGAACGCGCATAGTCACTTATCGCCTCACGCAGCGGCAAATACCCCTCGCTATGGTTTGATTTACCTAAGGTTTTACACGATTGCCGCCAAACTCGGCCTAACAGCCGCCCCCAAAGTTGGTGCGGGAAAAGATCGATACATCCGACGCCAATATTAAACATGCTATGGCTGTGGTCCGTATTCCCCTTTGCTTTCAGTCGCACCATTTCTATTAACTGTGGATTAATTTCTAAATCGGAATCAAAGGCTTGAGCGCTTTCTCTGGCACGGTTTGGAATATCGATCAGTTCATCGGGAATGGTATCTGAAACATAAGTACCCGATCCCGGTTTAGTCAGCAGATAACCTTCATCAATCAGGCGCTCAAACCCTTGCAGTACTGAGTTACGTGAAATCTGCATGGTTTCCGACAAGGCTCTGCTGGATGGGAGCTTCATTCGCGGGTGTAAACGTCCATCAAGAATTGCCTCTCTAAACGCATGATAAAGCTGATCTTTGAGGATGCCATCTTTGAGTTGCAAGTGAGGGAAATTGGATTGAGGTTTTTTCATTTGCTAACTGGTACTGTAAAAAATACAAAAAGTGTACCTTATGCGGTACCACAATTGAATCTAGAATCTTGCTTCAGTAAAACTGAGACCATTTACTTAATTTCAAGGAGTGCGCTAATGTCCAGCCAATCACTAACAGTAACCATTGATATGGTTAAAGAAACAGACTATTCACTCTGGTTACCACACTGGCGTGATTACCAGACTTTTTACAAAGTGGCGTTATCAGAAGCGACCACCCAAGCCACGTGGCGCCGATTCTTCGATGACCAAGAACCTATTTATTGCGCCGTCGCAAGAGAGGGCCAAAACTTACTCGGTTTTGTACACTATGTTTTTCATCGTTCTACTTGGGCCGAAACGGATTATTGTTATCTTGAAGACTTGTTTGTTGCCCCAATGGCAAGGGGTCAACATGTTGGAAAACAATTGATTGAGCATGTAAAGCAAGCGGCCATTGAACACAACTGCGCGCGCCTGTATTGGCATACACAGGAAACAAATTTAACCGCGCAAAAACTCTATAACTGGATTGGTGAAAAACCGGGCGTTATTGAGTACAGAATGCCGCTATAACTGTCATAAACGCATTAACGGGCTAGCTTATTAATGTATTTATTATCAGTGACTTGATAGTCTAAAATCCTTTCAATCCTAATGCTAAAGGGCTTTTAGCATTAGGTTTTAATGCACGTTTTAATTGCGACTAATCGCAGCGATCACCGCATCGGTCAGCTCCCGAGTATTCGCCGTTCCGCCCATATCGCGGGTTAAAGACTGCTTATCTTTCAATACGTTTTCTATCGCGCTGAGTATCAGGTCGTGCATTGCGCCATAACCTAAATGTTGCATCATCATAGCGCCCGCCCAAATTGTGCCTAAAGGATTGGCAATACCTTGGCCTGCAATATCCGGCGCCGAACCATGAACTGGCTCAAACATCGACGGAAATTCATTGTTTGGATTGATGTTCGCCGAAGGGGCAATGGCGATAGTGCCAGTGCACGCAGGGCCAAGATCAGACAGGATATCGCCAAACAAATTTGAGCCAACAACCACGTCAAAATGCTCGGGTTTCAGCACGAAATTTGCCGTCAGAATATCGATATGATATTGGTCGACCTTAACATTGGGATACTGTTTTGCCATTTCCCCGACGCGACTATCCCAATAGGGCATAGAGTGAAATATGCCATTGGATTTGGTCGCCGAGGTTAAGTGCTTTGCCTCGCGGCTTTGGGCTAAATCGAAGGCATATTTTAAGATGCGATCTGTGCCGCGACGGGTAAAAATGCTCTGCTGGGAGACAATCTCATGTTCAGTGCCTTCATATTGAATGCCGCCGACGGCGGAATATTCGCCTTCCACGTTTTCACGTACTACATAAAAATCGATATCGCCGGGCTTTTTGCCTGCGAGTGGGCAGGGCACGCCTTCAAATAACCGAATAGGCCTAAGGTTCACGTATTGCTCAAAGGCTCTGCGGATCGGTAGTAGCAATCCCCAGAGTGAAATATGGTCGGGAACTCCTGGAAATCCAACAGCGCCTAAGTAGATGGCATCAAAGGATTTTAGTTGCTTAAGTCCATCCTCTGGCATCATGCGACCGGTTTTATGGTAGGTTTCACAGGACCAGTCGAAGTAGGTCCACTCAAATGTCACACCTAAGATTTTTCCTGCGGCTTCGAGTGTGCGTATCCCTTCGGGGATCACTTCTGTACCTATGCCATCTCCGGCAATTACGGCGATTTTTACCTTAGACATCTTCGACTCCAATAGGGGATTCTGCGTTTTTTGTATGTTATTCCATATTCGTATCGTGTATGAATAGGCTAAATGTTTTGTTAAGGATTACGAATCGTGAGTCAACTGCCGCCACTTGAAGATTTACGGGTCTTTGTTATCGCCGCAACAAGCGGGGGATTTACAGCCGCTGCGGAGCAATTATCTTTTTCTCCAGCGTATGTGAGTAAACGCATTGGCCTATTAGAAAAAGCGCTCGGAGTGCGCTTGTTTCTGCGTTCTGCCAGAAGTGTCAGCCTCACCTTAGAGGGCAAGATTGCCTTGGAATGGTCCGAACGTTTGCTCGATACCATGGAGCAAATGAGCCTTGAAATTAGCTTAGAGCAGCAAGTGCCACGGGGGCGATTACGTATCGCAACTAGCACAGGATTTGGCAGCCACTGTATTGCGCCGATTATTTCAGACCTCGTGTTCCACTATCCCGAATTAGAAGTTGATTTAGAGTTGCTCGACCGCCCGGTCGATCTGGTCTCTGAAGGTTTTGATCTGGAGATCCGTGTCGGTGGCGAATTGCCACCGCAAATGATAGCTAAGCGTCTTGCGAGTAATTATCGGGTATTGGCGGCATCGCCGACCTATATCGACACGCATGGTATGCCAAACAATCTCGCTGCATTAGCCGAGCATAAGTGCATAGGGATCCGCGAGCGCGATCAAAACCATAGAGTGTGGCGATTGGAAAGTACGGCTGGCATAGCCTCGGTTGATTTAGCGGCTTCCTTGATGACCAACAATGGCACAGTCGCTAAGCAGTGGTGCCTTAAAGGCCACGGTATTATGTTGCGCTCCATCTGGGATTTACAGCAAGATTTCTTAAGTGGCAGATTAGTCAGAGTACTCCCCGAGTATCATCAATCCGCTGAAATTCATGTAATTTATGCTTCACGATTAGAAACGTCTGCCAAACTTCGCACCTGCGTTGCCTATCTTGAAGAGACATTACCTCGTTTTGCTGGCACTGGAATAAGTTGATTTTATTTCGCCAAGCTCTATTGGCGAGTGAACGCTCGCTATTTTCATATTGAGTTTAAATAAATCAAGGTGTTGGATTTAATTGCTGAC
The DNA here is from genome assembly GCF_018224605.1 of Shewanella sp. M16. Taxonomy (NCBI): domain Bacteria; kingdom Pseudomonadati; phylum Pseudomonadota; class Gammaproteobacteria; order Alteromonadales; family Shewanellaceae; genus Shewanella; species Shewanella sp. M16. The sequence continues at coordinate 236,332 of NZ_JAGTUL010000001.1, read as the reverse complement.
ATTGGGTCAAGAGGCGGCCAAGAAGGCGCTCGTCCTATTCTCCTTAAAAAATGATCGTAATAGGTCATTTTGTATATCTATTAAGCAAACTGTCAGGTTTTTACTGTTACCTTACGCCCCCGATGTATTGGCTAATCCCATTGCTACCGTTTTACCTCAGTTAAAGAGATACCATGTTTATAAAGTTTAAGCTTCTCGTTGCTATGCTCGCACTCATTGCTTTGTCTGTTTTATGCTCTTCGGTGTATGTGCAAGAAACGCTAGCGACTAAGCTGATTTCAAATAGGCTGCCAGTTGATACTCTTAGTTTTCAGTCTCAGACGGCTTCCAATCCTTTAGTTGCCAGTCAGAGTGCTCTGCATCATATGCAGAGTTTGCCAAAACTGATGACGACTTCCTTGGTGCAAGCGAATCAAGGTGCTGTTGCAAACCCAACGGTTGCTGAACATTTCTCATCCCCAAAAATGCTTGAGCAGTTATCCTTCGACAATCCAGAGGCTAAACAACTGAGTCTGAATATCAGTTCTCTCGATGAACTCATGGGCTTGTTTGACTCGCTTAATTACACGCCAGAAAGCTTTCGTGATGGTAATAAATCGGTCCCTAGATTGACCTTTGATGCCGTGGGAGAGGGCTGGAGTTCAGTGTCAAGCCAACTCCCGGTGAAGCAAAAGAAAATGGTGTTTCTTAGAATGATTGCCCCTTTAGTCTTATTGGCGAATGAGAAAATTTTACAAGAAAGACAGGTCATTATGTCTGCCCCCCTCGATGATATTGCGTTATTAGCCTTAGGGGTAAAGTACAAAGTAATAAGCACTGAAGATAAACCGCTGTTAGAAGCCCAAAGACAAATGCTACTTAAAAGGGTGGATATCCTGCCGCCATCGTTAGTGTTAGCTCAAGCGGCAAAAGAAAGCGGTTGGGGCACATCGCGATTTGCCCGTGAAGGTAATGCATTATTTGGGCAGTGGGATTTCAAGGGTAATGGTATGGAACCTAGGCAAAAGCGCCAAGGTTTAGGCAATTATGGTTTAGCACGATTCGATACACCATTTGCTTCAGTAGAAGGGTATTTGTTGAATTTGAATACCCATAATGCTTATCAGAAGATGCGAGATTTTCGTGCCCAATCAAGACAAGCTAATCAAGCTGTGACAGGCTCTGCACTCGCAGGGACGTTAGACCGATATTCGGAGCGTGGGCACGCCTATGTTGAGGCGATTCGTCAGATGATCCGCACCAATAAGCTATATCTGGTGGATGATATTTATTTAAGTGATGACGCCCCATTACATCTATTAACAAGAACAAACTAAGCGATTGGTAAAATAACCATTTTTACTTAGCCTGAATAAAGCGCACTTTAATTAGGCTTATATAGGTCAATTTAATCAAGGGCATCCGCATTACCCTATATCCAAATTTTAAACTTTGCCTTTTTGCTGGTAATTGTCTTCAAGGTCTTGAGTTAACCATTAGGATAAAAGGAGAAGCAGTGCCTGATGTTCGATATTAATGTTTACCTTTCTGTAATCGCATAACTGCCATCTGTGTTATAGCGGATGATAAACCCCTTTTTGTTACCATCATGGTAATACTTCAGGGACAGTAATCGATCCTTGTTATCGATTTCATATGTCCAGCCACGTTGCTCATTGTCGCTGTAATTGGACAGTGAATAACCGCCATCCTTCTTGTAGCGGATGCTGATTTGACTGTCTTGCCCCTGTTCATTATTTTGCAGCTTTTGGACATGTCCCTCTTCATCGAATTCATATTCTTTGATGAGGTTGCCATGATGGTAGTCAGAAAATTTGTATAATTTTCCTTTACTATCATAATAATATTGTTCCCCATGCTTAATTGATGGCGTATTTCTATAGGAGGAATTCACTATATCCTTACAGTCATTGCTATAGGGTTTTTCTCGCATAATGCACTCGTCCTGAGAGGGTTTGACTGGCAGGGTTTCGTCATATTCATAATGACTTAACTCCATAAGCCTATGATTGTGGTTAGGATCAAAAATAGCCTGCATGCCATGGTACTCACCTTTGCGATAGTGCCTAATGCCGCTAACTACATCCTGTGCTGAGTACCAAATACTCTGACCATCGAGCAGGCCCTGTTTATAATACTTATTGGCAAAGAGCACATTTTCATCGCTGATTAGTTTTTCTTCACCTTCGCGTAATCCATTGAGATAAGTCACTTCGATCCGTGATTTCTTGTCAGTTTTAAATACCCAAGGGCCAGTGCGCTTGCCATCAAGGTAAGCCCCGTTACCCACATAGTTGCGGTATTCGCCAAGCGAGACTTTATCTACCCAAGGGCCTTGTTTAATGCCGTTTTGATAGTGACCTTTATTGCCATTGCTCTCAAGCCATTCACCGTCTTTGACGCCGTTGCGATAAATGCCTTTTTCAGACAATCGCTTATCTCCTGTGTCTGCGCCATATTCGGGCTCATAGATTTCATATGGGCCATCGAGCACTCCTTGATTGTAATGGGCAAAACCGTAGTTATCTGCCTCATCGAACATGGACTGTGCAATCCATTTACCTTGCTTTTTACCGTCAAGATATTCACCTTCCCAATAGCTTGCTTGGCCGTCAGCCTCCATCCATTTACCGACTTTTTTGCCTTGTTTGTACTGACCATTCAACATGATATTGGCATTACGGTTATCGTAGGCGATATAGGGGCCATCGAGCACACCTTGGGCATAATGACTTTCAAGCGCAAGTCCAGCCCAAGAACCACCGAGATTCATATAATCATAAGCTGGGCCCGTTTTTGGGATCTCACCCTCACCGCTGTTTAGCCAGTCCACATCATCGGCTTCAAAGACAACGCTCACCAACACAAAACTGCCCTGTTGTTCGCGATAATCATTGCGATAAAAGTGGGTCACTAAACTGTATTGATGCTCGCGGCCTTGGGCATCTTTATCTTTGCGGGTGAGGGGATAACGTAATTTATATTCGTCCGCGGTTTTCACATCGGCGGGTAAACCTTTAGCATTGCGATAGCCGATTAAGGTTGGTTTGAGCTTGGTTGATCCATCGATAATCGCTTTAATTGCAGGATCTTCAATCGCCTCAACATCATAGGTCATGCGATATTGCTGCGGCGGAATTTGGTTTAACACTTTGTGGGTGTCGCTGACGGTAAATGACGATAACGTCGGGGCGACTTCATCTAGCACAACTTGAAGGCGTGGTAGCTTAGTGAGCTTTGAATCCTCAAAACCATAACCCCGTAAATGCTGACCATCAGCATCTTTAAGCATGACCACGACTTCTTTGTCGCCACCCTTATCAAAGTCATAGTAAAAAACTGCCACAATTTCAGCCGCACCATAATCATCAAGATGTACGCCGGGCGCATCGCCGTCGGACATTTCGCTCCACACTTGATTGTCTTTTTGGTGGAAATTAAGCCATTGGCCATTTGGTAAATCGACAGTGGGATGGATGGCTTTGCCCGCAGCGCTTGCCGCAGGAATAACCGTTAAAGAGGATAACAACATCATGCCCGCTGCAGTGAATAAACTGCGAATCGAAAGTTCCATTTAACTACACCTTTTACACCGATAACTTGCGCCTCATGCGCACCAGTAAACGGGCCGAATTTTATGCGAAGACAAGCACTTCAGGAAGTAGCTGATACAAAAAAGGCCGCAATAGCGGCCTGTTAAGATCCAACATTTAACAATCAGCGATGCGATATAGCATTTATTTCGCGGGTGTCTTTTAGGGTAATCATTTAGATTTTATTGAAAACGGGTTTTAAAAGAAAATGAGCTAAAAATATTACAATAACAGCTGCTTAAATTTAATGGGGCACTGAAGCAGTGCTTCAATTTTGCTTTGTTTCGCTTGTTCTGAATCTACATTCCCAGTGGTGTAAAACGTTATTTCTGGATCGAGTATCGGGCTACACGTTTGGTGTTCGATTTTCAACAATGAGTGCGTTCGATTAGCAATGGCTAATCCAGAATCAATGACGGTAACCTGGTGGGGAAGGGCATTTTTGATTTCTGCATTGATAAGTGGAAAGTGAGTACAAGCCAGCACTAATACATCGGTATTAAACGCATCGGGTTTGCTAAAAATACGCTGAATTTCCTGAGTTACAATGTCGGGATCAAACCCATTGCCGAGAAGTTTTTGCTCTGAGGCGAGAACCAGCACTTCAGAGTCTTCTACTAAAACCTTACATTCTGTGGCGAAATTCGTGATCAGCATCTTCACATAAGCTGAGTTCACCGTGGTGTGAGTGCCAAGTACCATCACTACCTTTGATTTTGATAACGAAGCGGCAGGTTTTATCGCAGGGACAACGCCGACAATAGGTATATTGAGTTCAGCACGAAGTAAGTCTAGCGCAATGGTACTCGCAGTATTGCAGGCGATAACGATGATATCGGGTTGAGTCAGTGAGCTTGCTTTGGATATAACGTCTAAAATTCGCTTTTTTAGTATATCGTGCGGCTTTTTTCCGTAAGGGAAAAAGCCAGCGTCAGAGACGTAACTCAGCCGTATGTTGGGGATTCTCTTTTTTATTTCGGCCGCGACAGTTAGTCCACCTGAACCTGAATCAAAAACTAATATTGAGCTATCCATTGCACCTACCTTCACATAATCAACACATTTAATTTTGCCATAGACACAGGAGCGTTAGTCGAATTGGCATACAGCTTCAAGAGGCGCATTTTGCTCTTTCAGCCTATTTTGATCAATGAGGATATGTTTGGTTAAGACTTTTTCGTAAACAAAAAATCTTTTGGTGAGTTAATGCAATCTACCGCAGGGTGAGATTATGAATACTCAGTTTTGTCCGCAGTTTAGTTGGGATGCCAACTTAATCCTTCGTGCGTTTGTAAATATTGCTGGAGCTTTATTCCGTATATCCATTAAGCACTATCATTCCAGTGACACGCCGACTTTGGTTTTAAAATAGTCCGTCCATGAGGGCTCGATGGCGGCATCTGCTGTATAGGACATACTAATGTCGCGATCACATGGATGTGAATAAGCGAACATGCCACGGACGGTCACTTCCATGATAGTGCCTAATTTGGTTAATTCCTGTGTATGTCTGATAGTTGATTTGATGTATTTCTAAAATAGAAATCAAAGTCGTGGGGCTTCACCCCACACCCGACCAAGGAGGACTGCTCGTCCTATCCTCCTTGGATGCTCCATGACGCCCCTAACGGAGTTGAAAGCCCCTTGTGCTCATTGCCAAATTTGCTATCGCTTTCGAAGGATGCGTCCCTGCACCTGCGAAAGCTAGCCAGCCATCCATGGCTGGACTCACGCAATTTGCCTATTCGCCCAGCGGCAACTCCGAGGGGATAGTGTATTCCTCAGACTCTGGTGTTATTGGTACATTATTAAGGCATAAAAGCTCTATAAGTTCAGTTTCTTAATTTAGAACGTTGTAAAGTGTTATTTAGCTAGAATTACCACCTTTGTTCAAACAGTGAATAGCTTTTAATATGTTTCGTTTGATATTCAAGTTCAGGAAATAAAGTTGCTTCGTATATTCCGCAATATTTAAGTTCATTTAATATATCTTCCTTGAACTTAGCTGGGATAATGAAGGAATGTGAAAATTTATCAAATTCATCGTTAACTTTAACATATTGTTGGTTATACAATATTTTACCTGTATGGCAGGTAAAGCAACCTTGTTGTGTGACTAATCGTTTGTTAAGGCGTTTTGGTGTGTACATGAATCCAGCATGTTTTATCTGTTCATGGGCTCCTCCATTGATTGCTTTACAAATCAAATCAACCCCTTTGTCAGATAGCTGGCCATGATATTTCTTTTCTAATTCTAAAAAATCATCAAAACGTAATCCATTAAAGAGAATCTGGTTATTTAAGAATTCAAGATGATCTTCGCGGATGGAAGATGCGACCTGTTTAAAAATATTATCAAAGTCATCTGCATCATTATATTCTATTAATTTGGTGAGAAATATTTTACCAAAATCAAAGTTGTAATAATCGAAATCAAATATATCGTCTACAAAATCGGGTAAAAAAAAGAGTTTACCATCAAGGTTATTTTCTGTTGAGCACGCAAAATAAAGAGCAACTAATACATTTTCCGTCCAATCGAGAAGTCTTGTCGGTAAGCCATAGTGTTGGGCATAAGTAAGAAGCTCTAAAACATCGGTATGACGTTCTCTTGCTTCTGGATGCATCCTTACAAACTCATCGATGAGCATGTTCTCATCATAGTATTTTCCGTCTATTGGCCTAAATAAACTAGGTACAAGATTGTGGCGGGCGTTAGATTGTCCCCTAAACCACCATTTCTTAGAGTTATTTGAAGTTTCTGTCTTTGCTAATTTAATGGCATCAGCCACACACGATATTACTTGCTGGTTTTCTGTATCCGAGTTCGGCAATTTGCAACTCCATTTGTAGTGGTATATTAAACTTGGCTATTTAATAAGAAAGACTATGAATTTACTCATAGAACTCGACAACCTAGCTTTGCAAAAAGACGGTTCTGGTGCAACTCCTTTTGATTATTAAGATGAGTTGTAATCACCTTGCACTACAGGAATACGCTATTCTCTACGAAGTTGTTGAAATATATTGATAAAAATTACGTGGCGACATCATGGATGATGGCGTAGGCTCGGGGGCACATTCTGAGCCGTTAGGTGATTTTTATTGGAGTATGAGACTGGTTACTAAGGTGTTTACGGAGATATGAGTCATTTAGCTACAGACTACTCAAGTGTTGACGAAATTAAGCACTTGCATGTAAGTGGCCGTTGGCGGCATGGATGCCGTCGTCGAGCCCTCAGGGATGAGTTGATGGCGTGTCACTGGAATGTAAGTGATTAATTTTATGCATACAAAATAAAGAACTAATCACTCTCTTAAAGAGGGAGTTGCTGTTAATTCCCTCTTGGTTGGCTCTTGATTTAACATCAGAGGTCAAGCTCACACGACTTTGACTTTTTTTAAAATTATAAAAAAAACCAATCAATTGGTTGCAAAACTCCATATGGCTTGAATCAACTCATCATTAATCTCAAACACCATCACTTCAAAGAGATAATCTTTAATCTCACTAATGCGTTTGCCCAACAACGATGGCTCAGCACATCGTTGTCAGACATCTACTGAATGTTACTTCGCGGTAATTGAGCCTTGAGTTCCTGCATCGGTATCAATCCACGAGCTGTCTTTATTCATGCTTGCATCAGGGTAAATGGTGAACTCCACCATGCCTTGTTTGAATTTGATTGCGCCATCACTATGGCTCGATTTTACGTGTTTACCATTAACCCAAACCTGATTTTTATCATCGATTTGAATGTTGGCAACCGTCGCGCCTGAGCTGGCGGTTGCAAGCCATTGTCGGGCATTGGGAATGATTACCTTAGCGTCATCTGCGGTTTGGGACATGGCGCTTGCCTTAGCATTTTCCTCTTTGGTTTTGTGGATATCGCAGCCTTGGGCTTCTGACATTTGGGTGCAGCCAGAGCGCTCGAGTAACTTGCGATATTCGTCGTTAATGGCGTAGCTATTTGCCGATATTAATAGTGCAATGCTTGCTGTGATGATGATTTTAGTGTTCATGAGTTCCCTCGTTAGTATCAAGTTGTTAATCGCTCATTGCTAGTTTGCAGTGTGAGCTGATGGTTAATTGTAGAGGGTGCTTAGCAATTTTCTATTGGGCAAAAGTACATTTAATTCTATGCCGGGTTTAGCCGTAATGACCTTACCGCTATTGCTGTTTACATTGCGGGGCATAAGCCATGCGCTGTTTACACGCAATCCTTGCGAGGTGATGCGTTAAAATACAGTTGATCACATCGATAAAATACTTTGCGTCTATTGGTTGATGCAGTTGCCCCCGTTTGCTCCATGTTTAGCGATTAATGCTCCAGCTGCTTTTCAAATTGTTCGAACAGAAAATCTAAGAATAATCGCAGTCGTTTGGGCTGATATTGGCGGCTGATGTATACCACGTTGAGGTCGGCACTTGAGACTGTGGTCGAGCTATTAAAGTTTTTCATGTAGCCATTTAAAACTGTCACTAAGCGTTGCTGATTAATGTCATTTTGCACATCGAGCAGTGATTTTAACGCGATCCCCGCGCCTTCTAATGCCCAGCAACGGATCACTTCGCCATCATCAGAAAACCGTTTTGGGGTGACAGTGACTGAGTTGCGGCCTTCTTGGTCTTGAAAGTGCCAAGTTTTGAGCTCTTCATTACTGCGCAGCATAGCGAGGCAATCATGATGGCTGAGGTCTTGCGGTTTAACGGGAGTGCCTTTACGCGCAAGGTATTCCGGGGATGCGCACAGCACCCGTCGACTTGGTGCGAGCCGCCTTAAAATCAGATTGCTGTCAGTTAAATCACCGTAGCGAATAACGACATCTATGCCCGATTCGGCAATATTAGACAAATTATCATTGAGATACAGATAGGGAACGATATCGGGGTAGCGGTCGGTGAAGGCGGACAAAATCGGCAGTATATATTGTTTGCCTATATCTTTTGGCGCAGCAATTTTTAAGGTGCCTTTGACCTCTTTTACCCCATTCTGCAGCAAATTTTCGGTTTCTTTTACATTTTCGATAATCCCCAAGCATGCTTGGTGATACAGGGCCCCAGAGTCTGTGAGTGACAGATGTCGAGTACTTCGATTGAGCAGCTTAACCCCGTAGCGTTCTTCAAGTGCTTGTAAGCGCGCCGTGACGGTTGCTGGAGAAAGTCCGAGCTCGCGACCCGCCGCTGCCAACCCTTGATGTTTCACTATGCTGATAAACAGCGCCATATCTGAAAATTTATCCATTTTCACTTCTATTGTTTGTCTGGGCTGAATAATGAATTCATATATTAATCAATTATCAAAATATGTCGAATGAATATACTGGCTCTACTAACCAATCAGCAGTACAGAGAGTAGTCACATGAGCAGCCATATCAGTAATCAGATTAGCAATCAGAGCAATAGCGATAAAGCTGTGGTTGTCATCATCGGCGGAACATCAGGAATAGGGGCTGCGCTTGCTAGGCAGCTAACGGCAGACAACCAGATTGTCCATGTCGCCAGTCGTCAAACAGGCGTAGATGTGGCGGACGAACAATCGGTAAATCGATTTTTTGAATCCATTGGTGCGTTCGATCACTTAGTGATCACCGCGGGTTCTTCTGCGCCAGCTGGCAAGGTCGTTGATGTCGATATTCAACAAGCTAAAGCGGCTTTTGACACTAAGTTTTGGGGTTCAATCAATGCTACAAAACAGGCGGTTCGTTACATTAAACAAGGTGGTTCTATCACACTAACCACTGGGATGCTGTCACGAAAAGTGGTCGCTAATACCTATGTTAAAAGCACAATGAACGCCGCCTTAGAAGCCTTTACTAAGGTGCTCGCTAAAGAGCTTGCCCCCATTAGAGTCAACGCCGTTAGCCCTGGATTAACAAGAACCGGGTCAATGCCAGCGCAAACGGCGATGTACGAACAAGCCAAAACCACATTGCCTGTGGCAAAAGTGGGTGAGCCGAGTGATATCGCTATGGCCTATTACCTTGCCATTAACAACAGCTTTATGACTGGCGCCATTATCGATGTTGATGGTGGCGCGCTGATTAACTAATGCGCTGAATAAATAGTGCTTTTACCCATGATTGCACCGAGCTGATAACACATCGCCGGTATGTTCCCTACACAAAATTTAAAATAAGCGAGATTACAATGAACAAGGAAAAAATGCCGTTACAAGTGTGGATACTAACGCTAGCAGCGTTTGCAATTGGCACTGCAGAGTTTGTGATTGCTGGTATCCTGCCACAAATTGCCACGTCTTTGTCTATTAGTGAAGGTCAGGCAGGGTATTTGATCAGCGCCTATGCATTGGCAATTGTGTTTGGTGGTCCTATCCTCACGATTTACTTGGCGCGGTTCAATAAAAAAACCGTACTGACCAGCTTAATGGTGCTGTTTATCTTGGGTAATTTGCTGTCGGCATTTGCCCCCAATTACACCTTGCTGATGATTAGCCGAGTGATTACTGGCTTAGTTCAAGGCCCATTTTATGGCATAGGTGCCGTAGTGGCGACCAGTTTGGTATCTGAAAAAATGGCCGGACGTGCTGTGGGTCAGATGTTTGCGGGTTTAACCTTAGCTAACGTATTGGGTGTACCAGGTGGCACTTGGATTGGCTTGCAATTTGGTTGGCAAACCACCTTTATCACAGTCGCGATATTGGGCGTTATCTCAATCGCGTCTATCTTCAAGTTTATTAATGCGACCGGCCATGGTGAAGCTAAAAATGTTTCGGCTCAGCTGCGAGCGTTTAAAAACCCTATGTTGTTGATTAGTCTTGCTATCACAGTGTTTGCTTGGTCCGGTTTTATGACTGTTTACGGTTATATTGCGCCAATTGCGATGCACATTACGGGTTTTAGTGAACATGCAGTAACGTGGATTTTAGTTATCGTCGGCTTAGGTTTGATATTGGGTAACACTTTAGGTGGGCGTTCATCGGATAAAAACCTGCAGAAATCGTCGATGTTTTGGGCGATAGCCATGATAGTGTCGCTGCTACTGGTTGGTTTCGCGCTGGACAGCAAAGTGATGTTTGTGATTGCCGTTTTTGTCTTTGGTATCGCTTCGTTTGCTAATGTTCCTGCGATGCAGTTACGGGTAATGAATCACGGTGGTGAAGGCCAAGAGTTGGCAGCAACCGCTAATATTTCAGCCTTTAACCTAGCTAATGCGTTCGGTGGATTTTTAGGGGGGATGGTGCTGGATAGCCAGATGGGCGCAGGCATGATCCCTTATGCAGCAGTGATTGTCCCTGTGCTTGGCTTAGTGTTTATTTCGATGGTAAACAAACGTGAGACACGTGCCGCGAATGCTGTAGCTGTGCCTAGTATTTAAATGTGGTAGAAGGTCTGATTACTTCTGATATAGGCTGCCATTTATTTTAGCTAAAATGCTCAATGTAACTCATTGAGCATTTTGTATTTTAGGCTCAAATGTAGCTGACCTTTGTGATTCTGCAAGATTGATTCATCTATCGTCTATCTTGCTTAATTTATATTCGGACTAGACACACTTTTAAATTCCACTTAATAACTGGCCATGTTAAGCATCAGAAATATGCCAACTCCCGGCGAAGCTACTAATCAATACCTGTAACTTCGCTAGGGTGAGTGCTGTGTAGCAGTGTTACGAACGAGAGTCAGGGATGGCGAACTGGCAGTTAGGCATCATCGCCATGACTGCTTTCTTTCCCTCTAGTATTTTCTCAGTTAAGTACACTATTCCAATAGCTTAAGTTGTGTTTGTCCCCATTGGGTGGCATAGGGCATCGTTTCTTGCGGGCTGAGGACAAACTCATTTTCACAGCCATCGCCGCGGGGCGTTTCCCAGAATTTGATCCCCTTTGGCTCAAGGGTGAGCTGGTAATATCCTGAGCCGTCTGATGTGGGGCATTCTGCGTCCGGTGCTTTGCCAGCAAACAATTTGTCCCTTAATGCAGGGGGTAAAGGATGACTCATACCCTCGAGCATGCTTTGTGGTTGAGTATCGGCGAGAAACCATTGCCATGGGTGGAAAGGTTTGCCGTCGGTAAGGGAGAAACTCACAAATTCTTGGCTGATACCATTGGCGCCATAACCTGCCGCCCAGCGATATAGGCGCACACTGAGCCAATGCTGATTAATAAAAATCGGTTCGGCAAAGGTTTCGTCAGTCACAAAACTGCCCATTTGTGCCAGCATTCTGCGGCGAGTATCAAAGGTTTGTGCTAGTTGGGCTTCATCGGTGAGCTTATGTTCAAGCCATTGATTAATTGCCAAGATACCCGTTTGTGGGCCTTTAAATTCGATACCCACATCTGTGCCAAAAGTCAGCGGGCGATACTCAATATTTTCGTAGTTTTGCCATTTACCTCGGCTGAGTTTTGGCGTGGTTTCTAGCGGTAGATTGTAAGCATCGGCACCACAATCCTCGACCTTATCTGGGCTGATTTCTCGCTCAAGTTGCACTGGTAATGATTTACTCGCGGTATCTTTAAACCAATGGCCGCTCAGTTTTTGTGGCGTGACACTATCAAACTGCCAATTTCCTGTATTGCCTTCTTCTTTCCACAGTTCATCTTGCTGCTCGAGTCTTATCGGCGTTAAGTAGCGTTGATAGTAATAACTGCCTGTTCCATATTGATTAAAACAAATTCTGACCTTGCTTTTACCTAACTGTCCCTGCCAGATCCCTGTGAGTTCATTGGCCGCAAAGGTCGGCAAAGAGAGCGTGGCGGTCAGCAACAGGCTTGAAGATAAAACGGAGAATAACATCCTTGTGGGCATACTGATTTTCTCTTAAAAGGTGATAAGTAAGGGCCGTATTCTAAGCGCTGGATACTGACCGATTGTGGATTAAAAATCAAAACGAACGGATAAAAAAGTCGCCCGTAGGCGACTTGATGTTAAAGACTTAAGGCTTATTTAACTTGCCAATCAATGGCTTCTCCAGCACGGATTGGCACTACGTTAGTATCGCCAAGCGGGTAAGTGGCAGGGACATCCCATGACTCTTTGACCAGCGTGATGGTATCGGTATTGCGTGGCAGATGGTAAAAGTCTGGGCCGTTAAAGCTTGCGAACGCTTCGAGTTTATCCAGCGCATTGACCGACTCAAATGCTTCGGCATACAGCTCAATGGCGGCATGAGCAGTGTAGGAGCCCGCGCAGCCACAGGCCGCTTCTTTCTTATCCTTGGCGTGTGGCGCTGAATCTGTACCGAGGAAAAACTTCTTGCTGCCGCTTGCCGCTGCACCTAACAACGCCTGCTGGTGGGTGTTGCGTTTTAAAATCGGCAGGCAGTAAAAATGCGGACGAATACCGCCAGCCAGCATGTGGTTACGGTTATACAGCAAATGGTGGGCCGTGATAGTCGCGGCCACATTGTCTGAGGCTTGAGTGACAAAATCGACTGCATCTTTGGTGGTGATATGCTCAAGCACGATTTTAAGTTCTGGGAAATCGGCGACAATTTTACTGAGGATATTTTCAATAAAGACACGCTCGCGGTCGAAAATATCAATGGCTGAATCTGTGACTTCACCGTGGACTAAAAACAGCATGCCGACTTCTTGCATGGCTTGGAGTACGGGATAGATGTTTTTAACATCGGTTACGCCGGAATCTGAGTTAGTCGTCGCGCCCGCTGGGTAGAGTTTAGCGGCGACAATTTTACCCGAGGCTTTGGCCTTGCGGATTTCATCTGGGCTGGTTTTGTCGGTTAAATACAACACCATCAAAGGTTCGAATTGTGAGCCCGCGGGCACCTGCGCTTTAATGCGATCGTAATAGGCCAGTGCGGTTTCGGTATCGATAGCGGGGGGCACTAAGTTTGGCATCACGATGGCGCGGCCCATATAGCGGCTGATGTCGCGCACTGTATCTTTAAGCTGGGCGCCGTCTCTTAAGTGAATATGCCAGTCGTCTGGGCGAGTGATTGTTATTGTAGTCATAGGGTTTGGTCTTTTGATCGTTTTTGCTGCGAGGGTGGCGGGATCTTATGTGGCAAGGATTTTACTGTAAAGGGAAACTCGGCTGTTTTGGTTAATAAATCTAGATTCTAGACCCTAGAATCTAGGAACTGCTTTTTCAATCGGACACTTTTCATTTCACTGCTGCGGACACTTTTAAATAAAAGCGCCAGTGTCCGCGGACACTTTTATCTGTAATTTTTTATTAAGATTATGAAAGTAAATGATTTTACTTGTTTGGCATAGGCTTTGCTAACTCTAGGGTAGAGATTTCCAATAGTGTCCGTTGATACGTTCCGGCACTGATGATTCCAACAGGGAAGCGAGTAAAGCCATGATTAAAGATACTAGCGGCCAAGATACAGTACTTGTGCCATCGACCTCTAAACGTCTTAAGTTACCGCTGATCATTGGCGGTTGCGCCTTATTAGTCAGCGCCTTAGTTTGGGCGAGCTTGGGCACTGATAGCGTGAGCAAATCCCTTAGCCGCAGCGACATCACTACCGCAAAACTCTTCGTTGGAACGTTAACCCGCGATGTGGCGACCACAGGTAAAATCGTGGCGGCCAATGCGCCTATTTTGTATAGCACAGAGGAAGGCACAGTGACCCTGCTCAGCAATCCTGGCGATACTGTTAATAAGGGCGATGTGGTCGCCAAACTCGATAGTCCAAGACTCACTAATCAGCTAGAGCAAGCCAAGTCCCTATTAGCGGGTATGGAGAGTGCATTAGAGCGCGCTAAGTTGGATGCAAGACGCGATCAATTACAAGCTTATCAAACCTTAGATATCGCAACGGTCGATCTTGAAGCGGCGGATAGGGAAAGCCGACGCGGAGAGGAACTGATTCAAAGTCAGCTTATTGGCCAAATTGATTATGAAAAGGGCAAAGATGATTTACACAAAGCCAAGCTGAAGTTTAAGCATGCCGAACAAGAAGTTGCGTTAACGAAAGATACGTTAACCTTTGAAATTAAAAATAAAGCCCTAGAAGTTGAGCGTCAAACTCTCGCGGTGCGTGAATTAGAACGCCAAGTCGATGCCTTGAATATTGTTGCACCTGTTAACGGCATTATCGGTAACTGGATTACCGAGCAGAAAACCCGTCTTAGCGCTAACCAACCGATTTTAACCGTCGTGGATTTAAGCGCCTATGAGGCTGAGTTAGCCGTGCCTGAGTCCTATGCGGATGATCTGGGTTTAGGCATGGAAGTCGAGTTGAGTTTTGGCAGTATTAAGTTAATGGGCAAGTTATCGTCGATTTCCCCTGAAGTGCGTAACCGTGAAGTGACCGCTAGGGTGCAATTTGACCAAAGCGACAGCCTAACACTGCGCCAGAATCAACGCATCTCGGCCAGAGTGTTATTAGAGCACAGACCCAATGTTCTTATGGTAAAACGCGGCGCCTTTATGACCAGCGGTGGGGGTAATGTGGCTTATCAAATCGAGGGCGATTTAGCCAGTCGTCGTGAGGTTAAGCTCGGTAGTACTAGCCTGAGCCAAGTCGAAGTGCTTGATGGTGGCAAAGCCGGAGATGAGTGGGTCATTTCAAGTGTTGATCCCTTTAATCACGCCGAACAGGTCAGGATTCATTGATGACCGATATTCGTAAATTATTAAACAACCAATTTGATGAATTTAACAGCGCAGTGATCAAGGTGAATGACGAAACCTGCTGCGACATGGACAAGAATAGGAGCCGGATATGCGTGATAAACAATTTGATATCAGCGTGTTGATGTCATCCAAAATGTTTGGAGTACTAGCCTTATTATTACTGGTGGTTGCGGTGGAATTAAGTATCGGTGAGGCCAATAGCTGGTTTTTCCTCGGACTCAATTTGTTGGAATGGAGCAATCCTTTGGATGAGTTTCGCCAAGTGGGTGAGGTTTCTACCGAAACTGCCAACCTTATGCTGGGCGCTTTTATGTGGTTTTTAGAGTGTGTCGTTGAGCCATTCTTTGGCTGATAAAGGTGTGCTGATTACGGTCGTACATGAGTCGATGCCTAAGGTGTAGACGCAGAGTCTAGGCGCAAAAATAGATTTGATTATTTAAAGGAAATTAACATGTTATCAATGAAGAATGTGAGCAAGGTTTTTAAAACGGATTTAGTAGAAACTCACGCCCTGCGCGATTTTAACCTCGAGGTGAACGAAGGCGAATTTGTCGCTGTCACAGGTCCTTCTGGCTCGGGTAAAACTACCTTTTTAAATATTGCAGGTTTACTCGAAGGTTTTACCCACGGTGACTATTTTCTCGATGGGATTAACGTGTCTAACTTGAGCGATAACAAGAGCGCCACTATCCGGAATGAAAAAATTGGCTTTATTTTCCAAGGTTTTAACTTAATTCCCGATCTTAACTTAGCTGAGAATATTGAAGTGCCGCTGCGCTATCGTGGTTTTAATGCCAAGGAGCGTCAACGTCGTGTACAAGAGGCATTAGAGCAAGTGGGCTTAGCTTCACGGCTCAAACATTTACCTACTCAGTTGTCGGGTGGACAACAACAAAGGGTGGCGATTGCTCGTGCTTTGGCGGGGGAGCCACGCTTCCTACTCGCCGACGAACCTACGGGAAACCTCGACAGCCTAATGGCACGTCAAGTGATGGAATTACTCGAAAATATCAATCAAGCGGGCACGACCATTATCATGGTGACGCACGATCCTGAACTCGCTCGCCGCGCCCAACGCAACATTCAAATTGTTGATGGTCAAGTGTGTGACTTTACTATGTATCATCAAGGTCATCGACATGTCAGTGACATCACCGCTGCGACTGATATCGACAAACTTGTCGCCAACGCCGACCGTTAAGGATATGCATTATGTTCTTTTATTATGTTGATTTAGCTTGGCGCAGCATTAAGAAAACCCCAGTGCTGTCGCTGTTGATGGTGTTGGCGATTTCGATTGGTATTGGTATCACGATTACTACGTTAAACGTGTACAAAATGATGTCATTTAATCCTGCGGGTGAACGCTCTGATGAGTTAAATGCGGTACAGCTTTGGAGCCAAGGTCCTGATTCTTGGGATGAGTTAAACTCGTTAGTGACTTACCAAGACGCGATGAATCTGCGCAACAATACCTTACCTAAACGCCAAGCTGCGATGTTTCGCACTGGGATGGCAGTGCAAACGGAGGATGCCAATTTTGCGCCTATTTTAGAAAGCATTCGGGTGACGGACAGTGACTTTTTTAAGCTGTTTGACGTGCCATTTTTGTACGGTAATGCGTGGGATAAATCCGTCGACACTGAACCTGCTTATCAAGTGGTGATTAACGATAAACTCAATCAAAAGTTGTTTGCGGGTCAAAACAGTGTTGGCAAAGTTATCTATCTTAATCGTAAACCTTATCAAGTGGTTGGGGTGATTGATGCTTGGGATCCTAAGCCTAAATATTATGATCCCACTAACGGTGCCTTTAACGACACGGAACAAATTTTTGTGCCGTTTTCGCTGACGCCTATCGAAGAGTTTGATATATGGGGTAACACGTCAGGTTGGAAGTTTGAGACGATGAATAGTTACAGTGATCGCCTTAACTCTGAAAAAGTGTGGCTGCTGTATTGGGTTGAGTTACCAAATAAAGACGCAGTAGCCAGTTACCGTTCTTGGCTCAGCAATTATGTGGCGGAGCAAAAAGCCCTAGGCCGTTTTACGGATAATAAATCTGCCGCTGACTCAGTCAAAGTATCCGATGTGGCAACTTGGCTTGAATACAATCATGTGGTGCCCGAAGACAATAAAATCTTGGTTGGCTTGAGTGTGCTGTTTTTAAGTGTTTGTTTAGTCAATATATTAGGTTTAATGCTGACAAAGTTCCTCAAGCGAGCTCCCGAGGTGGGAGTGCGCCGCGCTATTGGTGCTAGCCGTGGTCAAATCTTCGCTCAATATATGGTTGAAGTGGGCATGATTGGCTTATTCGGTGGTTTGCTTGGACTCGCTTGGGCCTACGCTTCGCTTTATGGGTTATCGGCCCAGTTTGAGGTCGCGAAGGGCTTAACCCATTTATCGGCGAGTATGTGGATTATCACCCCAGGTATTGCGGTAGGCACAGCCTTGTTGGCTGGCTTGTATCCCGCATGGGTAGTGTGTCGTACTAAACCTAGCGTTTATCTTAAAAGCCAGTAAGGGACTCATTATGTTGCATATTAAACCTATTCTCAGCAGTTTATTGCGCAGTAAAAGCGGTCCAGTCTTACTGCTTATTCAGATTATCTTGTCTGTGGCGATTGTGGCGAATGCGAGCTTTATTATTCAAGAGCGTTTAGCTCTGATGCAGCGTGATTCGGGGATTAAAGAGTCAGAAGTCTTGACCTTTAGCTTGTTCAACTTTGATCCATTGATTGATAAAACCGCGCAAAACAAAATTGATCAGCAAATTTTGCGGGGGCTACCCAATGTGATTGATGCGACCTCAACCAATATGTTGCCGTTAAGCGGTGGCGGCTGGTCGAGCACGTTAAATCTGGGCCCCGACCCAGATAGCGCTAAATCGACACCGCAATTTGCCATGTATTTAGGGACAGATCACACCATTGAGACCTTAGGCATTAAGCTGATTGAGGGACGTAACTTTTACCCCCATGAACTTAAGGATAACCTCGATAGCCCAAGCCGATTAGCGATCATCTCCAGTGTGTTAGCCAAAGCCATTTGGCCTGATGAATCCGCACTTGGCAAAGTATTGTACGAGGGCAAGGATGCACAGATCACTGTGATTGGCGTAGTCGAAAAACTGCAAGGCGCGTGGATTGACAGTTCTAGCCTTGAAAACAGCGTGATTCAAAATGTGGATTATGGCAGCAGTTCTTACATGGTACGGGCCAAACCTGAGTTTCACGCCGAGCTTAAAGACGCGATAAAAAAAGCGCTGCTGGCCGAGAATCCAAACCGCGTGCTCGATGGCTTTAAGTCAATCGAGGCCTTAAAAGATAGTTCATATCGCGATCATAAATTGATGATTACTGTGCTAACTATGATGGTGGTGTTGCTGCTGCTTATCACCTCGCTCGGTTTAACGGGCATGGTGATGTTTAATATCCAGCGCCGCACTAAGCAGATAGGTACCCGCCGCGCATTGGGTGCTAAAAAGCGCGATATTATCAGTTACTTCCTTGTGGAGAACTATTTGATTTGCTTAGCGGGAGGCGTGCTGGGCGGCTTGTTAGCGATACAGTTAGGCCAACAGTTAATGAAAATCTATAGCTTGCCTATGTTGGACTTAAGCTACCCACTAATTACTGTGGCAGGTTTGTTTATTGTCACCACGTTAGCGGTTTACTTACCGGCGCGTAAGGCGGCAAATATTTCGCCAGCAACCGCAACTCGCAGCGTATAGCGGAATATTTGATGTTACTCAAGGTACGATAAAAGCGCGACAAAAGTGCGATAACAATAGGATGTTATTGCACTTTTTGTTACTTTACGGTTAACAGTTTCACTTAGGACAACACTCACACTTATGGATACTATCCTTATCGTCGATGACAATCATGCCATCTGCCAAGCCCTAGGTTTGATGCTAGAACTCAATGATTATCGGGTGCTGATTTGCCACAGTCCAGAGGATGCCCTTGGGTTATTGACGACGCAAGATGTGGATTTAGTGATCCAAGATATGAACTTTACCCGAGATACCACCTCGGGTGAGGAAGGTCGGCAGCTGTTTTACGCCCTGCGCGAACGCCAAGGGGATTTGCCGATTATTTTGATGACGGCGTGGACCCAACTCGAAACCGCAGTTGAATTAGTCAAAGCGGGCGCTGCCGATTATATGGGCAAACCTTGGGATGACGCTAAGCTACTCAATAGCATCACTAATCTGATTGCGCTTTATAAACTCTCCCGTGCTAACCACCGCTTGGAGCGGGTGAATCATCAACGCCAAGTGGCGATCGCCGATGCGGATCTCTGCGGTATTGTCTTTGGCAGCGGTGCTATGCAGCGTTGCATTGATTTAGCCTTGCAACTGGCACGCTCCGATGTGTCGGTCTTGATCACTGGCCCCAATGGCGCGGGAAAAGACAAACTCGCCGATATTCTCCACGCCAATTCCCCCTTAAAAAACAAACCTTTCATTAAGGTTAATGTCGGTGCTTTGCCGATGGATTTATTAGAGGCTGAGCTGTTTGGTGCCGAGGCGGGCGCTTTTACTGGCGCGACTAAAGCACGTATTGGCCGTTTCGAAGCGGCTGACGGCGGCACGCTGTTTTTAGATGAAATTGGTAATTTGCCGTTATCTGGGCAAGTGAAATTATTGCGGGTGCTACAAACTGGCGAATTTGAACGCTTAGGAAGCCATAAAACCCAGAAAGTAAAAGTGCGGGTGATCAGTGCGACCAATGCGGATCTGGCCCAAGATATCGCCGAAGGGCGATTCCGTGAGGATTTGTTTTACCGCTTAAACGTGATTGAACTGGCATTGCCACCGCTGAATCAACGCACCGATGACATTTTACCTTTAGTGCAGCATTTTATTGGCAGCGATTTTAGCTTGAGTAAACCTGCGTTGCAGGCGTTATTACAGCACCGCTGGCCGGGAAATGTGCGCGAGCTTGAAAATGCCTGTAAGCGAGCGGTATTGTTGGCGCAAAGCCATGTGTTGACGGAAGCTGACTTTGGTTTGGCACCTGTTGCGAGTGTTATAAAATCTGCTTCCAGTGTTTCGGCTGTATCTGAGTCGCGGCTATCTGGCTTGAGACAGTTTGATCCTCAGCCTGTTTATTTGCCGGCTTCCATCCCCGTAAATACCGCATTTTATCATGAGTCTGTTCGTGCCCAAGTGTCGGATGCCAATGAGGCGATAGACGTGAGTCGAGAAGATATCGAAGCGGCGTTAAAACAGTATCATGGCGTAATTGCTCGGGTAGCAAAAGCGCTTGGACTCAGTCGCCAAGCGCTGTATCGGCGGATGGACAAGTTTGGTTTAGATAAGTCATAGGCTAAGTGCAGATGCTAGGGTAAAGGCTATCGATTAAGGAATCAGAGTGTTAATTCGAACTAAACTTATCATTTTTTCAATGGCTTGCTGCGCCTTTGGCGTCTTGCTGAGTTTTGCTTTGGTGAAGTATATTTCACCCGATGCTTCGTCTGTTGCCACGTCTAACACGATTGAAATCCCTGATGTTAATGTGCAACTCGATTTTGCGGAGCTTGAGAAAACGGTCGCCTCCATCGAACTCGCCCTTAACAATAGTGAGCAATTGCAGGAGGCTGCGGCGATGCAAGCGCACCAGAGGGCCGAGCAGATTAAAGCCGAGCTGCAAAAGCTTGAACAACTTAAACAAGAGCAGTTACAAATAAAACTCTTCAAGTTAGAACAACTTAAAGAAGGGCTGTTTAATTCTATTCCTCATGTGGTTGAGCCTTTACGTGTAGAACCGCTATCCATTTTACCGCCCAAAGCACCTGTATCTCCTGCGATATCTGCTGAGATAGCTAAGGGAGAGCGTGTATCGAGTTTGACCTTAGGTGAAGGTTTGTTCGTGTTGTTTCTCGCTTGTACTGTCTGTGGTTTAGGTATTGCTTGGTTGACTCGACATCTCGGCCGCAGTTTAGATTCCCTTGAAGTCGGCTTGCTAAATTTTAGTGATAATGACTTTAGTGTGAGTATTCCTGAACATGGCGAAGGTCAGCTCAAAACCTTAGCGCAGTTATTTAACCATTCGGCGGCAAAATTGCGCCAAGAAAGGCAGTACATTTACCAGCGGGAGTTATTACTGGATAAGGTGATTCAAAGTTCTCCCAATGTGATGTTGTTACTGGACGATCATCAGCGGCTCATTTACGCCAATGATGCGGCGCGTCACCTATTCCATAAAAAGGGCAGAATGGAAGGCTTGAGCTTAGATGAATTGCTGGTGGATTTGCCCGAAGTATTGGCCTTAGCGCTTAAACATGAAAAGAACGGACTCTTCGCCATGGGTGAAGATGATGTGGAAACTTGGTATTTAAGTCGCGGCCAATTTTTATTGAATAACCAACAGCATAACTTGATTTTGCTCAAGCAGATGACCCGCGAGCTCAATCGTCAAGAGGTGGCAGTATGGAAAAAAGTGATCCGCATTATTAGCCATGAACTCAATAACTCAGTCGCGCCCATCGCCTCTATGGTGAACTCCGGCCGACTGCTCACCAAAGATATTGATAATCCGAAGTTAACTTTGATTTTCGATACTATCGAGAATCGTACCAGTCATCTAAGCCAGTTTATCTTCAACTATGCCCGTTTTGCTAAGTTGCCGCTCCCGCAACGGCGTCAGGTGAATTGGGGGCAATTTACTGCCCAGTTAACTCAGCATTATCCCTTTAAACTCATTCATGAGTTACCTGAGGTTGATGGTTTTTTCGATCAAGGACAGATGGAGCAAGTGCTCCTCAATTTACTTAAAAACGCCCATGAATCTGGCTCAAACCCCGAGGATGTCACTCTATCGATTCGGTATCAAACCTTAGTGGATGGTGGAGGTTTTAGTATTGTGATTGAGGATCGCGGCGCAGGTATGTCTGGTGAAGTATTAGAACAGGCGCTACTGCCGTTTTACTCAACAAAACAATCGGGTACAGGCTTAGGTTTACCTTTGTGCCGTGAAATTATCGAAGCTCACGATGGCAGTATTAGCATGCATAATCGCAGTGACGGTGGCCTGTTGGTTCGACTATGGTTGCCACAATAATGCTCGCGTTTTGAATTAACACCGTAATGCGACTCTTAAGTCGCATTTTTATTGCTTATCTTATCCGCTTGTTTAATGCATAACTCCTATCCTCAACAGCCTCTTGGCGTATTAGCCAAATGGGCTATTTTTGCATTTTTACCTTAGCTCTTCGGGCTAATTTGCCCCTCAGCGTAATGACGGGAGATCTTTAACCCTGTTAACCTGTTTTATCGAAAATTTGCGTTAAAACTCACCTTGTTCTAACAGAGGTTAGTGCGGTTTTTAAGGTTCGATTAAAAAGGTTAAGGAGGGATAAGTGAAACAGTTAAAACAGCGTCTGCTTACTTACGTTTTATGTCCATTCCTGCTGCTGGCTTCCCCTATCACTATTGCCGATAACGACATTGAAATTAGTGGCTTAGTAATAGATAGAACTTTGACTCGGTTTGGTAAGGACTTTGGCTTTTACTACTCAAGCTATTGGCGCGAACTGCCCTTTACCCAAGGCTTTAACGTCACTCTGTATGAGACAGTGTTTCCACAGGCTGGAACCGTTTTAACCTTAGAGGTAAACGGGACTCGGATTTACACCACCCATTTTGGTCGTCGTGCAAATCCGATTAAAGAGAGCGCAGAGCTGGCGATTTTGCTTACGATTGATTATTTAGCGCAAGTCAGAGCCAATGCAATAACAGGTGATTTTTCAGGAACATCGGACGACTTTTAGGATAATAATAATGACATACAGGACGTTACTTGCTCTTGTCACGCTATGTGTGGCAAGCAGTGGCCAAGCCACTGAATTGATTTATACGCCAGTGAATCCCAGTTTTGGCGGCAATCCACAAAATGGGGTTTTTCTATTAAATAAAGCCCAAGCCCAGAATGACAATAAATCTACCTCGACCGAGAAGGACTTTGTCACCCGTTTTAAAGAATCCCTAGAGCGTAACGTCATCAACTCGATCACTCGAGGCGTGGCCGATGGCGAAGTTAAAGATGGTGAATACAACACTGGGGATTTTCGTATCCAAGTTGCTACTGTAGGGGATGGAGTTATGTTAACTATCACTAATATTGCAACCGGTGAAATCACTGTGATTGAAATGCCAGTATATAAAGGTGGCAACTAATGGCCCGTCTAGTGTTAGTGAGTTTATTACTGCTAAGTGTGTCGGCCTGTAGCCTGATCTCCAAACCCGATTTAAATATCACGGCTGCCGAGGTGAACCCCTTGAGTGAGGTGATGCGTGGGCTGCAAACTCAACCAGGACCTAAGTTTCCTATCCCTGTGGCCGTGTATTCCTTTCGCGATCAAACTGGCCAATATAAGCCGCAGGCTAACGTGAGTTCGTTTTCGACCGCGGTTACTCAGGGTGCAACATCGATGTTGATGCAGACTTTGCTCGACTCTAAATGGTTTACACCCGTTGAGCGTGAAGGGCTACAAAATTTGCTTACCGAGCGTAAGATCAGCAACAAACAGAGCGGTACTAAGGGCGATGAAGTGCCTGTATTATCCACCGCCAGATTGTTACTCGAAGGCGGGGTGATTAGTTATGAGACCAACACTAGCACAGGTGGTAGCGGTGTCGAATACTACGGCATTGGCGCCTCTGAAATGTACCGTGAAGATCTGGTGACCATTTATCTACGCGCCGTGGATGTACACACAGGTAAAGTCATGATGTCGGTCTCAACCAGCAAACGAGTCTTGTCCCAAGAAATGCGTGCGGGTTTGTTCCGTTACACGAGTTTAAATCGATTAGCCGAGGCTGAAGTCGGTTTTACTACCAATGAGCCAGTGCAATTTTGCGTATTACAAGCCATTGAATTGGCGGTCGCTGAGCTGATTGATAAGGGTATCAAACAAGGTTACTGGAGCCCAACTCAAGTGGCGCAGCCAGCAGAAAAAGCCCAGGAGTTGAGTCAGGGCTAGGTGCCTGAAAGCCGGTATTAGATGCTAGAGCAAAGTAGGCTTCTGCTTTAGCACTTAGTCGCGATAGCAAAAAAGAAAACCGAGCCAGTTAAGCTGACTCGGTTTTTTATTGCAGTTATTGCAGCAGTCAGTTGATATTTGGCTATTTTAGTCCGCTTGCATGGCCTTCCAAAACAGTTCAAAACTGGCATCGCGGTATGTTTTATCTGTCCCCAAGTGCGGGTTATCGATAAAGAATCGGGTTGCTGCTAGATATTGGCCGTGGCAGTTTTCTAGCATCAACTCCACTGGATAATGGGCGATTAGCCCTATCATTTGTCCCTGCTTAATGAGTTCGCTAATAAAGCCTAAGATGCTATTCATCGCTTGATCGCGCACCTTAGCTGCAATCATGGGTGACAGTGAATATTGCTGAAAAAACAGTTGTTTGACAGGGTTATCCAGCGACCAATCTATCGCACTTTGCCATAGTTGTAGGGCATTGTGTTTAAGATCGCTGGCCTTATGGGTGTTTAATAGTAAGGCATCGGCAAATTCTTGTTTTATGGTAAGAAACAAAGATTCCATCAAGGCTTCCTTAGAAGGAAAGTGATGGAACAAGGTGCCCGTTGCTACGCCTGCTTGTTTTGCAATTGAGGCGGTAGACGTGCCATGAAATCCTTGGCTGACAAAGAGCGCTAAGGCAGTATCGAGAATAGCTTGGCGTTTATCTGTCATGGTTTTAATGGGTTGTGTTGTTGATGGTTTATTCAAGATTTATCCCCCAATGACTAGCGCAAAAATAGCTTCATTAAGATGCGCTGAATAAAAGTGCCGTAGGGCGGGTGAACAAATTTGCCTGTGTTGAATCGGCCACGGCTGAGTACCGTTTTAGCGTGGCTGAAGGTCAAAAAGCCTTCCTTGCCATGGTAATGCCCCATGCCCGACGGGCCTATTCCGCCAAAGGGCGCATCGTCGGCGGCGACATGAAACACGGTTTCATTGATACAAACACCGCCAGAATGGGTCTGCTGGAGGATCTTTTGCTGAGTTGGCTCATCGAAACTCATCACATAAAGCGCTAAGGGTCTGGCTCTGTGGTTGATGTACTGAATCGCTTCATCTAAGGAGTCGTAGCCAATGATCGGCAGTAATGGACCAAAAATTTCCTCTTGCATCAATAGCATGTCTTCACTGGTGTGAGTTATCAACTGAGTTGCGAGTTTACGATGTTGGCTATCTATGGCTTCGTCAGTTGCTGAAATAACACGGGCACCTTTTGCTTTAGCGTCTTCGAGCACTGTCATCAAGCGGTCAAACTGACGTGTATTAATGATGCTGCCATAGTCCTTATTGTGGTTAATGGTGCCGTACATGGCCTTAAACTTAGCTTGGTAGGCGGCGATAAAGTCATCCACCTTGGCTTTAGGGCAAAGCACATAATCAGGGGCGACGCAGATTTGTCCGGCATTCAAACACTTACCGTAAATCATTCGTTCTACTGCTATCTCAAGCGGCATATCGGGGGCGATAATCACAGGCGATTTCCCGCCTAATTCGAGTGTTACTGGGGTGAGATTATTCGCTGCGGCGCGCATCACATGGCGGCCGACTGTGGTCGAGCCTGTAAAGAGTAAATGATCGAAGGGCAGGGCAGAAAATTGGGCAGCAATATCCGCCTCACCTTCAACAACTGCCACGTGGGATTCATCGAAGACTTGTGCCAATAACTGTTTGATCACTTGGTTGGTCGCTGGGGTAAATTCAGACATTTTGAGCATGGCATGATTACCCGCGGCAATGGCAGTTACTAGCGGTCCTATCGACAGCATGACGGGGAAATTCCATGGCACGATAATGCCGATCACCCCCAAAGGTTGATAATGCACTGTGACTTTGGCGGGTGCGAGTAAGATGCCAGCATGGCGAGCGCTGGGCTTGAGCCATTTTTTGAGGTTTTTCAAGCTGTAATTGATGTTGTTGATGACAGGCATAATGTCTGAGATCAGGCTGTCATCAATCGATCTATGGCCGTAGTCTTGGCTTAAGGCTTCGACTAAGGGTGTTTGAAATTGCAGTATGGCCGCCTTCAGTCGAGTTAATTGCTCCACTCGCGTAGCGTAATTAGGATTCGGCGCCGCTAAATAACTGCTGCGTTGGCGTTGGAGCAACTGAGTCAGTGGCGAAGTATTAAGGTGTTCGGTGGCCATATTCATAGTGGTTGCTCCAAGGGAAATGGTAGGCTGAGTCTTATTCGGTACTTTATTTAAGTAATCGTCTAGATTGAGTCTTTTATTAAATCAGTACCGACTGATTAGTCGGTTTATCCTAGCTTGCTTAGTGAGATGGTGCAAGGTATCTGGTGTATTTTTGAGCAAGATCACGGCTTGTTGTGGCGTTAGCTTTTACACTAAATCAAGGGTTGTTACATAAGGAGTATGTATGGCATTGTTAAAGCACGGAATTTCGATTGGTATTGAGCGTTACGGTGATGATGATTTTTTCGTTACCTTTAAAGCTATCGGTACCTTAACTCATCAAGACTACGAAATGATGGTGCCTGTGTTGGAGTCTGCATTAGCTGGGGTGAAAGATCCTGATATCTTCGCCTTGGTAGATGTCACCGAGTTGGAAGGCTTGGAACTACAGGCCGCTTGGGACGATCTCAAACTTGGGGTGAAGCATATTCGTCATTTCGAGAAAATAGCCATCGTCGGTAAGACGACTTTGCAGGAAGTGTTGGCTAAATTGGCAAACTGGTTTACGCCTGCTGAGGTAAGGTTTTTTGTTGATAATGGCGATGCTGTTGCTTGGCTTAGAGACTAAGGTTGTGAGATGAAGTTTGTGGTCTGCCAATGCGCTAAATCGGGCGTTATAGCAGCACAGTATAGATTCACCCAGCAATCCATTCGCGCCATAGAAGGAGTACAAATTATGCGTACAGGTCAAATACTCTGGCCCACAGATTTTTCGGAAACTGCGGCCCATGCACTGAGCTATGCCATTGAAATGGCTAATCTATACCATGTAGGGCTAAAAATCTTACATGTGGTTGAACAGCCGATCGGTGATGAAAACTTTATGATTCTATCTATTACCCCTGAAGAGCTTGCTAAAAGCATGGAGGAAGCGGCGGCAACTAAAATGCGAGCACTATTGGATGGATTGAATACTGAGCTTCCCATCACTACCTTGATCCGCCGTGGCGATCCTGTCTATCAAATTTTAGAAGAGGCCAACAGTAAAGACATTGGCATGGTAGTAATTGCTAGCCATGGCCGAACTGGGATTTCGCATTTTTTACACACCAATGTCTCAGAAGCGGTGGCGAATGGTGCAGCTTGTCCTGTGCTTGTGGTTAAGTAACTGGCTTTGACTCTATAAATCCAAAGGGCGCTTATAGCGCCCTTTCTTTTTGATTGATAAAGAATAATTAATTGAAATGGGTACGCAAGAAGCATAGCAAACTGCTATAAAATAGTGGTATTTTGGCCTTAATAATTAGCTTAATTAAAAACTCAAATGATGGATAAGCTTATGCGTACTCAAGAAGTGTTATGCCCTACGGATTTTTCATCCACTGCGGCCCATGCGTTAAAATATGCGGTTGAAATGGCAAATGTTTATCAAGTCGATATTCGGTTGTTGCATGTGACTAGCCCTGCCCGTGGCGCCCATTGTTATGGTATTGCGGTCGATATTCCCACTACATTGGAAAATGAACTCAAAGCTTTCGTTGATGCAAAAATGCAAAGTTTGCAGCAGGAAATGCAGCAGAACCTTACCGAAGGGCTCAATATTAAGTTAGTCGTGCGCCATGGTGATGCTATTGATGAGATTTTAGCGGAAGCCGTCGATGTGGGCATGGTGGTTATCGCTAGTCATGGTAGCAGCGGTTTAGCTGACTTTTTAAAACCCCACGTTACACAGGATATTGTTAAGTATGCCAAGTGCCCTGTGTTGGTGGTGAAATAACACTATGAGCTAAGTTTAGTAGGAATCATTTTTGATCATTTTAGGTTCTGTTAACTTAGTCGACGCCTCGGCTTCATTGTCAAATGACATCAGGCGTCGATACTTTTCCTGCAGAGCTACTAAGCTACCATCTTGGGTAATTTGTTTGAGTCCCGCATTAAAATCATCCCGAATTTGCTCACTGAGAAACGCGAACTTGTATTCTGTAGGTGGGAATATTTGATGGCAAATTGCCTGTTGTTTTAAGTCTTTATCAGTGAGTTTGCCCTCAAGATAGGCCTGCTTTAAATAGTATTTGAAAATATTTTTATCCATCACAACGACATCGGCCCTGCGCTTCATCAGCATATAAACCTGCTGCACTTGCCTCGCTTGTTCTTGGTAGCCGCTATTGGTCTTAACCATGTTGGCAAACTCTTCCCCCAGTAACGATGATGCACGTTGAAAGGCGACGACTTGTTTGTTGTTTAAATCGTTTATGCTATTGATGTTAAATTGATTGCTTTCTAGGCTGATGGCGCAGTTTTGGTAGGTTATCGCAACGTTGGAATAAAAAACGTTGTTAATCATTCCTTCTTTGATGTTGATGATGCCATCGAGTTTACCTTCCCTGAGTTCATGGAAAGTGCGCGCCAGTGGTAAGTAGTGGATAGAAGCAGTATGGCCTTTAACTGCGAGGGCTTGGTTAAGTAATTCGAGTTCGATCCCGCTATTTGTTGCTTGGATGACATAGGGTGGGATAGACAGGCTGACGCCTATCTTAATTTCAGCCGCTTGGCCGAGCTGAGCGCCGCATAGGATGAGTAACCCCATTAATTTATAGCGGTTACGACGAGCCACTGAGCTATTTGGCTTATTTAGTTTATGCGCCATAAGTTACCAACACCTCCGCGGTATACACTTGTAACTGTGTTTGATACTCGCCAAGTCATTCCATGACTTTCTTGAGTAAGTGTAGTGTGTCTGTGAACTCAGCACGGCTTTATTTATCAAATACACATTAACGCTTTAACCTATTACAGGCTCAAAAGGATGAGCCCGGCTCAGTCAGAAAAGCAATTTCCTCCGCCGTAGACTCCCTGCCTAAGATAATATTTCTATGTGGATAGCGGCCAAACCTGTCGATAATCGCTTTATGGCGCAGTTCAAACGCGAGGTTTGTTATCGCAGCTTCGCGATTAAACAGTTTTACTGCTACTTGGTGAATGGCTGCCGATTCGCTGTGCATATAGGGCATAAATAGAAAAGGGACTTGTTTGGATTTTAGTGCTGTATCGACCCGTTGGGCAACGGCTTCTTGGGCGAGCACTAAGGCTATCGCATCGGCTTCGAATGCGGCAGGCGTATCGCGGTAAATATTACGGGAAAATTGATCGAGCACTATTATCTCAGCCAATCGACCTTGAGGCGTGATTCGCCAATGTGAAAGTTCTCCCCGTTTAGCTTGAAGTAGTACACCTTCGAAGCGCTGCTTGATCTGGGTATCAAATTCAACATCTTTAATCCACCAGAGCTTTGGGTCAATGTCTTCAAACCAAAATGTCAGTATTTGGTCTGCTGTGATTGTCTGGCTCATTTTAGCCTTTCTTCATAGGTGTTGAGTGATATTAGAAATAACAGTTGTTGGGGGAGGATGACAAGTCGTTTCGTTTGATTTAAGTGCAGATTTGTTATCTGATGATCTTGTCGCGAACCGTAAGTATTTAGTATTGGCTATTGCCTTATTGACTGAATATAAAGTAGTTTTGATGATAATTACTTTTGTTTCCAGACAGGTCATCCTATGTCACTTTCAATGCCAGCATCCCAACAGGTTTCAAAGCAAAATAAGGCGTTTCTGCGTAAGTTATATTTGGCGCATTTAATGGATGATGACCGCCATAATCTATTATCACTCAATAAGTTAACCGGAATGCCTCGCCGAACTTTACAGGATGCTATCGCAGCTTTTGAGGATATAGGTATTCGAGTCGAGTTTGTGCAGGAAGGCAGCCGTAACAATTCAGGTTATTACCGCATAGTCACCTGGGGGCCGATCAGCAGCGCTTGGGTCGATACCCATCTAAGCGAAATCGCTGAGCTGATAGGGTTTTACGAGAAGTCAATTTAAACGCTGTTTGTTACCAAGGACGAATTTGAGAACTCTTCAACTGTTAGGTTTTATTCTTGCCATCGCAGGCGTCATTTTAGGATATATAACGCTAGCATCTATTGACGGTCAAACATCTGAAGCTTCTGTTGGGGCTGCGGGTTTAGGCATGATTTTTATGGTATTACCAACCTTTGGCTGTTCTGCGTTAATATTGGTACCTTCTTCTTTAACATTATGCAAATCAGAAGTAAGGCTACGTACCTATTTTAAAGGGAGTTTTTGGTTGAGTCTGTGGAAATTGAATTTAGTTATTTCTGCTGTATATATTCTTGCTACTCTTTATGTAGGCTGTTTATGGCTACAAATCAGCATTGGTCGTTAACGAGTGAATCATCTCGTTCATCATGTGTTCATTTTTAGGTTTAACCTTCAACGCGAGTCTCACCCGAGGATATTGCATTCGTTTGTATAGATATTTGAGCATTTTCTCTTCGTTACTCCTTTGCCAATTTTCTGGCCTGACCAGCCTAAACTCCCTATAATCGGCTGCAAATGTCATCACGTTACATAGTGTTCACATCTAAATACCCTACATACTTAAAATAAAAAGGAACCTTGTTCCATGTTAGAAAAACTGTTCAAACTGAAACAAAATCAAACGAGCCTCAAGCAGGAAGCGGTCGCAGGTTTGACAACATTTATGACGATGGCCTACATCATTTTTGTGAACCCAATGATGTTAGCCGATGCGGGCATGGACCATGGAGCTGTATTTGTGGCGACCTGTTTGGCTGCAGCTGTCGGCTGTTTGGTTATGGGGCTGATGGCGAATTATCCAATTGCGCTTGCTCCAGGTATGGGACTTAATGCCTTTTTTACCTACACAGTCGTGGGTGAAATGGGTTACAGCTGGGAGACTGCGTTAGGCGCGGTATTCCTGTCGGGAATTTGCTTTTTAATCTTGTCCTTAGTGCGTATTCGAGAATGGATTGTAAATAGTATTCCCATGTCGTTACGTATCGGTATTGCTGCAGGTATTGGTTTGTTCCTTGCTCTGATTGGCCTTAAGAGTGCCGGTATTGTGGTGGCAAGTCCTGCTACGCTAGTGACGCTGGGCGATATCACGGCATTTCCGGCGGTTATGGCTGTGCTGGGCTTTTTCCTCATTATTGCTATGGTGCAGCGGGGAATGAAGTCGGCGGTGATTGCCAGCATTCTGATTATCACTGGCCTAGGATTAGTGTTTGGTGATGTGCAGTATCAGGGCATTGTATCAATGCCCCCTTCAATCGCACCTACATTTATGAAGATGGATTTATCTCAAGTATTTGAAGTAACTATGCTATCAGTCGTTTTTGCCTTCTTATTTGTGGATCTCTTCGATACCTCTGGCACCTTAGTGGCGGTTGCACAGCGCGGTGGTTTTCTCGATGATAAAGGCCGTTTACCACGTCTGAATCGTGCCTTAACCGCTGACAGTTTAGCAACGATTGCGGGGGCGGCTTTTGGCACTTCCACCACGACAAGTTATATCGAAAGCACTGCGGGTGTGAGCGCAGGTGGTCGTACTGGTTTAACGGCCGTTGTGGTGGGATTACTCTTCATTGCTGCGTTATTTTTATCGCCATTGGCGGGGATGATCCCGGCATATGCAACTGCGGGCACACTGTTTTATGTAGCGATTTTGATGATGTCGGGACTGGTGCATGTCGAATGGGAAGATTTGACTGAAGCCGCGCCTGTGGTGGTTGTGTGCATATTAATGCCGCTAACGTTTTCTATCGCGACGGGCATTGCCTTTGGGATCATCTCATATGCAGCAATCAAATTACTCACAGGTCGCTTTAGCGATCTTAATGTGGGCATTTTAGTATTAGCCGCATTGTTTGTAGCTAAGTTTGTCTATGGTTGATGCTGTCGATTAATTCACCTGCACAGTAAAAACTCGCAGCGTAGATTGTTTACATTTTTTGAGGGCCATCTAATCGATGGCCCTTTTTAATGCGCGATTCTAAGCAAAAACGAAAATTTATCTCGAGTTAATAACTCCTTGCTACCAATTACTCAGCGGATTAGGTATAAGGATTGTTCGGTTATTTTGTTACAAATGAATAATGAACTTAAGTGAGATTGCGTATCGCCGCGTGGTAGTGAAGTTAGGGACGAGTGTGCTGACCTCTGGCAGTAAACAGCTAGATAAAGCCCACATGGTTGAGCTTGCTCGTCAAATGGCCGCACTGATGAAGTCAGGGGTCGAAGTCGTATTATGCACCTCAGGGGCAATTGCCGCTGGGCGTGAACATCTCCAATACCCGACGCTGCCCGACACTATGGCCAATAAGCAATTGTTAGCCGCTGTCGGGCAAAGTCAGTTGATCCTCGCTTGGGCACAACTCTTTAGTATTTATGGGCTGCATGTGGGCCAATTGCTGCTGACCCGTGCCGATTTGCAGGATAGGGAGCGTTACCTTAACGCCCGCGACACGCTCAATGCCTTGTTGGCGAATAATATTGTGCCGATCATCAATGAAAACGATGCCGTTGCCACCAATGAGATCAAAGTGGGCGATAACGACAATTTATCGGCGCGCGCAGCACTCTTATGCGATGCTGACTTATTGATTTTACTGACGGATCAAAAGGGCTTATTCGATGCGGATCCACGCACTAACCCGAACGCTAAGTTAATTTCACAGGTGGTGAAGATTGACGATAGTTTGCGTATGCTGGCGGGCGGTTCTGTATCGGGTTTAGGCACGGGTGGTATGTCGACTAAATTGGAAGCGGCGGATATTGCTCGCCGTGCAGGCATCGAAGTGGTTATCGCTTCTGGCCATCACCCTGATGTGATCAAAAAAGTGGTCGCCAAAGAGTCAGTCGGTACTCACTTTAGTGCCATCGAAAACCCGCTCGAAAGCCGCAAACAGTGGATTCTAGCGGGACCTGCGACTCAAGGTTCTTTAGTGCTTGATGCGGGTGCGGTCAAAGCCGTGACTGACAAGGGCCGCAGTCTATTGTCTAAAGGTATCGTAGGCGTTAAAGGTCAGTTTGAACGTGGTGCGACGCTACAATTAGTTGATCAACAAGGTAAAGTGATTGCTAAAGGGATGACACGATACTGTGGCCAAGCCCTGAGTTTGATTGCAGGTAAGCATTCCGACGAGATCGAGTCTGTACTCGGTTACGATTATGGTGACGCAATAGTGCACCGCAACGACATGGTTGTCTTATAAGCGAGGTCTGTTTTGAGTCAAATGAATCAAGATCAGTATTTACAGCAACTTGGCCAAAATGCCAAACAGGCCAGTTATGCTTTAGCCAATTTAACGGCGAGCCAAAAGGCTGACTTACTCGAAGCTATTGCCGATGCGCTGACGGCAAACTCCGCCGCCATTTTAGCGGCTAATGCTAAAGACGTTGCCGCCGCTAAGAACGATGGATTAACTGAGGCGATGATCGACAGACTGTTGCTCGATGATGCACGTTTAGCGGGCATTATCGGTGATATCAGCGATGTGATCCGCCTTGCTGATCCCGTGGGCGAAGAGTTTGGCAGCAAGTTATTAGATAACGGTTTAAGGTTGACTCGTCGCCGCGTACCGCTGGGCGTGATTGGGGTTATCTACGAGGCGCGCCCGAATGTGACTGTTGATATCGCGGTACTCGCCCTTAAAACGGGTAATGCGGTGATCCTCCGTGGCGGTAAAGAAACCCTTGAATCGAATAAGCTTATCAGCGAAGTGATCCGCGGCGCGATTGTCGCCCAAGGTTTGCCCATAGATGCGGTGCAATTTATTGATTCTTCAGACAGAGCCCTAGTGACAGGTTTACTTAAGCTCGATCAATATGTCGACATGATCGTGCCGCGCGGCGGTCAAGCATTGCAGCGCTTATGTGCCGAGCAAGCGACGATTCCAGTGATTTTAGGCGGCATTGGTATTTGCCACTTGTATGTCGATAAAAATGCCGACCTTGAGCGTGCCTTAGGCGTAATCGCTAATGCCAAAGTGCAGCGTCCAACTGTGTGCAATGCTCTTGATACCTTGCTGGTGGATGAGCTCGTGGCGAGCAGCTTTGTACCGCAAATTGCCGAATATCTGCATCGTTTAGGCGTGCGTTTTTCAGTTTGTGATACAAGCTTTAGCCTGCTTGATGGTTTAGGGTTTGATGTGACGCTCGCCAAGGCTGAGGATTTTGGCATCGAATGGTTGTCGTTAACCTTAGGTATCAAAGTCGTGAGCGATATCGATGCCGCCGTTAGTCATATTCGCCAGTATTCTAGCGGCCATTCGGAAGCCATTTTGACCGATGATATTCATGCAGCGGCACACTTTGTGAATGAAGTGAACTCAGCCGCCGTGTATGTGAATGCCAGTACTCGTTTTACCGATGGCGGTCAGTTTGGTCTTGGCGCTGAAGTGGCGGTGAGCACGCAAAAACTGCACGCCCGCGGTCCAATGGGGCTTGAGGCATTAACCACATATAAGTGGTTAGCTTGGGGTGATTACACCAGTCGTGTTTAGCGGTAAATACTGATAAACCCAAAGCCGTTAACGCATTGCGTTGACGGCTTTTTTGTTTGCGGTATCCAACTGAATAGCGACATCAATATGTTTGGCTAACGAGTTTAGCTGCTTATGGTGAGCGGGGTATAAGTAACAAGTAACCAGATACAGAAAAATATCGTCGACATAACGACAGTGAATTTACGAAAGGCCTTGATGTATTCCAAGGTATAAATAAAGTACTTTTCTTGTACTCTGCGAGTGAGTAAAACCGAAGGCAGCATAAAACTGCAATAGAGCATGACTACCATAGTAGTAAAACTGTTTCCCCAGAAATGCTCATAAATAAATAAGGCGATGCAGAGTAGCATGGCGCACCAACTGATAGGGCTGATGCTATTTTCTGGATTCCATTGGGTTGATTTTTCCATCTGACTATCCTTAGTCGATTTGTACCTCAGTACAATTTATAGACGGATATCACGGCTTTATCAAACGCTTTCCACTGTTAGACTCAGTACGCTGGCAGTTTGTTGCCGTTTGAGCCTTGTTCACCATTTATCTAACATGAGTGCGTACAACTTAAAGTGGAGTGAATTGCTTACTTAACGTCGAATGACTTGTGCTTAATGTGGTCGAGATAGCTTAAAGCATCTAGCTTAAATCATCTTGATATCGGCAAATTCGCCTTTGCAAAGCAGGGCTAAGTCTGTGGCCGCTAAGCTTATCTCTAAACCGCGTCTGCCCGCGCTGACATAAATCCTGTCGAAGCCTTGAGCGCTGGCATCAATCAAGGTTGGTAATTGTTTCTTTTGCGCTAAGGGACTAATACCGCCAACCAGATAGCCTGAGGATTTTTGTGCTAGGTCGGCATCGGCCATTTGTAGTTTCTTTTGTCTTAAGCATTTAGCTACGGCTTTTAGATTAAGCTGATGATCGACGGGCACGAGCGCGACGGCAATCGGTGCATGGGCTTTGTCGATGGCAACTAAAAGGGTTTTAAATACTTGCGCTGGTTCGAGCCCTAAGGTGTTAGCGGCTTCTTCGCCGTAGGCGGCGCAGTGTGGATCGTGGCTGTACTCTAAGATATCAAACGCGATCTTGGCTTTTTTCGCCAATCGGACGGCCGGGGTCATTTTATACTCCTTCACAAAATGGGAGATATTAGCGCTTAATCTTGGCTTAAAATGTTAGCCAGCTCTTTTAATTGGCTCATTGCAGTGAGCTAACATTATTTAAGGCTGTTACTCAACGATTATTCCGCTAGCTTTGTGCTTATCTTGTTTTTACGCTCTAAATAACGGGGCAGAAGTTGCTGCAACATCATCCCCGATAAAATAAAGGCTAGGCCGAGATAGGTTGCCATCGCAATCGTTTCTTGCAAAATCCACGCGATAAAACCAATCGACATCACAGGGGATAAAAACACCATAGTGCTGATGTTCGCGGTGCGAGTGGCGGTTTTCAGCGCCATTAACCAGAGCACGAAGGTAATGCCCATCTCAAATAAGCCCACATACATACCTGCAAATATCGCCTTAAGACTAAAACTGGGCAGGGTATCTGTCAGCAATAAGGTGACGGCAATAAAAGGTAAGCCGATAAGAAAACTCAATAATAAACTCACCACGGGATCGCCTTGATCTTTGGTGTTCACGATCCAATATAGGCACCAGAGTAAAGTGCTGGTGAGAGCAAGACCGATACCGAGCGGGCTATCAAAACTAAAGCCGCTGATATCGCCGCCGGTGGCAATGATAAACACCCCAGTATAGGCAATCAGCGCGGCAGCAATATCGCTCTTACGCAAATGTTGCTTTAACAAAGGCGCAGCCAGTAACGGCAGTAATACCGCCCAAGTGTAATTAAGTGACAAAGCTTGCTGCGCTGGCAGTAAGGAATACGCTTTAAATAGCACGACATAGTAAAGGAAGGGATTGATGAGTCCAGTCACCAGATAAAACATGGGGCGGCGTAAAAACTGTTGCTTGAGTAAGGAAAGCTTTTTTTGCCAAGCAAGGATTCCGGCAAGGGCAATAATCGAAGTGAGTACGGCAACAAACACCAGCTGCAGCGGTGTGTAGTAACTCAAGGCAATCTTAAAGGCCGTGGCCACTGTCGACCAGAGAAAGACCGCCGCCATGCCATACACGTACGCTAAATTCGAAGACTTCACTCTGCTACCTTACGAGGATAAACATCCGCCAAATGTGGGCAGATTGAATAACAGCTTTGGTTGATAAGCAAGACTATTTTATGTGATTGGATATTTTATCCCGCTGTAGATGCGAGAAAGATAAATCAGAAAATTTTTTTGTTCGCCCTTGTAATTAAATTCCCTGTCCCAATATAGGTATCAAGGCAGAGAAGGTGGCCAACGATGGACTTGATATTTAAACCGTCTAGCCCCATATCAAAACCAACTAAACAAATTTAGATTGAATGAAATTTTTCGGAGGACCTCATGGGTAAAATTATTGGTATCGACTTAGGCACAACAAACTCTTGTGTAGCTGTCCTCGATGGTGGCAAAGCACGTGTGTTAGAAAACGCTGAAGGCGATCGCACAACCCCGTCAATCATCGCTTATACAGATGATGAAACCATTGTCGGTTCGCCAGCAAAACGTCAAGCTGTGACTAACCCGACTAACACATTCTTCGCGATTAAGCGTTTGATTGGTCGTCGCTTTAAAGATGACGAAGTCCAACGTGACGTGAACATCATGCCATTCAAAATCATTGCAGCCGACAACGGTGATGCATGGGTTGAATCGCGTGGCAACAAGATGGCTCCACCACAAGTTTCTGCAGAAATCTTGAAAAAGATGAAGAAAACCGCAGAAGACTTTTTAGGTGAAGAAGTAACAGAAGCGGTTATTACTGTTCCTGCTTACTTTAACGATTCACAACGTCAAGCGACTAAAGATGCGGGTCGTATCGCAGGTCTTGATGTTAAACGTATTATCAACGAACCAACGGCTGCTGCATTAGCCTACGGTATCGATAAGAAACAAGGCGACAACATTGTTGCAGTATACGATTTAGGTGGTGGTACATTCGATATCTCTATCATCGAAATCGACAGCAACGATGGTGACCAAACATTTGAAGTGTTGGCAACCAACGGTGACACCCACTTAGGTGGTGAAGACTTTGACAACCGTTTGATCAACTACTTAGCTGACGAATTCAAGAAAGAGCAAGGCTTAGATCTGCGTAAAGATCCATTAGCAATGCAACGTCTGAAAGAAGCAGCAGAAAAAGCGAAAATTGAACTTTCAAGCACCAACCACACTGAAGTGAACCTGCCATACATCACGGCAGACGCAACAGGTCCTAAGCATTTAGTGATTAAAATCACTCGTGCTAAATTGGAATCACTGGTTGAAGACTTGATTATCCGTACATTAGAGCCACTAAAAGTTGCCCTGGCTGATGCAGATTTATCTGTAACAGACATCAACGAAGTGATTCTAGTGGGTGGTCAAACACGTATGCCTAAGGTTCAAGAAGCAGTGACAAACTTCTTCGGCAAAGAACCTCGTAAAGACGTGAACCCAGACGAAGCGGTAGCCGTAGGTGCTGCAATTCAAGCGGGCGTACTGTCAGGCGACGTGAAAGACGTATTACTGTTAGACGTAACACCACTGTCTCTGGGTATCGAAACCATGGGCAGCGTGATGACTAAGTTGATTGAAAAGAACACCACTATTCCTACTAAGGCGCAGCAAGTGTTCTCAACAGCCGATGACAACCAAAACGCAGTGACGATTCACGTACTGCAAGGTGAGCGTAAGCAAGCGAGCGCGAACAAGTCATTAGGTCAGTTCAACTTAGACGGTATTGAGCCAGCTCCACGTGGCCAGCCACAAATTGAAGTGATGTTCGACATCGATGCCGACGGTATTCTGCATGTGTC
Organism: Shewanella sp. M16; assembly: GCF_018224605.1. NCBI lineage: Bacteria > Pseudomonadati > Pseudomonadota > Gammaproteobacteria > Alteromonadales > Shewanellaceae > Shewanella > Shewanella sp. M16. The sequence continues at coordinate 197,704 of NZ_JAGTUL010000001.1, read as the reverse complement.
TGCGACAGACAAGAAAACCGGCAAGAAACAAAACATCACCATCAAAGCCTCTTCTGGCTTAAGCGAAGAAGAAGTGGCGCAAATGGTACGTGATGCAGAAGCTCACGCAGATGAAGACAAGAAGTTTGAAGAGTTAGTGCAAGCACGCAACCAAGCTGACGGCTTAGTCCACGCGACTAAGAAACAAGTGGAAGAAGCGGGTGATGCATTGCCAAGCGAAGATAAAGAGAAAATCCAAGCTGCTATGGCCGCTGTTGACACTGCCAGCAAAGGCAATGACAAAGAAGCCATTGAAAAGGCAACTCAAAATTTGATCGAAGCATCTGCTAAGCTGATGGAAATCGCTCAAGCTAAGTCTCAAGCTCAAGGCGGCGACAATGCCGACGCGGGCAAACAGGCTAACGCTGCTGCCGATGACGTTGTCGATGCTGAATTCGAAGAAGTGAAAGACGACAAGAAATAATGACTTGTTTTCAATCAAATAGATTGATTTCAAAGCGTTAATTTCTAGGCGGGCGTTACGGGGCAACCCTAACGCCCGTTTGTTCAACACCAGCTGAGAAGCATGAGATTATGTCAAAGCGAGATTATTACGAAGTATTAGGTGTCAGTCGTGACACCAGCGAACGTGAAATTAAAAAGGCCTACAAACGTCTGGCCATGAAATTTCACCCAGATCGCAACCCAGGCGACAAAACCGCAGAAGCTAACTTTAAAGAAATTAAAGAAGCCTACGAGATCCTAACCGACGCCGACAAAAAAGCGGCCTACGACCAATTTGGTCATGCGGGTGTGGATCCTAATCGCGGTGGCGGTGGTTACGGTGGTGGTCAAGGCGATTTCGGTGATATTTTCGGTGATGTCTTTGGCGATATTTTCGGCGGTGGACGTCGTGGTGGCGGTCAACGCCAAGCGGCCCGCGGCTCAGATTTACGTTACAACCTAGAGTTATCACTGGAAGAAGCCGTTAAAGGCTTAACCAAAGAACTGCGTATCCCAACACTGGCGACTTGCGATCTATGTGAAGGCAGCGGCGCTAAAAAAGGCACCTCTGCAACCACTTGTGGCACCTGTCATGGCCAAGGCCAAGTCCAAATGCGCCAAGGTTTCTTTGCGGTGCAACAGCCTTGTCCAACCTGTCATGGCCGCGGCAAGATCATCAAAGATCCTTGCACTAAGTGTCATGGCGATGGCCGTGTTGAAAAGAGCAAAACCTTATCGGTTAAGATCCCTGCCGGCGTAGATACGGGCGACCGTATTCGTTTAGCGGGTGAAGGCGAAGCGGGTGAGTTTGGCGCGCCTCCAGGGGATTTATACGTTCAGGTCAGTGTGCGTGAGCATGCGATTTTCGTCCGTGATGGCAATAACCTTTACTGCGAAGTGCCGATATCCTTCAGTAAAGCGGCCCTAGGCGGTGAGATTGAAGTGCCAACACTGGATGGTAAAGTCAGCCTGAAGATCCCAGCCGAAACGCAAACGGGCCGTATGTTCCGTTTACGTGGCAAAGGCGTCAAGTCGGTTCGCAGCCATGCGGTAGGCGACTTGCTCTGCAAAGTGGTTATGGAAACCCCAGTTAACTTAAACGATCGTCAAAAAGAACTGTTACGCGAATTTGAAGCCACCTTAACTGGTGAGTCGAAAAAACACAGCCCAAAGGCTGAGGGCTTTTTCGATGGCGTGAAAAAGTTCTTTCAAGATCTGAATAGCTAACTTGGTTTCGCTGCTAATAATATTAGTAGCGATAAAATGAAAGCCCTGCAAGGTTAACCTTGCGGGGCTTTTTTATATTCGGATTTTGAGTTTTTAAAATCTAAATCAAAGTCAAAGTCGTGGGGCTTCACCCCACACCCGACCAAGGAGGACTGCTCGTCCTATCCTCCTTGGATGCTCCATAACGCCCCTAACGGAGTTGAAAGCCCCTTGTGCTCATTGCCAAATTTGCTATCGCTTCCGAAGGATGCGTCCCTGCACCTGCGAAAGCTAGCTTGCCATCCATGGCAAGACTCACGCAATTTGTCTATTCGCCCTGCGGCAACTCCGAGGGGAGTGAACTTCTGTAGGAGCCGTGTCGGCTGTGAATCCCATAAGAGTTATGCCTATTCCATCATTTATCCGTATAGAACTAAAAATCAATATCGGGCAATTGATCATTCTCGTTCCGTACAGGAGTTACCTGTCTCATTTGTGATAATTGTTCAGTTTCTTTTTCTAAAATTGGTTTGTAAAAGACATGCGAAGAAATAATTTCACTTGTCTTGGTATTTATAATTTCAATTGACTTGTATAAATAGTTTCTCTCAAAGATGTTAATGCCAATTATGTTGGCGAGATTTACATCACTAGGTGTATGTGCTTTTATTTTTATGAAATATTCAATTGCAACTTTAATATTCCAATTGCTAACCCATAGAAGATATGTGAAAAATGCATCTGTTATATTTATTGAATAATTACAGGTCATTATTTTATTTTTTTCTTTCTCTGTGCTGAAAAGAGTACATGACCTTAGAGCGTATACTGCTTTTCTATACTGTTCAATATCCTCTAGGTTTATTACAGAGTAATATTTCTTTATGGTATTTATTCCATTTTTTCCTAAGTAGTGTCTTAATTTAATTAGGTCATCAATATGCGACTTATTCTCTTTGACAAACTTAATTTTTGAAATGTATTCAGGGGTGAAGATTTTAAGGTGTTTTGAGTAATGATGTAAAGAATCAAGCTCTAAGAGTTCATTGTGATAGTATAAATCTGGGGGCATGTCATTTAATATTGCTTCTATAGATTCAATTGTATCTGGAGTCACTTCAAGTTCTATACTGTTAGCCTTTCTTATGTTAAATAACCAACGTCTGAAATCTTTCATGCTTTGTTGAGTGAAAATTCCAAGTTCAATTCCTGAACATGTCAGTTTTGCTATCAAAGTAGTAATGTTTTTTCTGCTATTTATTCTGAAGCCATACTGTGAGTCAGCAGAGTTATCACTAACTGAGTAGTCACAATATGGATCGTGATTATTGAACCTAAACGTTGCTTGCCTAATTTCTCTATTGTCAGAATATGCTCGAGCTGCAGACACTATAGTGCCACCTTTAGCTGAGCAAATTGGGCACTCCATATCTGTGCGGCAAAAAAGAGCACTATCAAAGCTCTCGTTTTCACATAGGTTGATATATTGCTCTACACTAATTTCCCTAGAGAAATAGTTTGAATACGCAGTTATAGGCATAGCTTTAGGTTCTCAAAATAAATTATTAGTTATTAGGTATCACATATTTGTTAAATTTTCAAAAGCGAAATGTCAAAGATATGGTGTGCATATCTTTTTTAGTAAACCACAGACAATACCAAAACCTCAGAAGTACACCTTCCCCTGCGAAGTTGCCGCGGGGCGTTGGAATAAATTGCGTGAGTCCGGTCATGGATGACCGGCTAGCTTTCGCAGGTACAGGGACGTTGCCTTCGGAAGCGATAGCAATTTATCCATAAGACCAAGGCCAGTAATCAATGCATGTAACTTCGCTAGGGGCGTTATGGAGCATCCAAGGAGGATAGGACGAGCAGTCCTCCTTGGTCGGGTGTGGGGCGAAGCACCACGACGTTGATTTTGATTTGGATTTAAAAATTCAAACGAAGTTTGGAAATGGGGTATGCGTGAGCCATCAATTATAATCAATGGCTCTTTTGAGAGGTTACTCTTCTGGAACAGTAAATGCGGCTTCGGCTTTCTCTAACTCTTGCTCGGTTTTAAGCTGAAACGCTTGCTGCTTTTTAAGCTTGGCTTCTTCTTCAAGTGCCGCTTCTCTTTGTTTAAATTCGTGTCTCTCTGGTTTAGTCAGAAACTTAAACGCGAGCTTGTTGCCTAGCACGTAGGCGACCACGTCTTCACCTTTTGTGCGGCGTTCATCGACGCGTTGTGAAAAACGGGCGTTATCGCGGGCTTTACGTTCTTCGGCATTTAACTTACTCATAATCTGTTCTCCTCATTTAGTTAATCACGGTAGTGTTCCACTACGCTCAGTTAAACAAATGAGTTGTGTTGCACATTCATAAAGCTGATTGGGCGGGATTCTACCATAAGCGCTCACGAAAGCTGTGGGATTAAAATCTACCATCCCATCACCTGCGTTAACTTTGCGCACATAAGAAAGATGCGGCTAGAGTCTCTTTTAAGATAAACCATGAACACCGAAGTGACAGGCATTCACCTATTCCTGCGAACTGGCCGTTAGACATGAACCTTGTCGGCAGGGGAGATCCAAGAGGAGATTGCAGTTGATTCTCTTTAGGTCGGCTATTGATTTGACCTTTGGTTTAGAAATTCAAACGAAGTTTAAAATTTAGACTTTCTTAGCAGCGTAACGCAAATGCCGTAACTGTATCGTTGCAAACCGTACCGTTGCAATGAGTAGCGTTGCAAACTGTGCCAAGGCTTGCGTAAAAGCCGAAACAACATTGGTATTCAAAGGCAACTCTCAGTAAACTTTCGCTCCCATGTTTTGATCCGGTGCTGTGATGTCCTTTCCCGAGCTTTCTTCTTCCCCTGAGTCGTTAACTTTTGCTGAGCTTGGCTTAAATTCGGCGTTACTTAAGGCCTTGCCTGCAAGTCTTAAACATCCGACAAAGGTGCAGCAATTGGCGATTCCGGCCATTCTTGCAGGACGGGATTTGTTAGCCTTAGCACAAACCGGTAGCGGGAAAACCTTAGCTTTTGGTTTGCCACTCCTACAACAAATTTTGTTGCAACAGCAAACACAGTTGCAGGGCGCTAAGTCTGTACAGCCTCCAAATGTACTGGCGTTAGTGCTGGTGCCAACACGGGAATTAGCGCTGCAAGTGACTGAGGCGCTGCAAACAGTGGCGAGTCAGTTATCGACTTCGTTGAACATTCAGCTTCTGTGTGGTGGGGTCGCGCTGGAAGACCAATTAGCCGAACTTGCAGCCAAGCCGCAGGTATTAGTGGCAACCCCTGGGCGTTTACTGGATTTATGCAAACAGGCCCACGTCAGCCTCGATTCGATAAAACATCTTGTGCTGGATGAGGCTGACCGTCTGTTGGAAATGGGGTTTTGGCCCGATGTGCAAAAGCTGATGGCGTTTATGCCTAAGCTTAAGCAAACCTCGTTGTTTTCTGCCACCTTGCCCGAGGCTTTGGATACATTGGCGGGCAAGCTACTGGTGAATAAGCCGCTGCGGGTCGAAGCTCACAAGGTGAATTCAGTGGCTGGTGAAATCGAAGAACAACTCTATTTAGTCAACAAGGGCAGCAAAGCACAAGCATTGATTGCGCTGTTAAAACAGTATCAATGGCCGCAGGTGTTGGTGTTTATCAGCGCCCGCGATGATGCCGATGCCGTCGCTAAACGGCTCGCTAAAGCGGGGATGAAAGTTGCCGCGCTGCACGGTGAAAAAGAGCAAACCGTTCGCAGCCAAACCTTGGCCGACTTTAAAGCCAATCGTATCCAAGTATTAGTGGCGACAGATTTGATGGCGCGCGGCATTCATGTTGATGCCTTGCCTGTCGTCATCAATTTGGATTTGCCCATGAGTGCGCCTGTATACGTGCACCGCATTGGCCGCACCGCGCGCGCTGGCGAAAAAGGGCTGGCGATTTCCCTCGTGTGCCACGGTGAAATGGCAACTTTAACGGCGATCCGCAGTTTAACCGCGCGGGAGTTACCGCTGGCATTATTGGCTGACTTTCCGGTAACGGATAAGCTGAGTGAAAAAATCACTGATGGCGCCACTGAGATCAAAGTTGAGCGTAAGCGACCACCACGGGATAAACAGGCGAATCGCCGTAGCATCAATAAGCACAGCGCCAAAGAGTTTAAAGGTAAGCGCTGAGCTTGAAGCTATTCATAGCGTTCAAGTTTGGCGTGCCATAATCACTAAACAGATAACAGAATAAAGCGCATTGGCCGCTGTTATCACTTTCGCTCTGGGTGTAACTTAGTGACTTATTTACATTAAGGAGCTAAGTCATGGGATCGACATTGGCGTTAAGCAAAGCACTTCATAAAGTGGTGAATAACGGTTTAACGACCGAGCACTTTGTACTTAGGCCATTCCAGCGAGCGGATCTTGAGGCTTTTACCGCCTATCGAGCCGACCCTAAGGTCGCCAAATATCAAAGCTGGACGGATTACAGCTATAGCGATGCACTCACGTTGTTCGAGAAGATGGATTATGCACAATTTGGTGCGGTTGGTACTTGGTTTCAGCTTGCAATTGTCACTGTCGCATCGGGAACTACACCAACCCAATTAGTTGGCGATCTGGCGCTGCAATTTATTGATGAGCAGCAGGTGGAAATTGGCTTTACGATTGCGCCTCAGCATCAAGGTAAACATATTGCTTTTGAGGCCGTCAGCGCATTGCTGGATTACCTCTTTATTGAATTGCATAAGCATAGAGTTATTGCCATCACCGATGCACAAAATCTTGCCTGCTGTCGCTTACTCGAAAAACTCCGCTTTAGGCGCGAAGCCCATTATGTGAAAAACATCTTCTTTAAAGGTGCGTGGGGCGATGAGTTCGTCTATGCCTTGTTAAAGGAGGAGTATTAATTCCTTTTAGGTGCAAAGTATCGCTAACGCGCGCCGCCAGTGTTTCTCTATTTGGCTTATCTTGTCTATCTCAGTAAAATCTTTCCATTAGTTGAGCCCGTGTTGGCTCAAAGATCTTCACGCCCGTCATGGGATTTAAGGAGTGCCACATGAAATCAATGCGTTTAGGCTTAGTGGGTATGGCGGTCGCGCTCGGATTATCGGCCTGTGCGACCACGCAATCGCCAACGGGGCGAGGGCAGACCTTGTTGTATTCAGCGGCGCAAATGCAGCAGATGGGCGATTCCTCCTTCGAGGAAATGAAAAAACAGCAAAAAGTGAGTAGTGATAAAAAGCTGACGCAATACGTCAATTGTGTCGCTAATCGTATTACTGCAGTGCTGCCGGACCAAACCCAACGCTGGGATGTGGTTTTGTTTGACTCAGAACAAGTCAACGCTTTTGCTCTGCCGGGTGGGCATATTGGGGTTTATACCGGATTGCTTAAGGTCGCTAAGGGACCTGATCAGCTTGCTACTGTGCTCGGTCACGAAGTCGCGCATGTGTTGGCGCAACATGGTAACGAGCAGGTTTCCCGTGGACAGTTAACGGGCGTTGGAATGCAGATTGCCGATGCAGCGCTAGGGGCGAGTGGTGTGTCGAATCGCGACTTATATATGTCGGCATTGGGACTCGGTGCTCAGGTGGGGGTTATTCTGCCTTTTGGTCGCGCCCAAGAGAGCGAAGCCGATATTATGGGCGTAGAGCTAATGGCTCGAGCGGGTTTCAATCCGGCTCAGAGTGTTGAGTTATGGCAGAATATGTCGAAGGTGGGCGGTAGCCAAGGGCCGGAGTTATTATCGACCCATCCATCGAACAGTAATCGCATTGCTCAGCTACAACAATTGCAAGCACAGATGCAGCCACTTTATGCCAGTGCTAAAGCGCAGGTGAACAATCAATGTGTGGCGCCGAAATAAGCTGAAGTCTATTTAAGATCTAAGTGCCCGTTTAGTGAGTGTTCGCTGTCGTTTGCGCAGAGATATGTCTCCTTAACCTATTTATGCTTTTGGATAAATACGCAATAAGTGTGTAAAAAAGCCTCCTTAGTTAAATAAGCAGTCAGTTTATCAGCATAGCTCGCTGAACTATGGTAAACTGGCGCGCAAAATTCCACTGATAATTGAGAGTCGTTAATTATGTCTGATAAATTCAGTACTGTTGAACAGCAAGCAAGCTACGGTGTAGGCCGTCAAATGGGTGAGCAACTGGCCGCCAATTCTTTTGATGGTGTGGATATTCCAGCCGTTCAAGCGGGTTTAGCCGATGCGTTTGCCGGTTTAGAAAGTGCTGTGTCTATGCAAGATCTGCAAGTTGCTTTCACTGAAATTAGCGGTCGTATTCAAGCTGCTCAAGAGCAAGCTGCTGCTGCTGCGTCTGCTGAAGGCGATGCCTTCTTAGCTGAAAATGCTAAGCGTGATGGCGTGACTGTGACTGACTCTGGTCTGCAGTTCGAAGTATTAGTCCAAGGTGACGGTGCTACTCCAACTTACGAAGATACTGTTCGTACTCACTACCATGGTTCTTTCATCAATGGTGATGTGTTTGACAGCTCTGTAGTTCGTGGCCAACCTGCTGAGTTCCCAGTTTCTGGCGTTATTGCTGGCTGGACTGAAGCACTGCAACTGATGCCAGTAGGTACTAAGTTGAAATTATTTGTGCCACATCACTTAGCTTACGGTGAGCGCGGCGCGGGGGGATCGATTCCTCCTTATTCAACTTTGGTATTCGAAGTTGAATTATTAGATATCATCTAATATTGATAAAACGCCTAAGCCTGTCTTAGGCGTTTTCTTATGGAAGACAAAGAAAGATTGAGGAGATTGAAATGAGTGGACAAGTGAGAGTGGCAATCGTCGGTGCCGGTGGTCGTATGGGACGCACTCTTATTGAAGCGGCTTACAATCACGACCATATATTGCTGGGTGCCGCTATTGAGCGCGCTGGTTCTAGTTTAGTGGGCGTGGATGCGGGTGAGCTAGCTGGTGTGGGTAAATTAAAGGTCATGATCATGGATTCGCTGGATTACGCGACCGATGATTTTGATGTCTTGATTGATTTCACTGCGCCAGACGCCAGTATTGTCCATTTAGATTGGTGTGTGCGTCATAAGAAAGCCATGGTGATTGGCACAACCGGTTTCAATCATGCTCAAAAAGAACAGATCAATGCTTTTGCCGAGCAAACGCCGGTAGTGATGGCGCCGAACATGTCTGTGGGTGTCAACCTGATGTGGAAATTACTCGAACTGGCTGCCGAAGTCATGGGTGATTACACGGATATCGAAATTATCGAAGGTCACCACAGACACAAAAAAGATGCGCCGTCGGGCACAGCCCTGAAAATGGGTGAAGTGATTGCTAAGACCTTAGGTCGCGATCTTGAGAAATGTGCCGTGTATGGCCGCGAAGGGATCACGGGTGAACGTGATCGTGAAACCATAGGTTTTGCGACTATTCGTGCCGGTGACTTAGTCGGTGAACATACGGCCATGTTTGCCGATATCGGTGAGCGTTTAGAGATCACCCATAAAGCCTCGAGTCGTATGACCTTTGCTAACGGCGCTATGCGCGCCGCCCACTGGCTAGTGGAGCAAAAACCGGGCTTGTATGATATGCAGCAGGTTTTAGGTTTGCATTAATATTAAAAACGCCGATATGGCGTTTTTTTTTGCACCCAGATACCAATGGGTGGACGGTTTCGCGTTTTTCCTGTAAACTCGCTGGAATTTGTCAAAATTTCGTAAATTAGCGGAAATTGGTATCTTAACATAACATAAAAACATTATATTTCAGTGGCTTGGCTCTTTATGGAGGTCGCGTTGACAAAGTCTGCCTTACTCGTACTCGAAGATGGAACTGTATTCTCTGGCACAGCAATTGGTGCCGATGGTCTCTCTGTTGGTGAAGTTGTTTTTAACACTTCCATGACAGGTTACCAAGAAATTTTAACTGATCCATCCTACTCACGCCAGATTGTAACATTAACCTACCCACACATAGGCAACACTGGTACCAATGATGAAGATGTTGAATCCGATGGGGTTCACGCTTGTGGTCTTATCATTCGTGATCTTCCGCTCATCGCAAGTAGTTTCCGTAATCAACAAAGCTTAAGTGATTATCTCAAAGCGAACAATGTCGTTGGCATAGCAGATATCGATACCCGCAAGTTAACTCGTATTCTCCGTGAAAAAGGTGCACAAGCCGGTTGTATTATGGCTGGTGCAGACTTAGACGAAGCAAAAGCGCTCGCCGCTGCCAAAGCCTTCCCCGGTTTAAAAGGCATGGATCTCGCTAAAGAAGTCACAACTAAAGCTGCCTATCCATGGCGCAAAGGTAGCTGGCGTTTAGTGGGCGGTTTACCTGCAGATACGCCAGCAAATGAGCTTAAATACAAAGTAGTAGCCTACGACTACGGCGTTAAGCAAAACATTCTGCGTATGTTAGTGGACCGCGGTTGCGACGTCACTGTTGTACCAGCTAAAACCTCTGCCGCCGACGTGCTGGCGATGAATCCTGATGGTGTGTTCCTTTCGAACGGCCCTGGCGATCCAGAACCATGCGATTACGCGATTGAAGCAATTCAACAAATTCTGAAAACTGACACACCGATTTTCGGTATCTGTTTAGGTCATCAGTTGTTGGCTCTTGCCTCAGGTGCAAAAACCTTAAAGATGAAGTTTGGTCACCACGGTGCAAACCACCCAGTGAGCAACATCGAGAAAGGTAACGTGATGATCACCAGTCAAAACCACGGTTTTGCTGCCGATGAAACCACGCTACCCGCCAACATTAAGGTGACGCATAAGTCGCTGTTTGATGGTTCACTGCAAGGTATCCATCTTACGGACAAACCTGCGTTCAGCTTCCAAGGTCACCCTGAAGCGAGCCCAGGCCCGAACGATGCCGCCCCGCTGTTCGATCACTTTATCGAGCTAATCGACATATACCGTCAGAACGCCAAGTAGTACGCTAGCTAGGAGAAGAGAGAAGCAATGCCAAAACGTACAGATATAAAGAGTATTCTTATCCTAGGCGCCGGCCCAATCGTGATTGGTCAGGCATGTGAATTTGACTATTCTGGCGCACAAGCATGTAAAGCGCTGCGTGAAGAAGGCTACCGTGTCATTCTGGTGAACTCTAACCCTGCCACCATTATGACTGACCCAGAAATGGCCGATGCCACTTATATCGAGCCGATTCACTGGGAAGTGGTCCGTAATATTATTGCTAAAGAACGCCCAGACGCGATTCTGCCAACCATGGGCGGCCAAACCGCACTGAACTGCGCATTAGAACTCGAAGCTAAAGGCGTACTGAAAGAATTTAACGTCGAGATGATTGGCGCGACCGCCGATGCCATCGATAAAGCTGAAGATCGTAGCCGCTTTGATAAAGCGATGAAAAGTATCGGTCTTGACTGTCCACGTGCGGGCATTGCCCACAACATGGAAGAAGCTTACGGCGTACTCGATCAAGTGGGTTTCCCTTGCATTATCCGCCCATCCTTTACTATGGGTGGCTCAGGCGGCGGTATCGCTTACAACAGGGAAGAGTTCGAAGAGATCTGTTCACAGGGCTTAGAGTTATCGCCAACGAGTGAACTGCTGATCGACGAATCACTGATCGGTTGGAAAGAATACGAGATGGAAGTGGTCCGCGATCGCAACGATAACTGCATTATCGTCTGCGCCATCGAAAACTTCGATCCTATGGGCGTGCACACGGGCGACTCTATCACAGTTGCGCCAGCACAAACCCTGACTGATAAAGAATACCAAATCATGCGTAACGCCTCTATGGCCGTACTGCGTGAGATTGGTGTTGAGACCGGCGGTTCGAACGTACAGTTTGGTATCAACCCGAAAGATGGCCGTATGGTTATCATCGAGATGAACCCACGTGTATCGCGCTCTTCAGCATTAGCATCAAAAGCAACGGGTTTCCCGATTGCCAAAATCGCCGCTAAGTTAGCGGTTGGTTTCACCCTTGATGAGCTGATGAACGACATCACTGGCGGTCGCACGCCAGCGTCATTCGAACCTGCTATCGATTACGTTGTGACTAAAGTGCCACGCTTTAACTTTGAAAAGTTTGCTGGCGCCAATGATCGCTTAACCACACAGATGAAATCTGTGGGTGAAGTGATGGCGATTGGCCGTACTTTCCAAGAGTCACTGCAAAAAGCATTACGTGGTTTAGAGGTTAGCCGTAACGGTTTAGACCCTATCACTGACATGTCTAAGCCTGAGGCGATGGCGCGTATTCGCCTTGAGCTGAAAGAGCCTGGTTGCGACCGTATTTGGTACATAGCCGATGCGATGCGTGCGGGGCTGAGCTTAGATGAAATCTTTAAGCTGACCAATATCGACCCTTGGTTCCTCGTACAAATCGAAGAGCTGATCAAGCTTGAAGGTGTGGTTGCTGAAGTTGGGCTGGCTGGTCTGGATCATGACTTACTGCGCAAACTGAAACGTAAAGGTTTTGCTGATGCGCGTTTGGCCGATGTATTAGGCGTGAACGAAGCCGAAGTGCGTAAGCTGCGTGATAAGTTCGACCTGCACCCAGTCTACAAACGTGTGGATACCTGTGCGGCTGAGTTTGCAACAGACACAGCTTACATGTACTCAACGTACGAAGAAGAATGTGAAGCTAACCCATCGACCCGTGACAAAATCATGGTGTTAGGTGGCGGGCCAAACCGTATCGGTCAAGGTATTGAGTTCGATTATTGCTGTGTGCACGCGGCGTTAGCGCTACGTGAAGACGGTTATGAAACCATCATGGTGAACTGTAACCCTGAAACCGTTTCAACCGACTACGACACATCAGACCGTCTGTACTTCGAACCCGTCACACTGGAAGATGTATTAGAAATCGTCCGTATCGAGAAGCCAAAGGGCGTTATCGTGCAGTACGGTGGTCAAACGCCATTGAAATTGGCCCGTGCCTTAGAAGCCGCTGGCGTACCTGTCATTGGTACTAGCCCAGATGCCATCGACCGCGCCGAAGACCGTGAGCGTTTCCAGCAAGCGATTCAACGCTTAGAGATGAAACAGCCTGAAAACGATACCGTGACTACGGTTGAAGGTGCTGTGATTGCCGCTGAGCGTATCGGTTATCCGCTAGTTGTGCGTCCATCCTATGTACTGGGCGGCCGCGCGATGGAAATCGTCTATGATAAGCAAGATTTGCTACGTTACTTCAACGAAGCCGTGAGCGTATCGAACGCGTCGCCAGTATTGCTCGATCGCTTCTTAGATGATGCGATTGAAGTGGATATTGATGCAGTATGTGACGGCGAAATCGTGGTGATAGGCGCGATTATGGAGCATATCGAACAAGCGGGGGTTCACTCAGGTGACTCAGGTTGTTCTCTACCGCCATACACGCTAAGCCAAGAAATCCAAGATCGTATGCGCGTTCAAGTCGGCAAGTTGGCGATGGAGCTCGGTGTTGTTGGCCTGATGAACGTACAGTTCGCCGTGAAAGATAACGAAATCTATATGATTGAAGTTAACCCACGTGCTGCCCGTACTGTGCCATTTGTGTCCAAAGCGACTGGTGTGCCTTTAGCTAAGATTGCCGCGCGTGTGATGGCGGGTCAAAGCTTAACGTCGCAAAACTTCACTAAAGAAGTGATCCCACCTTTCTACTCAGTGAAAGAAGTGGTGTTGCCCTTTAATAAGTTCCCAGGTGTTGACCCACTGTTAGGCCCAGAAATGCGCTCTACCGGTGAAGTTATGGGCGTGGGCGATACGTTCGCCGAAGCCTATGCTAAGGCGCAGTTAGGGGCAACTTCTGAGGTGCCTAAGTCGGGCCGTGCATTATTGTCTGTGCGTAACAGCGATAAGAAACGCGTTGCCGATTTAGCGGCTAAGTTAATTGAGCTCGGTTATCAAATCGATGCGACTCATGGTACTGCGGTTATCCTAGGCGAAGCGGGTATCAACCCACGTTTAGTGAACAAGGTGCACGAAGGGCGTCCACACATTCTCGATCGCATCAAGAATGGTGAATACACTTATATCGTGAACACTACCGAAGGTCGCCAAGCGATTGAAGATTCTCGTCAATTGCGCCGCGGTGCACTGCGTTACAAAGTTAACTACACGACGACCATGAATGCTGCATTCGCCACTTGTATGGCCCATGCCGCCGATGACCGTACTAACGTGACTTCAGTACAAGAACTGCATCTGCGCGTATTGGCTAAATAAGCCACAGCGTTAATGCCGTTAATTAGAGGGCCGCATAACTTAGGTTATGCGGCCTTATTATTTAGGCCTGTGTCTATTCTATTGAATTATTGGGTCTATTTTATTTAGCCTGTTTTATTGAGTTGTGCCGTTTGATTTGAGTATGACTTAACTCATTTTATTGCCCATTTAGGTAGCCTGAAAACTATGTCTGCACCTGCCGATAGCCTTGCTAAAGCTGATACTTTTATTGCGCCGCCTTGCCTCGGGCAAATACGCGTACTCTATCAAGATAGCGACATTTTACTGATTGATAAGCCGAGCGGATTATTGAGTCTGTCGGGGAAGAATCCGCTGAATCTCGACTCAGTGCATTATCGTTTAGTGCAGGATTTTCCGACGGCCACTTTGTTGCACAGACTCGATTTTGGCACTTCGGGCATCATGCTGGTGGCGTTGAATAAAAGCGTGAATGGCTTGCTGACAAAACAGTTTCAGGCGCGCACGGTTGAGAAGCGCTATATTGCCTTGCTCCACGGGCATTTAGCCGCTGACAGCGGTGTGATTAATCTGCCGATCGCTAAAGATAGTGACCATTTTCCACTGCAGAAGATCTGCCATAGCACAGGCAAAGTTGCGATCAGTGAATATCAGGTGCTGGAACGATTAACCGAACCTTTCGCCACGCGGGTCGAATTTATCCCTGTTTCTGGCCGAACCCATCAACTGCGGATCCACAGTCAGCAATTGGGTCACTCAATACTGGGGTGCGATCTCTACGGCGGCGTGGGTGAGTGCGTGACTGATAAGGCTGATGCAGATGAAGCTGATATCACTAATACGACGAGCAGCAGATTAATGCTGCATGCGACCTGCTTAGCGTTTAATCATCCTATCACGGGTGAGCGTATTGACTGGGTTTGTGAGTGTCCTTTCTAAGTGCTTTCTTAATAGTCATAAAACTCAGTATTCAGCACTCATCACTTAGCACGTAGAATTTAGAGCAATGGGTTTAGTTGCTAAACCCGATACGTTCGGTTTGCATGGGCGGCGCATCGTTGGGGAGCCAAGTACGGTAAATCGTTGCGAAGGTGCCATCTGCTTTTATCGCTTCTAGGCTGTTTTTCCACAGTTCGATCACATCATTGGGCGTGCCTTGTGAGAAGGCAATGTAAAGATGATTAGCACTAATCGTGAAGAGCGACTCTACATCATCAATGCTCGCGCCTGCATCCGACAGAATACTCGGCGCGGTGAGATTGGCATTACACCAAAGATCGACACGTTGCTTCATCAATTGTTTTGCACTCAATAAGGGCTCGGATGAGGCGGCAATATTCGTAAATCCCAGTTCGAGCAATAGGCGTTCTTCCACCGAGGCACGATAGACACCAATTGCCTTAGCTGTCTTTGCATCCTCTATAGTGGTTATTTTTATACCGCTATTTTTTAAGGCATAAAAATTAGTCGTGCCGACAGCAACAGGCCCAATCATAGTAAACATTTGCTCCCTTTCTGCTGTGCGCGTCATAGTAAACAACACAGTATTAGGTTGCTCGGTCAGCATTTTCCAGCCGCGAGCCCAAGGTACGACCTTGATTGGATCTGGGTTGTTTATGCGCTTTTGAATTTCTTGTACTACCTGTACAGCTAAACCATCGGGTTTGCCATCGACAGAAAAGCTGATTGGTGACCATTCTTCGGTATAGATGTTGAGCGGCTGCGCGCGAAGAGAAAATGCGCTGCTAAGGGTGAGTGATAGGAATAAACTTGTGACTAATTTCATTAATAACCCTAAAAATTAGAATGTTATAATTGAGTCTCACTGCTTGCTCTTGAAACGATTAAAGATGAAGGCTGTGCTCAAATCAAGTATAGCTAGGGGTTCATTTTCTAAGATTAAATTTACTATACCGTTTTGAACGATAAAAAAAGAGCGCGAGTATGGCGCTCTTAGGTAGGCTTATTTATGGGCGATAGCTTATCTTTCTGTGCCTGTATATCACGCTCGATATACATCTCGCATAAGGTTATCAATGCAATGGACAACACGCATACTGGCGTCTTCCATTGAGTGCAGTTGTTTGACCATCTCAGGCAAATTACCTTTTTGTCTCGCATTGAGCGCCGCTTTTCCTGCCTCGTGTACCGCTTTATGTGGTGCATCTAATGCTTTGAAGTTACTTAAATGCTGATAATTCTCGGCACCAAATCCTTTGAAATACCATTGCCCTAGGCGGCACTCAGTGTGTGAGTTCACGTTGTGGTTATGCTGTGGTTTTTCAATTAATTGATAAACGCTACTTTTCCAGACTGCGTGATCGAGCTTAGTGGTATTCAAGAATGACGCTGTGGCTGCGTTATGGATAACGTGCTGCATTTGTTTTGAGCGTTGCAGGACATCTTCAACGACTTGACCAATTTGGGTTGAGGAGGTGGCTACATCAACGGCACTGCTTTGATTGTTATGAACAATTTCTTTAATCTCAGCTGCTTGCGCGACGATTTGTTTCACGAGCTTTTCAATATGGCTACTGGCTTCATGGGCTTTGCTCGCAAGCTGGCGCACTTCATCGGCCACCACGGCAAACCCCCGTCCCGCTTCGCCTGCACGGGCGGCTTCAATGGCGGCGTTCAATGCCAGCAAGTTTGTTTGTTCTGAAATTCCTTGAATTGCCGCAACAAATTGATTGATTGAAGAGGTCGTAGCATCGAGTTCTGTGACAGCTTTCATGCTGTTTGATGCTTGATCATTAATATAAGTCGCTCTAGTGCCTAAATTAGCAATGGCCACACGGGTTTGATCAAAAACGTGATTGAGTTCAGACAGTGATTCTTTTTCCGCAGAGAGTAATTCGGCACTGCTGGCTAAGCCTTCGCGCACGGCATTAAGCATATCTCCGCCTTGGTTTTGGCAGGCGATCACTTCAGTGTAGTGGTCTGCATTTTGGCGCGACTGTTGCTGCATGCTCTCATTTTCACGGATCATGCCACGCAGTTCATCTACTTCATTTTGGTGTTGGCGTTCTAGTTGGATGAGTCGCTCTTTAAGCGCCTGGTTTTCAGCTTTGAGCTGGGAATTAAACCACATATAAAACCTCTCAAGTCGCTAGGACTATCACTATTGCTTATCGACTTACTGTGACTGGGCTCAGCGGTAAATACTGCAATGTTAATAAAAAGTAAAACGATTCAGGTATGGAAATATTAACTGATCTTTAAGCTTTATTCTTAATTTTTTTAAGGTTATTGAAGCTTTTATGCCTTGTCATAAATGGGTTAGCACTATCGAATGATAAGTGAACCACGCTAAGGTTAACTTAGCTTGGTTCACTTTGAGGTCTTAGGCCTATGGCCTATGGCATAGGTAAGTCGAGCACCACTGTGGCTATGCTGAAATACACGAGTACACCTATGATATCGGCGATGGAGGTGATGAGTGGCGCACTCGCGGCCGCAGGGTCCATCTTTAACTTGCTCAGCAAGAAGGGTAATGACATACCAATCAAGCTGCCAATAATCACCACAATTTGCATTGTGAGTGCCACAACCAGCGCGATTTCAGGTCCGCCGCGCCAAAATCCGAGCAAGGACACTGCCGCTGCCATGCTGGCTCCTAATAATCCGGCGACAAATAATTCACGCCCTAGCATAGATAACCAATCCTTGAGAACCACTTCCCCTGTGGCTAAGCCACGTACCATTAAGGTCGCCGATTGTGATCCCGCATTACCGCCGCTATCGATCAGTAGCGGCAGGAAGAAGACCAAGGATACATAACTGGCAATGGTGTCTTCGAAAAAGGCGATCCCCGCTCCCGAGAAAATATTACCAAACACCAAGATTACCAGCCAAACCACGCGCTTGCGGTAAAGTAAGCCTATGCTGGCAGTCTTTAGGTTATGGTCGATATTGCCTATGGCCGCGGTTTTTGTGAACTCAAGATCCGCCTGTGAGCTGGCGATATCCATTGCATCGTCATAGGTAACAATGCCGACCAATTGACCTTTACCATTGATAATGGGAAGTGCCATTAAGTCATAGTGAGCAATCATCTGCGCCGCTTCTTCGCGCAGGGCGTTGGCATCAAGCGCAACAGGATCGGGTTTCATAAAGTCGACCACTCGCTCGTGCGGCTGCGCCAGCAATAACTGCCTTAATGATACAGTTCCTATTAAGCGGCCTAACATATCCACCACATAGGTTTGATAAATCGTTTCTTTATCAGCAGCTTCAGTACGCAGAGTATCAATTGCTTCTGCCGCAGTATGGCGGCTATTGAGCAAGGTGTAATCCGAAGTCATGACCGCGCCGACTTTAGCTTTATCATAGGCGGCGAGGGTGCGCATATCTTCCCGTTTGGCCAATGCGAGCGCAGGTAAAATCGCCGCTTGCTGGGTTTCATTGAGCAGATTATAGAGGTCGGCACGTTCATCTGCTGCCATGTGAACCAGCAGCGCAGAAAGCGTAGTTTTATCTAATTGCTGTACTAAGCTGGCTTGCAATTCATCGGTCAGATAGCGAAACAAATTGGCGCAAACCTTAGGTGAGGCCAGTTGCAATAATAGGACTTGTTGAGCTTGATTAAAGACGTTAAATACGGCTGCAATATCGGCAGGGTGGCGTTTTTCGGCTAATTCAGCCATGGCGCTGGCACTGCGTTGCTCGATAATCATTTGCAGGTTATGGATGATTTTTTTAGTGTTGTTTGTGCTGTTATTCATGTTCATAGTTCATTCTCTCAACGATCTAGTGACCAAAGTAAAAGGTGATGTCTGCGCCAAGTTGCAGCGCGTTGCCACTAAGGGCATTGCCTAAGCTCAATTCCAGCTGTAGCTGTTGTTGCGGTGTGTGTTGATAAGCGAACTGATAGGTAGTTTCGCTCAATTCTTTTTGATAAATCTCGGCTATCACGCGATGGTGACTACTGAGTTCATACGCCGCCGCGATACCCACAAGTAATTGGGTTGATTGATTAAATTCATGGGTAAAACCTAAATTGGCATAGAGACTGACATCAGAATCGCCTAAGGTTTTGCCAAAAATGCCGAAGACTTCGGTGGCTAATTCGTTACTGGCATCGAGGTTTTTCTGCAAGTTGATTACCAGTGCGCTGTGCCAATCATCCTGTTGCTGCTCTGAATCTGAGTGGGAGTTTACGTTGAGCGGTAGCTTAATGCCGACTTCAGCTTGCTCCTCACGAATATCGTCATTGGCATTGGACGCTAATCCTAAATGCCATTCCCATTGATTGCGGCTGCAAGTCGTGGCCGCGTTTAATTGTGGGCGAGCATGATCCGACCTAGGTTGTTGCCAGCCCATTTCTAATTCACAGCGCTCCGCGAGGGCCGGATCATCTACTTCGAGATGGGATGCCGCTGCACTCATGCTGTAGTACAAGCTGATACTTGCACAGGATAAAGATCGCAAAATTGATGTGTTGTTTATGTAAGCCATATTTAGGCTCCTCAGATGTAAACCCATAGGTGTAAATCCATAGGGAAAACGAAGTCCACTGAGGCAAAAAACTTGCTTTGAGATGCAATAAATACACATAACTGAATCCCAGCAAAATGCTGGAATTGCTAAAGCGCAGCCATAGGCTCAGGCTTATTGTCTGTGATTGATATTTTGGGGGAGGCTGAGTGAAGAATGGTTCACACTACTACCCTGCTTAGCAGGTAGCAGCAAATATTGCGGGCTAGTGCTAGGCGTTAAATCCTGTCTTTTGGACAGGGCATCTACTGTCGCTTATGTGTGTGCCCACAGTGGGTCTCCGCAATGATTAAAGTCGCCACATTCTAAGGGACTGAAATGTAAAGTCAACCGCACATGTTATTACATATGTTTTTGTTTGAATTTACACTTTAAGTAAACGTTAGTTTTATGATCATTCTTGGGCTTGCGTGATTTTGTTGGGAGTGCTGGTGGTTTTGCGTGCCAACCATTGCTGTGTGATTGTTTGTTTTTTGGATGGTAGCGGTTAATTTTTGTTGTCGGATTTAACTGTGATATTGAATTGTGGTTTTTAACGGTATGACTTATTTCAGTAAGCTGTATTTGAGTCGCCAGAGATGAGTTAGCACTTTATCCATAATGGGGATTTGGCATTAGTGCACTTCGGGTATACCCTTGTCGTGCCTGCGGTGAGTCATTGTGCTCACTCAGATTAAGTCAGATTAAGTCAGATTAAGAGAGTTTGCTGTATTCAGATTTTGGGGGTATTAAGCTGTGGCACACAATATCGATGAGTTGGAATCAATGGCTGCACCTATCGATCATAAGTGCACCGCGAATATCAAGATCGCCAGTATCAATCTGTTTAACTTTATTGAGCCGCCTTTGGCTTACTATGATTTTGAAAATATCTATAGCCATGGGCAATGGCAGAAAAAGTGTCAGTGGTTGAGTGAGTTTCTCGCACATCGCCAGCCCGATATTGTGGGATTTCAAGAAGTGTTTAGCCCTGACCCGCTTAAGCGAATCGCTCGCGAGCAAGGTCTAGGGTATTTTGCGGTCGTTGATGAGCCAACTCTTATCAGTGATTACATTTATCGCAGCCCTGTGGTCGCGCTTGCCTCCCGTTATCCCATAGTGGAAATCAGCAGTGTCGAACCTGATGCGCGTTTAGTGGCAGCCATGGGATTATCGAGTGAATTTGCCTTTAGCCGTAAGGTGCTGCGGGCAACCGTTGAAGTGCCACACATCGGCAAGTGTGACTATTATGTGGTGCACTTTAAGTCAAAACGTGCCGGATTAGCGCTCGAGCCTAAGCTATTTGAACATCAGCCTCTCGGGCATCAGCCACTTAGTTTAGATAATTTAGCGCCCGCAGCGAGCATGAAACTGCATTCAGAAACCCAATTACTCACGGAGCAAGCCTTAGGTCGCTGGGCATCTACCATGCAGCGCGGCGCGGAAGCTGCGTTATTATTCAATGGCATATTGGTACGCAGGCAAGAATCTAAACATCCCGTCATAGTGATGGGGGACTTTAATGACAGTCTGACAATGGGCGCCTTAGATGCGTTAACGATACAGGGCGAGAGCATTCACAGTAATGACATTAAAGCCGCGGGCCTTGGGCATTTATCGGATGCGGCGTTAGCGGCGGTGTTTGCTCAGTATCAACTTAAGGATGCCTATGAGTTATTTATTGAAGCGAACTTGAGGGACAGTTTGACGGGCAATACCGCTTACCATAGGGAACACCGAGCGGCGACCCATTACTATGGCCCTAAAGGTTCAGTGCTGGATTATATTTTGCTTTCGAGTGAGTTTGATGCGAGCCATGGCCGCAGTTTAGCGCAAGTCGTAGATTATCAGACCTGCGATAGACACTTAGTCAGACCTGAATATGAACGCGACGCCTACAGTACTGACCATGCGCCCGTCATTGTTGAGTTAGCGCTACGTAGCTAAGTTCTCGTGTTTGCTTATTAATTCGTCTTATTTCAAATCATGTCAGTTGTCTTTATCGCGCATGCATCTTCTCGCTACGGTTTTGTTATCGTTGTTTCATTAACCATTCCAACATCATTTCGCATGAATATCATTCAGAATTAACCGTTAAAATAAGGTATGATCGGCCACCCGTGGATGATGGAAAATAAGCGCTGCGGCGCGTTCGGTACTCGCACTTAGGTGACATTGGGTATATCATCCGTTTCCCATTTTTTAGACAGCAGCCCTTTTTAGTGGCGGCACTATTTTTAAAGGCAACTATGGCTATCAGAATCAAACTTAAACCCGGCCGCGAGAAGTCACTCGAGCGTCGCCATCCTTGGGTATTTTCCAATGCTATTCATAACATTAAGGGAAAACCTGACGCGGGTGAGACAGTCGATGTGGTCGCGCATGATGGTCATTGGTTAGGTCGTGGTGCTTGGTCGCCTGAGTCGCAAATTCAAGTGCGGATTTGGACTTTCGATCGCGAAGAAGAAATTGATCGCGCGTTTTTTGCCAGACGTTTACAGCGGGCGCAAATCGGCCGTAACGATCTAATCCGCGAGCAAGGCTTAACAGGTTACCGTTTAGTGGCTGCTGAGTCCGATGGTTTACCTGGAATTACCATCGACAGATATGCCAATGTGCTGGTGTGTCAGTTACTGAGCACAGGTGCTGATTTATGGCGCGATACCTTAGTTGAGTTATTGGCTGAGCAATATCCTGATTGTGCTATCTATGAACGTTCCGATGTGGATTCCCGCAAGAAAGAAGGCCTGCTGCCTGTTACGGGTTTACTGCACGGTACGCTGCCAGAAATGCCGGTGATTATCGAAGAAAACGGCATCAAGATCTCCGTCGATGTGATCAAAGGCCATAAAACAGGTTTCTATCTCGATCAACGTGATAACCGCGCCATTGCCGCCCGTTTTGTGAAAGATAAATCCGTATTGAACTGTTTCTGCTACACAGGCACCTTTGGTTTGTATGCCGCGAAAGCAGGCGCTGCCAGCATTGAAAACGTCGATGTGTCTTCTCTAGCCTTGGCGACAGCGCGCCTCAATATGCAAGTGAACGGTTTGAGTGATGACAATGTGCATTACAACGAAGCCGATGTGTTCAAGTTGTTGCGCCAGTACCGTGATGAAGGCAAAACCTTTGATGTGATTGTGCTCGACCCGCCTAAGTTTGCCGATAACAAGGCACAGTTAAACGGGGCTTGCCGTGGTTATAAAGACATCAATATGATTGCATTGCAGTTGTTGAATCCGGGCGGCGTGTTATTGACCTTCTCTTGCTCAGGATTAATGCCTGCGGATCTGTTCCAAAAAATTGTGGCCGATGCCGCGCTCGATGCTAAACGTGAAATCCAGTTTATTGAACGCTTAAGCCAAGCGAGCGATCACCCTATCGGTAGCGCCTTCCCAGAAGGATTCTACTTAAAAGGTCTAGTCGCCAGAGCTTGGTAAGCCAAGCGTTTGATATAAGCTGTCTGCGATGGGCAGCTGAGTTAGATAACATTTAACTATAAAAAAGAGCTATAAAAAGAACCATAAAAAATGCCAGCCCTTTGAAAAAAGTGGCTGGCATTTTTACAGCGTATTTTGACAGTGTTTTTTACATCTGCAGCCGTGTGACTGGGATGTGAGTGTTAACGCTTAACTTATTTGGCGGTAAAGGTTTTTACGCCATCAGGGGTGCCAACGAGTAACACATCCGCCCCGCGTTTGGCAAACAAACCGTTAGTCACTACACCGACTATCTCATTGATCTGACTTTCTAATTCTTTTGGATTAAGGATCTTAAGATTGTACACATCGAGGATCACGTTGCCGTTATCGGTCACAACGCCTTCACGGTACACAGGATCGCCGCCAAGTTTAACGAGTTGACGCGCCACATAAGAGCGTGCCATCGGAATGACTTCTACGGGTAGTGGAAATTCGCCTAGTATGTCGACTTGCTTAGTGTTATCAACGATACAGATAAACTTCTCAGCCACAGCCGCGACAATTTTCTCGCGAGTTAATGCCGCGCCGCCACCTTTAATCATATCCATGCGGTCGTTGATTTCATCGGCACCGTCCACATAGACAGATAAACGATCGACGCTGTTTAAGTCATAAACGGGAATACCCAGCGCTTTCATTTTCTGAGTTGATGCCTCAGAGCTAGAGACTGCGCCTTCGATATCGGCTTTCATGGTCGCCAGTGCATCGATAAAGTGATTCACAGTCGAACCCGTACCAACACCAACAATGCTGTCTTTTTCAACGTACTTAAGTGCGGCCCAACCGGCAGCTTTTTTCATTTCATCTTGAGTCATGTTGACATCCTGTAACGGCAAATGAGTAAAAAATTCTGGGCTTAGTATACTCTTTTCCGATAAATAATGTGGCGCAATTCCACCGTGGGTGTGATCTAGATTGCTGGCATTTTCACATTAGCAAGCAGTCCCAATAACGTAAGTAACTTAAGCAGTTAAGTTGGAAAGCATTTCGCTATACGCAACTAATCTAACTAAGCTACTATGGCAAAAGTAGAATGATTTATTGAGGATTTAGCATGGCAGGAGCGAGTTTATTAACCTTACTTGACGATATCGCATCGATTTTGGATGACGTAGCGGTAATGAGTAAAGTGGCGGCAAAGAAAACCGCGGGTGTACTGGGGGATGATTTAGCCCTCAATGCCCAGCAAGTGACGGGCGTAAGCGCCGATCGTGAATTACCCGTCGTGTGGGCGGTGGCCAAGGGATCATTCCGTAATAAGTTGATTTTAGTGCCAGCAGCAATGCTTATCAGCGCTTTTATTCCCTGGGCTGTCACCCCTTTATTAATGTTTGGTGGACTGTTTTTATGTTACGAAGGGTTTGAAAAACTGCATCACAGCTATAGCCATAGAAAAGGCCAGCAACAACACGAAACCCAAGTAGAGAATGAGTTACCTGAGATTAAAGATTTCGCCGCCTACGAGGCCGAAAAAGTCAAAGGGGCGATTCGTACCGACTTTGTGTTATCGGCGGAAATTATTGCAATTACCCTTGGTATCGTGGCGGACAAATCTCTATCGACACAGTTTTTTACGTTAGCTGTCATTGGGATCGTCATGACCATAGGCGTGTATGGCTTAGTGGCGGCAATTGTGAAAATGGATGATGCGGGTTTGTACTTGAGTCAACGTGAAGGTGCCTCTGTATTAACTCAAATGAACCGTAAATTAGGTTTTGGTTTATTGAGCGCAGCTCCCGTATTAATGAAAAGTTTAACGATTATTGGCACTGCAGCCATGTTTATGGTGGGCGGTGGGATTTTAACTCATGGCCTACACCTAGTCGGCGAGCAAATCCACCATGCTGAACAAGCGGTTGCTGCCATTGGTGTTGTTGGACCTGTGTTTGCTGTGCTGACGCCAAGTATTCTTAATGGCTTATTTGGTGTCGTTGCTGGCGCTGTTGCACTTATTGCGATGACAGGAATACAGAAATTGCGTAGTTAACTAGCTGCGCGCATCAACCATCAAGGATGAGCACGATGAAGTTAATGAAGTACTGTGTCTCCCCGAGTAAGCTGGCTTGGTTACGTAAAGAGTTTGGCAAAGATGCCGATGGGTTAATGGCGGCAATGGATGCTGCTGGCACGGCTTATCTTGATAACCTCAATGCCTTGACCGAGCTGCAGAAAAGTGAGCAGGTATCGGCCAAGGCTGAAAATGCAATTAAAGCTAAAACTCAACTTCAAGCGCAGCGTCAGTGGGCATATTTGTGGCTGCAGCAACGTATCGCTTTGACTACACGTATTGATGATATTGAACTTGCAGCGTTAGCAGCTTTTGAATTTCAACATGTCCGCATCGAGGTAGTTGAGCCGTCGGAGTTTAATACAGTATTAGCACTATTACAGGCTGAGCAAGTCTTAGGTTTTGATACTGAAACCCGTGCAAGCTTTGAGCGCGGCGTGCAACATCCCTTGAGTCTTATTCAAATCGCGACAGTGGATACCTGTTATTTATTTCAGCATGCCATTTTGGGTGAGCAATTCACCCAGTTAAAAGCCTTATTAGAAGATGAAACCATACTCAAAGTCGGGGTTGGTTTACGCAGTGATGCACACGCTCTCAGGCGGCAATGGGGCATTAATGTCGCCTCAACATTAGATTTAAATTGGGCACTGGCTCAACTTGGAGCGGAGAAGGAAATGGGGACGCGCCAGTTAGTTGCGGCGCTTTTGGGTGTACGTATCGACAAACCTAAAAAAGTCACCTTATCGAATTGGCAGCACGTGCCGTTATCCAGTGCGCAAATTCATTATGCCGCCGCCGATGCCTTGGCCGCACTCAAATGCTTCAACGCGTTAATCACTCAACTGACACCCTTTTATCATGCATCGAGTGCCGCAAAAGCCGCATTATCAATTCCTTCAAGTTTGATAGTGCCATTGGCGAAATATTTTAAGGATGCAGAATGAAACACAAAACCCAAGATGCCGCAAAAGTTAAAATCATGTCATTACATTCGGATGCGAGCTCACAAGGCACCAGTACTTTAGGTTTGATTTACCGCGTACTTGGCATCTTGCTTCTGTTAAGTGTTATCACTTTTGGGATTAATGCTTGGGCATAGATAGCGGTATTGCCAGCAGTCGAAAATAAAGGAGAACACTATGTTAGATGCTATTTGTGAACTCGAAACAGAGGATCATTTAATTGCGAGAACGACTTATAGTGTTTTTAAGTTTCAACAATTACCCGATGAGGATATCGAGCGTTTGCGGCAATGGTTAATTTGCCCCGCCTGCGGTGGTAAAGCATATTTCCGTAAAGCCTCAAAAGACGGTAAAGCCGCTTGTTTTGGCTCGCGATATCACCAAGCTGATTGCATTGAATTTAAACCTTCGGCACAAAAATCCCGTGAAGAACAAGATGCCCTCGAAGTGCAGCAACAGCTGGTGGATGCCGATGCGTTAATGATCGATTTTAGCCGTAAACCTCGTCGCCATACGCCTGCAAACAAAGTTTCGACAACACAGGCATTAAGCGGCAAGACTGAGCCAACGCCTAAATTGTCCTCTATGCCTGAGTCATCGAAAGCGTCTGTTGCATCGTCAGTGGATGATCGGATACAAGAGTCGAAAACAGGCTACCAAGTTAACACCGCTGAACATACCACTGAAAAACGAGTGCCTAGCCAAGGGCTCGAAAAGTTACTCCACAGTTTATTGCGCGGTACAGATTTAGCAAAATCAGATCTCTGGGTATACACAGACGCTGAGCGAAAATACCGTTGGCGGGCGAAGAACCTGTTTGTCAATTTTGCCGATGCGGACCCAAGCGATAATAAACCCCGCATGTATTGGGGCACGATATCCCACACTGACCCGACGATGAGTTGGCTTAACCCCGCCGACAGCAAAGATATCGGCATTCCTATCGATGGGATAAAGCAACCATTATTAGCGCAATTTGAAATAGAAGATAAACGCTGCTTTGAAGGTGCGGGTTTGATTTTATTTGGTAAATGTTTTTGGAATAAAGAAAAGACCCGCAAAATTATTCAGCTATGGAATAACGATTTGCAGCGGATTTTTATCTCAAAGTTGGAAGATTAATTGGCTTTGGGGAGAGAAACTAAAAAGAGGGGAGAAAAGGGGCGATTCCCGACGCACAAAAGCGTTACAGCAAAAGTCCCTATCTATATACGCTGATGAAAGCGCTTACTTG
Source organism: Shewanella sp. M16 (assembly GCF_018224605.1). Lineage (NCBI taxonomy): Bacteria > Pseudomonadati > Pseudomonadota > Gammaproteobacteria > Alteromonadales > Shewanellaceae > Shewanella > Shewanella sp. M16. The sequence goes on along the minus strand of NZ_JAGTUL010000001.1, from coordinate 170,731 downwards.
CCGCAGCACTTCTTGAATTTTTGACCGCTACCACAAACGCAAGGCTCGTTACGATTCGGTTTTTTCTCGAAAGTCGTGGTCTTAGGCTTATTTAATAAACCTTCTAATTCAACAATATCTTCAGCGACGTCGGCATTGACTTCGATATTGGCGAACAGCTGGTGTTCGGCAACAATCGCGGCAACTTCGAGTTTACGCGCTTCGTCGGCAACAATTAATTGTAATGGTAATGCTTCTGTACCCGGTTTAGCGGCACGCTTAGTGTTGTAGCCATAGCTTTCGTGCTTCGGCTTAGGGGTTTTACGACCCTTGAAGAAAAATTTGTCAGACATGAGTGGTTCCGTCGAGCTGTGTATGAAATTGACGATGCTTATACTATAAAACGCCGATTTTATAAATCGAACTCAGATCTTTTTTCGATAAATGCGCGTCTTTAACCCTTAAGCACCTCAAAATGGCCGAAACGGCACACTTATTCGACGTCATCAAACTGATTTGTTGTGGGATCATTTAGTCGAGTTACTATTAACCTATGGGCTCTAAACTAAGTATCTACTACGTCATTAAGCTAATATGCGATGGCTTTTTAATCTCAGTGGCAGTTAAATCAACAGCAATAGCCTAACTTGTTTGAAAAACCTTCAGTTAATGAGTTTTGCCATAAAAAGTACTTTACCTTTGGAAGTGCTTTTAGCATAATGCCCCACGTCAACAGGGGTGTAGTTCCAATTGGTAGAACAGCGGTCTCCAAAACCGATGGTTGCGGGTTCGAGTCCTGCCACCCCTGCCAAATAAAACAACGGCTTGCATAGAAATATGCGAGCCGTTTTATTTTGTGTTGAATAAAGCGTAAAAAATGATTTTGCTTGGATTGAATAACTTGCCATTTTTTAACGCTACCAATTGCTGGTACTATTTCCATTTTTCTGTCGTAACCCTCCACATAACTGCGGTAGTAGGCTCATTTGCTGTCAATGCTTGTTCATCAAATAGGTTGTTGGCGAAGTCACTAATCCGCCAGTTTTTAGCTTGATAATCGACGCTAAAGCGAGTTACCACATAATCATCTGCAACTGTTATCGCCGTTATAAATTGAGCTGCCTGTGCTATCAAAGTCTTGGCTGTGTTCGAAATAAGATAGGCCAATCAGAGCCACGGTTATTTAAATCAAAACGGTATTTCTCCCATCTAAAATTTACCAATGTGTGACTGTTTGTGCCGTTACCTGTGTAAAAGTTTGCATTGAACCTTTGTCCGTCATGAACCCGCAGTACATTGATTAAGCCTATTAGCCGTCAGAAATGGTTATTCCACGACACTTTATTTTTTGTTCATCTTTGGGAGCTTAGTTCCAAAATCTAAGATTTAGTTTGAATTGAAGGTCATAACAGTACAACATAAGGGCTATATTGAATGCATCTTAAGTGTGTTCATCATCGTTCTGCTACTCGGCTAACAACTATGCTAAATATTGATGATCCTACACAAACCGAACGTACTCATGCGTTATGGCGCTTAGGCTTTAGACCTTTTTTCCTTGGGGGAGCAATATTAGCTGCGCTATATGTCCCTTTGTGGCTATTAACTTGGTTTACTCCCCAATATAGCTTTTTCCCTTCATCCTTTTGGAGCAAGATATTGCCGCTATGGTGGCATCCACATGAAATGCTGTTCGGTTTCGCTATGGCAATTGTGTGTGGATTTTTGCTGACTGCCGTTCAAAATTGGACCAACCAACCCACATTAAAGGGATGGCCACTCGCATTGACCTTTAGCTGCTGGTTACTGGCACGATTATTACTCTTACTCCCAATGCAAGTTCCGCTCATTTTGCCTGCCTTTTTTGATTCATTGTTCCTTGGTATGGCAAGCCTTACTTTATGGCGCTGCATTTATAAGGTGAAGCAATGGCGCAATATTGGTTTTCCGATCATGTTGTTTGCCGCACTCGTGATTAACAATGTCAGCTATTACGCTTTATTTGAACGCGACTTTATTCTTGCCAACCAGATCTGGCAGGCGATGTTATGGTGGTTAGCCTTACTTATCACCATAGTCGGTGGGCGTGTCATTCCATTCTTTACCGCGATGCGCATTAAGGCCACTAAAGCAGATCCCTTAACTTGGATTGAATACCCGCTGATCCTGACGATGATCTTGCTCGTCATTCAATCACTCATCCACCTTATACCTCTGGAAGTCGAGCGAGGTTTACTGCTCATTGCGGGGCTCTTGCAGATGGTCCGATTTGCACGCTGGTTACCCCATAAAACACTTAAGGAACCTATGTTGTGGTCCTTGCATCTTGCCTATTTAATGTTGCCACTCAGCCTGTTAGCCATGAGTTGGTATCTCGATAATGAATATGCCTATCGTAGTTTGCTTCACCTATTTGCTATTGGTTGTATGGCTACCCTGTGTCTTTCGATGATTTCCAGAGTGTCACTCGGGCACACAAGTCGAAATATTTATGAGGGCCCTAAGATGATCTTGGCATTTATTTGCCTACCGTTAGCGGCACTGCTCAGGGCGCTAATGCCCATCTGGTTTCCGGCCCACACCCAAGTCTGGTTATGGTTGGCTGGCAGTTGCTGGTTTATCGCATTTGCACTGTTTGTATGGCATTACTTGCCGATACTTTCTCGCCCCCGTATTGATGGGCGCCCAGGTTAATATTGATGTTAGGACAAAAGGATACAAAGTGAAAACTTATTTTAAAACAGTCACATTGCTAAAAATGATTTGCTTGCTCGCCATAACTACATGTACATCTGTAGCGGCTTCCGATACTAGCAATCAACAAAAATACCCTAACCAATATCATTCTTGGCAAGCGACCTCTGAACAGGTCGAGCGTGAGGATATGCTCGCCAATTATCCCGCCAGCATCATACTCTGGGCAGGATCTTCCTATGCCAAAGAGTACCATAGCCCACGTGGGCACCATTTTGCCGTTGCTGATGTGACGCATACTTTACGTACAGGTGTCCCCCCTAAGGCAGGAGAGAAAGGATTATCCGCCAGTTGTTGGACCTGCAAGACACCGGATGCCCCTAGATTGATTGAACAACTGGGATTTGAAGGATACTCCGCTAAAAACTTTACCGATCTGGGCAAAGAGATCCAAAGCGTAGTGTATTGCAGTGATTGCCATGAATCTGGCACTAATAAGTTAACTTTACCTCGTCCTCATGCCCAAGAGGCTATGGCTAAAATTCACCTGCCATTCGATAAACAAGATACCGATATGCAAGGTGCACAGGTATGTGGTCAATGTCATGTCACTTACTATTTCCGTCCGGAAAAAAGTAATGTTGTTAATATTCCCTGGATTTTTGGCAGCACAGCCGACGATATTGAAAAATATTATGACACTCGCCGCTTCTTCGAATGGATCCATCCTCTTTCGAAAACGCCCATACTCAAAGCACGTCATCCTGAGTTTGAACACTGGAGTCGCAGTAAACATGCCGAAGTCGGTGTCACTTGCATTACCTGCCATATGCCTACCCAGCAGGATGCAAAAGGTGTTGAATTTACTAGCCATAAAGTTGATAAAGCCTTACCGCATTTTGATAACAGTTGCAGTGGCTGCCATAGCAGTAAAACCAAAATTGAAACCAAGCTCGCGGCCAATAAATTAACGATTGAGACCAAAGCTCGCGAAGTTGAAGCTCTGCTCGTCAAAGCCCACTATGAAGCCAAAGCGGCATGGGATGCAGGTGCTAAATGGGAGAATATGAATGAGCCAATTATGGCGATACGACACAGTCAGTGGCGCTGGGACTTTGCCATGTCTTCACATGGTTTGTATGCACATAATCCACAAGAAGGTAAGCAGCTTTTAGATAAAGCCATCGAACAAGCGAACGAAGCACGTCATCTGCTCACTGGAATATTGAAGCAACTTAACGTGACTCAAGTTAGTTATCCAGATATCAGTACTAAGGAAAAGGCCCATCAAGCGATAGGGTTAGTTGAATCGGATTTAATCAAAGAAAAACAAAAGTTTATTGAAGATGATGTTAATAAAAACTGGCACCCTGTCGCAAAATATGGTTATTAGTTTATTAACGGGTGGCTGATAATTTGAGGGATTTTAAAGCTCAAAAGCGAGAGGAAGTTCGAGTATTTATGCTTTGATTCAGTGAGCGTTATGCCAACAAGGCTTGGTCGGTTCTACAGCGATGCTCATCTTATTTGCACGAGCAATAACTGCAGTCGAAATGATTCATGTCATTTCGGCTGCAGTACATAACTCATTGAGATGTGGTCAATAACGACAAATTAATCACTGTAATCTGTGTCTGACATCTGTAATTCAGTTTTCTAATGCGTAGAAAGCCGATCCTACTTTGAGGCAACTGATTGATGAAATTCTATTATCTTGGTTGGCTGCCAAAGTGATTGGTTTCGGTGCGAAACTAAAACCAATGTACAACTCTGTTCGCAAATAGCCTTGGCTACATGCTTTTCTGTCTCTTCATCCAATGCCGAGGTGGCCTCATCCATTATCAGAATCGGCGCATTTTTGATAAGCGCGCGTGCTAAGGCAAGCCTTTGGCGTTCCCCTCCCGATAACCCTGCGCCTTGCAGGCCGACTTCTTGGTAAATGCCCAGTTTTGATCTGTCTAATACTTCATCCAGCGCCACTTGGCGTGCCGCTTTATCTACGGCTTGATCGTCGGCATCAGGGTTACCAATACGAATGTTACTGGCAATGGTGCCTGTAAAGATGAGTGGATCCTGCGGCACATAGGCGAAAAAGCGGGCAAGTTCAGTTGCGGGAACTGACGTGAGCGGCACCTTGCCCAAAGTGATCAGGCCTAGGGTGGGATCATCAAAGCGCATCAATAGCTTAAGTAAGCTGGTTTTACCTGAACCGCTCGGGCCACAAATCAGTACGCGTTCACCTGGCTCGATAGTGGCATTGATATTTTGCACCGCAGGGGGAAATGTTACGTTATTCAATTCGATTGTATGATTGTTCGGTGTCTTTTGCTGCGCTTGGCTTGGCTCTTTGAGCGTTGGCGCATGAGTCGCTTGTCGATAGTGTTTAATAGCCGCTAGCTGATCATTAATGCTTATTGCCGCCACGGCGAGAGTCTCAAGTGGCGCCGCCGCGCGCATGGTCAACATCAAAACAGCGAGCAGCATTGTCGTATTGTTTATACCGGATAGCACCAGATAGAGTGCCATGCCTGCAATAGGTAAAAAGCTGGCGATAGCCGACAGTAATGTTGCTATAGCAGCGGCGCGATTAGTTCGTTCTAATGCGATTTCTTGTGTTTGCCAGTTTTGCTCTAACCGTGTTGTTGCGCCGCTATATCCTGCTGCTGTACGCAGTAACTCTAAGTGGTCGATCAGTTCAAGGGTTGACTGATCTGCTGCCAATTCAGTGTTGTTTCGGTCCATATCTGCGCGGGCAAGGGCTCGTTGCGACATACTCTGAATCACAAATGACACCAGCAACAAGCTAGCCAACATCAGTACCAGTGGTATGCCACCGATCAATCCTATGCCAAAGGTAATGCAGAGCGGAATAAGCGGTGCATGAATAAATACCTGAAATTGATGTGCCGGAATACTCATAAAGCCAGGAATACTTCGAGAGACAGTTTCTATGAGTAGTGTCCTGACACTCGGTGTAAACCAAGAGAGTTTAGCTTGTTGCATGGTCGTGCCTAATGCACTGTAGAGCGCATTGGCCAGCCTTGCGCCAGCCCAAAAACCTGAACGCGAAGCCAGTATTGTAGTGAGTATGGTTATTGCGGCAATCGATAGCACTTTTTGCGGTGATTGCTGCTCAATAATGGCTAAAGCCAGTTGAATGTAGCATGCGGCTTCCAATATGGCCGCCACAGCCCAACCGCAGGCAACAGGTATTAAGTGCTTTATGGCTGCGTAATCTTGGGGACGATTTATCATTGGCCTTCTCCTTCCCTGTGATGATGCTTGAGTGCGAGCTTGTCATCCGCCAGCTCGGCAAGCGTTAAGTCATGGGTGACCATCACAATGGTTTTGTGGTTTGTTTTTGCGTGATGGCGTAGTGCTGTGAACACGTTAAACGCCGTTTCGCTGTCTAGGGCCGATGTGGGTTCATCAAGCAATATCACCCTAGCAGTTGAAAGAAACACACGGGCAAGATTCACGCGTTGTATTTCACCGCCAGACAGTGTGCTTGCATGAGTATTTAAGGGTTTGTCCAATTGCGCGCAGTGTAATGCTGCTAAGTAATCGTCATCCGTGGCACAAGGTGCGGTGAGCGCGAGATTGTCGGCGATGGAGGTCGCCAGTAGTCCCGCACTTTGTGGTAATAGCATGATCGCGCGATTAATCGAGGCTTCATCCATCTCTTTGAGTGCAATACCAGCGAGTCGAATATCTCCGGCATTTAGCGGCTCCATGCCAGCTAATAAGCGCAGTAATGTGGATTTGCCAACACCACTGATCCCTGTAACTGCCGTCACTCTGTCAGATCTAAATTGATAGTTAATGGGCACAGATTGATTGCTTGTAGACAGTGAAGGCACAACATTCGTGAGGGTGAGCGGCATAGGTGTATTAAGCTCAATATTGCCGCTACCAACAGGGACTCTCGACTGCTCAAGAAAATCAGTTAGCCGCTGAGCGGCAGCGCGGCCCGTGGCGAGATAATCTAGCCCATGCCCGAGCTTTAGGGCTGGCGTGACTATGGCCAGACTGAAGAACAAGGCTGCAGCAAGGTTTTCTGGGGGCCATTCATACCCGATGGCATAGACAATGGCAAAAGTACAGACAGCCTGCAGTAGTGATGTGGCCACGGCGACTGAAGTTGATACCTTGCTTACCCGCTCAAGAATATCCTCAATAAAATGTGTCGTTGCCTTTTGGTAATCGGCCATAGCACCAGTTTGTACGCCATAAATGCGAAATACAGGCGCACCACGGGCGTAGTCATCTACTGCTGCAGTGATATTTCCCATCACATTGACTCGTGCTTCCCCCTGTTTTGCTGCAAGCCTTGGGATCACCACCAAATAGAAAAGCGCTGCGACTAGACCTGGGATAAGGGCAAGTAATGCAACTAAGCCCGCGCTTAAGATCAGCAAACCAATAGTGATGGCAGGGACAATGATAAAGGTCGCTAACTCTGAGGGTAAATGCGCGATCATATGATGCAATGACGCTATGTCATCGACCATTAATCGCTTTAACTTTTCGCCCTTATATTTTGCCAAGGTACTTGGTGGCAGCCTGACAAGATGCGCTGCAACATGACGCCTTAATCTTCCAGAAAATTGCGCCTCAGCATTGTGGTTAACCCAAGATGCGCCAGCTGATAGCAACGCTGACGCGACCCCAAATATGAGCGCCCCCGCTAACCATAGCGAGTGATGGCCAGCAATAAGCTGTATTACGCACCAGAGTGCACTTAGTGCCATCACGCCAGCACCTGCCGCTAGCAGCATTCCGAAAGTGAGTGCGGGAATCGCCGGACGTAGGGCGAAGGCTAATGTTGAAGTGGGACTGAAAAGTCGCTGCATTTTAATGTTCACCTAAAAAATCGAAGTGGAACAGGCTGGGCTTCAGTCTGGAAAGTGTGATTAACACAAGGCCAATGAAGCGATGAAGTCTTGATATTGCAGAGTAAAAAATAGTCTGAGTGCCAGAGTTTATGGGCAAATGAACATCCACGAGCCAAATTCCTTGTTTCATAAAAATTGAACCGCCATGAGATGGCGACCATATTAAGCGGTCATTTTTATTTATCAACACAGCGTTGATAAATCTTTTGAACGGCGATAATATAATTGATAACTATTCTCATTGGCAACAAATCTTTCGTATAAGGAGTTATTACACATGCCCCGATTTGGTAAGTTTTACCCACAATCAAAGTGGGTTATCGGTTCTCTTGCGCTGGGGCTTAGCGCTATTTCAGGCTCAACTATTGCTGACAGTGGAACTGCTCCAGATAAGCAATCCAAGCAAAAAGATGCAGCGGGAAATATTGAAGTTATCACAGTTTACGGTCAGAAAATCGAGCGGACGCTGAAGGAAACGGCGAGCTCAGTGACAGTAATCACCGAAGAACAGTTGAGGAAAAATGTCGACCAATCAACGATTTCTGAAATTCTCGGCGGTACACCAAATTTAATTTATGCCGGAAATACCGATGCGCCCATTATCCGCGGTACGGATACCAAAGGGCCTGTAGCAGCGGGTAATGCCTACTTATCTAAGCCTGTACCCGGGGCTACTATCAGTGTTGATGGTAAATATCTGAGCCCCGCAGAACTGGATTTAGGCGCCGCAGGCGTGTGGGATGTGTCGTCTATTGAAGTCTACCGTGGTCCGCAAACGACCAGTCAAGGAGCCAACAGTATTGCTGGCGCTGTAGTTATCCATACCCATAACCCCACTTATACGCCAGAATTTGCAGCGCAAGCACTTTATGGCAGTCGGAATAAGCAGCGTTTTTCGGTTATGGCATCTGGTGCGCTCAGTAATGACTTTGCCGCAAGAATTAGCGCAGATTACAGTGCTAGAGATACCTTTGTTGATTACGTTAACCCAGAGTTTACTGCCCATGATTTGGATTTTGAGTTTAAAAACCAAAATCTACGGGCGAAGTTGCTATGGGAACCCGAAAAATACAGCAACTTTTCCGCCATGCTGACTTATTCCTCCACGGAGGCTAAACGTCCCAGAAATGAGGTGGTATCAGAACCCTATGATGACTTAGAAAATCGTTCAATTTTTCAGGATAATCAAGAAGTCAGTAATCATGTCGGGATTTTTGATCTTGAATATGTGTTCGACAATGGGATGAAGTTACATAACCAACTGCAGTATTCAGAAGGGCAGTTTGATTATCGATTTGCAGCACCTTATCAAGGGATCGCAAAACGAGATAATGAAAACTTTTCGAATGATATAAGGCTGAACTTTGGTGACAAGAGTTCAGAGTTTAGTGGGGTTGCCGGTGTCTTCTACTGGGATGATAAAACCAACAACAAGCTGAACAACGTATTTGGTAATGCCGACGCCGACCTGAGACATACCAGTTTTGCCCCCTACGGTGAAGTCATATGGCGCTTCTCACCTAAGTGGGCATTCACCAGCGCACTCCGTTATCAGTCTGATGAAATTAGCCACGATGGTATTGCCAGCTACATCCCAAACGTGCGTCATCAATATGAAGAGACGTTTACGGCGTTATTACCTAAGGTTGCCCTGTCCTATGATCTGACAGATAACGTCTTGGTCGGCGCTACGATCAGTGAAGGTAACATTCCTGGGGGCACAGGCATTAACTTCCGCGGCGGCGAATATTATACATTCGATGCCGAATCGGCATGGAACTATGAACTTTTTACCCGTATCGATCTGCTTGAACAGCGCTTAATCATAAATAGCAATCTCTTTTACACCCGCTTTAAGGATTCACAACGTTCTGTTACTGATTACCTCGATGGACGTCCCTTTGGTTCTGTCATTATTAATGCCGATGAAGCGCAAAGCTATGGGATTGAATTAGATTGGAACTTTAAAGTGGTTGATAGTTTTAGCCTATATGGTGGGTTGGGTTTACTTGAAACTGAGATAAGTGAATTTAATGACTACCGTGGCGAGGAGTTTGTCGGCAACGAGTTTAGTAAAGCGCCAGGATATATGTTCAATGTTGGGTTTGACTATTCAATCACAGACACTATCAAAGTGAGCGGTGATGTGCGCCATACGGATGGATACTTTTCAACGGATACCAATGAGCCTGAGTTAAGAGTGGGGTCTTACACAACGGTAAACCTGAATTCTTCCTATCAAATCAACCAATATTTTGAAGCCTTTGTTTATGCACGCAATTTGCTGGATGAACGTGCACCCGTGGCAAAAATGGCTGACAGAAGTACCGGAGGCGTGGATGCATATTTACTTGAACCACGAGAAATAGGCGTGGGCGTTAGGGCGAAGTTTTAGCGGCTAGCTTCTACCCGCTGTATTGGGTATTGCCATGCAGCGGGTAGCAAGAGCGGTTAGAATGGCTTTTTTGCCTTGGAAACCTTATCGATATGACACAAGTACCGGATCAACCCACTCAAAAACGCCAGCGTGGCAGACCTAGTCGTATTTCCCGTGAGGCTATCGCCAGAGCTGCGTTGGAGATTGGGGTTGATCAAGCGACTATCCCAGCTATAGCGGCGCATTTAAAGGTCGATCATTCTTCCCTCTACCATCACGTAACAGGTCGAAATGATGTTATCTCCATTGCCGCTGAGCTTGCAATTAATGAGCTGGACTGGCGAGCGCCAGCAGCCACCGATTGGCGGAGTGAATTGATCATATTGACCGATGCCATTTGGGCACTGTATGAGCGTCATCCTGGCCTCGCTGAATCTATTCATCAGGCCAGTGTTACGCCGTCATCGGGTATACGTTCTTTTGCTGAATCGGTCGAAAAGCTGCAACGCAAAGGCTTCTCCCTCGATGAAGCAGTGCTGGCCGTTGATATCTTAGTTGACATGGTGGGGGAGTGCTTTTTGGGATGGTGGTCAACCACTAAACCAGAAGCCGATGGTCGGACACGTAAAGAGCGAATTATCGCAATTTGGGAAGATGAAGCCACCAAGCTCCCTGATAAAGCTGAGCAGATAAATGCGATGGTAGACATTATGAAGGTGGGCGCTCGCAAATGGTGGGAGCGAAAACGTGACTTAGTGTTAGCGGGTATTGCCGTTACCCATGCCCAAAAGGCAGGGGGATCTGATAAGGCTCAAACATAGCGCGTCGATATGAAAACCTCATAGCGGCTGCAGATTAGTACAAGATTTATTGCGTATAGGAAGTATCAGTTTGTGAAGGTGGTTTATGCACTGACGTGCTTTTTTGTGCTTTGTTTTGCCTCATTGCTGCTAGGCGCAAAGTATGCCTCTGTGGCGCAGATGCTGACGTTATCGGATGATGTTTGGTTGGTGTTATCTGCTAGTCGTCTGCCGCGGCTCTTTGCCTTGATTTGCTCAGGTGTCGGGCTCGCAGTCTGTGGCGTGATATTACAGCAGATTGTGCAAAACAAGTTTGTTGAACCTGCTACTTGTGGCGGGCTTGATGCCGCCAAACTAGGCATATTAATTTCAATCATTCATGCCCCGAGTATGGGGGTTACCGCCAGAATGTTGGGGGCTTTGGTTTTTTGCCTGCTTGCGAGCTTAGCCTTTATTCTGATTATTCGTGGTATTCGGTATAAGAGTCCGGTGCTCATTCCAATTATTGGGATTATGTTTGGCAGTGTACTCAGTGCGATAGCGGAACTTTATGCTTATCAAAACAATATGATGCAGAGTATGCAGGGATGGATGCTGGGTGATTTTTCAAAAATCGTGCAGGGCAACTACGAAATCATCTATCTGATCCTTCCCGTGGTCATACTGACCTACCTTTATGCACAGCGCTTTACCATAGTGGGAATGGGCGAAGGCTTGGCTACCACACTAGGCCTGAGTTATTTCAACCTAGTTATCTTAGGGTTAGTGCTGGTTTCCCTGACTATAGCGACCACAGTTATCACAGTCGGGAGCATTCCATTTATTGGTTTGATTATTCCTAATCTTGTCGCTATGCGTTACGGCGATAATTTAAAACGTACCTTGCCTATTATCGCCTTTGCTGGCGCAACGCTTCTGATTATCTGTGACTTGCTTGGTCGGATTATTTTGTATCCCTTTGAAATTCCTATAGGTCTAACGGCAAGCTGTTTAGGTGGACTCATATTTTTAGTTATCGTTTGGAAAATCAAATGAAAGACAGTGCATGGCGTTTTTTGAGCTGGGGGCTGCCTATTATGTTGGCAGTCACATTTTTATTGATGGGCTCAGGCTTTGATTTTGACTATGTCATACCGAATCGATTGGTGCGTTTGGGCACTATTTGCCTTGGTGGTGTCTGTATTGCGTTTTCTTCGATACTGTTTCAGACCTTAGCCGGAAATCGCATTTTAACGCCATCTATCATGGGGTATGAAGGGGTTTACTTGATTTTGCAGGCTCTGTTGATCCTTATCTTAGGGACGGGCAGCAGTATTCTGATCACCGCTAACAGCAATTTCTTTGTCTCAGTCGTGGTGATGTTGCTTTACTCAATGGTGATTCACCGCTGGCTATTTAGTGGAGATCGACATGATGTGTTCTTCCTACTGCTTGTGGGCTTAGTGCTCACTGTGGTGTTAGGCAGTTTTACTCAGTTAATCCAATATTCTATCAGTCCAGGTGAGTTTTCTATTTTCCAGAGCTACAGCTTAGCGTCGTTCAACCGCGCTCAACCAGAGCAATTGCTTATCTCTCTAGTACTTGTCAGTGCCGTGTGTATTGCCGCTTGGAGAGTGCGTGCTGTACTTGATGTATTACTGATGGGGCGGGAGCAAGCTATCTCTCTTGGTATTGATTATCAAAAAGTGGTGCGCCTGCTATTGGGTCTTATCGCGGTATTGGTCGCAATATCAACCAGTTTAGTGGGGCCGACTGCTTTTATGGGGATATTTGTCGCGAACATGGCCTATGCACTGGCAAGGCATCCGTCGCACTCATTTACTTTGATAACAGGATGCGCCGTTGCTATCTCGGTTTTTCTAATCGCGCAAATGCTCGTTGAGCATCTGTTTAATTATCAAACCAGTGTTGGGCTGTTAATTAATCTATTTTGTGGCGCCTATTTCTTTGTCTTAATTCTTAAACCTCGGAGCGCAGTGTGATAACCGTCAATAACTTATATCAGTCTTATGGCGCGAAACCTGTGCTAAAAAATGTCACTGCACAATTTCCCGAACATCAGATGACTTCTCTTATCGGCCCTAACGGTGCCGGCAAAAGTACCTTACTGATGTCGATTGGTCGGTTACTGAATATCCAGCAGGGCGAGGTATTACTCAAAGGTACTGCTATCCACAATATTCCCTTGAAGGATTATGCCAAGCAAGTGGCAACCATGCGTCAGTTTAACAGCCTCAATTTACGCCTGACGGTCAGGGAGTTAGTGGCATTTGGTCGTTTTCCCTATAGCCAAGGGGCACTCACAAAGGAAGATCATCGCGCCATTGATGAAGCGCTGTCGTTTTTAGCTTTAGAGTCATTAGCCAATGTATTTATTGATGAACTTAGCGGCGGACAACGCCAAATGGCTTTTCTGGCAATGGCGATTGCGCAGCAAACGGATTATTTATTGTTAGATGAACCGCTCAACAATCTGGATATGAAACATGCCGTTAGCATAATGCGGGCACTTCGCCATCTGTGTGACGATTACAAACGAACGGTAGTGTTAGTGGTTCACGATATCAATTTTGCGGCGAACTACTCCGACTATATTGTCGGCATGAAGCAAGGCGTTGTGCACTGCGCTGGACCCGTTGAAGAGGTCGTCACAGCACAAAGGCTAAAAGCACTGTACGAACTGGATCTTGAGGTGCTGAAAACGAGTCAAGGAACAGTATGTAACTATTTCAACTTCAACTTACAAGGAGAATACAAGTGACGTCGAAATGTAGAAGTGGGACTAAAGTGATAGCGATTCTGTTATTTAGCTCGGCTTTTTTGCTGGCCTGCGACAATAAAACCGAATCAGTACAGCTTGCATCATCGGATACGAGTGCTTCAACGGCTGAGTTGGAGTTTGCCCCGATAGAGGTAGAGCATAAGCTGGGCACTACTGTTATTACAAAACGGCCAGTACGTGTTGCGGCCCTAGATATGAATGAAGTCGACTATCTCGAACAGTTGGGTATTCCCATTGTCGGTATGCCAAAGGATTTTGTTCCTTACTACCTGAAAGACTACAGCAACAATAGTGATATCGTTGATTTAGGTGCTATCGTTCAACCCAATATGGAACGTATTTATGCACTTAAACCCGATTTGGTGCTGATGTCATCCGTTCAAGCTAGTCATTATCAAGCGCTTTCCAATTTGGCACCAACCATTCATTTGGATATTGATTATCAAGACAGCAACAGCGATTACTTTGATATAGTCACAAAACACTTATTGATGCTGGGTAAATTATTCGATAAGCAAACCTTAGCAAAACATAAAGTGGATGAACTGGAAACTAAGATCCAAGCCGCCAGAATGGTCATTAAGGACAGGCCAGAAAAAGCCTTGGTGGTGCTACATAATAATGGCGCTTTTCGATTTTTAGGTATTCGTTCTCGCTATGGTTTCATTTACAGTGCACTAGGGGTTAAACCCGCTAGCTTATCAGAGCAGATGGGATTGCACGGTCAACCTGTATCAAGCGAGTTTATTCTTGAAAACAATCCCGACATTATTTATGTCGTCGACAGAACCGCAGTGATGGAGCGAAGCCCTGTATTGGATAAACAGTCTATAGATAACCCTATATTGCGCGAGACTAATGCTTGGAAGACGGGGAATGTCATCTTTGTAGATCCAGAGGCTTGGTATATAACAGGGGCCGGAATAACATCCCTTAATATCATGATTGATGATGTGTTAAAGGGTTATGTAAAGTAGCAGACTGCAAATAGTCTATGGACGGCATAGCTAATGACTCATGAGATAAGTTACCTCTTGTAACATTTAAGCCCTACGGCTTAGGTAAATCGGTTTGCAACTTTAGTAGTGCTTAACATACAATCGCCTGCCAAATTATCTGAGGAAGTAGGGTTTGAATAGTGTGATACAAACAAGACGCACCCTAGCGATATGGCTTGCTGCCATATTGGTGCTATTGTCTGTTGCCATTGCTGTTCACAGTGTTTCCCATGCTAGTGAAGACTCTAAGGCCAATTGTTCGCTGTGCTTACATCAGCACCAGTTGCAACATGCGCTAACCAGTACACCCTTTCATTTTCAACTCGCTCAGCAGGGTTATATCTCGGTTGAGTTTCAGGCCGTTTCCTTTAAGCGACCTTTTAGTCGTTTCTTCAATAGTCGTGCTCCGCCCATAACAGCATAAGTTACTGTTTATTCAATTTATCTTAATTAACTTTGAGCGCCTTGGCTTAGCTAAGGCGCCGATGCTGTTTATTTTCGGAGTGAAAATGACTTCTTTTTATGTCCCTAAGCGCACTGCGCTGTTGCTGGGTGCCTTGTTTGTGCTCAATCCTATTTCAATGCTGTTGGCCGCAGAAAGCAGTCAATCGAGTTCACAAGCTATTGATACTGTGAGTGACGCAGTGCTTGACACTGATATTGAACGTTTAAGTATCCACTATCGCCAAGCCTATCGTGGCAATGTGTCCTCAACTGAACTTCCCCAAGCGATCAGTGTGTTAGACGAGCAATTGATAAAAGACGCGGGGCTGACGCGGTTTCAAGATGTACTGGACTATTCCGCGAGTGTGGCGCGGCAAAACAATGGCGGTGGTTTATGGGATAGTTTTTCCCTACGCGGCTTTCCGGGCAACGAAAACATGCCATCGGGGTATTTAATCAATGGCTTTAATGGTGGCCGAGGTTTTAGTGGTCATAGAGATTTATCAAACGTTGCCTATGTCGAGATTTTAAAAGGCCCAGGTTCGGCACTTTATGGCCGCTCGGAGCCCGGTGGCACAGTCAATATTGTGACTAAGAAACCTCAGTATCAAACCAGTGGTTATTTAAAGGCATCGGCAGGGAGTTTCGACCAATATCGGTTAGAAGGTGATGTGACCTCAGGTTTAACCGATAACTTGGCATTTCGGATTAATGGCGCTTGGCAGGAACACGATAGTTTTCGTGATTATGTGTTTAGCGATAAAAAAATCGTTACGCCGTCTGTGCGTTGGCAGATTTCCGAAAAAGCTTCCTTGTTGTATGAAATGGAATACCTCAAGCAGGAACAGCTATTCGATCGCGGCATTATTGTGCTCAATAACGATATTAATACCGTACCCCGCTCGCGTTATTTAGGTGAGCCTAATGATGGCGCAACGGAGGTGAATGCCACAGGGCATCAGCTGACCTATGACTATGAATTAAATGATGATTGGTCATTAACTGCTGGCTATAACTACCGAGACTCTAGCTTGAAGGGTTATTCGTCTGATGCTGAGTTAGCAAAGGGGCGGCAATCGCTATTTGATGATGGTCGCACGCTGACTAGGCAGCACAGATATCGTGACTACGCCTCTGAGGATAATTCGCTGCGTCTAGAGTTAAGTGGTCATGTGGATACGGGTTTTATTCGTCATAATTTGCTGCTCGGTGCCGATGCCTATCACTACAATTTGAAGACGGGGCTATATCGTTATCGGGGCAAAAAAGGTGAATACGCCATCGATATCTATACCCCTCAATACGGTGGGCCTCAGCCAGAGGTGAGTTTGTTGTATGAGAATAACGAGACTCAAAAGGCGTGGGGGACCTATCTGCAAGATCAAATGGATTTAACAGAAAAGTGGAAGTTGCACCTTGGGCTAAGGTTCGATAGTTATCAGCAAGATATCAGTGAAGTCGCGAAAGATACTCTGTCAGAGCAAACCGATAGTCGAGTCAGCCCCAAGGTAGGTCTGGTGTATTTATGGTCCGATGCCTTAAGTTTCTATAGTTCATATTCTGAAGGCTTTTTACCGCTTTCTGGAACTGACTTTGCGGGTAAGCCCTTCGAAGCGGAAGAGAGTCAGTCGGTTGAACTGGGGATGAAGTTTAATGGTACTTGGTTAAACGATCTTCCTATAAACGGTAGTTTAGCCGTGTTCGATGCCCAAAAGAGCAATATCTTGACCTCAGATCCTATCAATGTTGGTTTTTCTGCCACCTTAGGTAAAGCTAAAAGTAGCGGGGTTGAACTCGATTTAGCCGCCGAACTGACGGAGGATTTACAAGCAAAATTATCCTATGCCTATCTTAATACCCGTACCGCCAATGACAGCTTGAATCCTGATTGGGGCGTGCTCATTCCTGCAGGTAGTCCACTGGTGAATGTGCCAAAGCATACCGCGAGTGTGATTCTGAAACAGGATTTGAATCGGCTTTCTATTGATGGTCATCTAGGGCTTAGCTGGCGTTATGTGGATGCGCGCCTCGGCGATTCTGCCGATCCTAGTTTTCAATTGCCTTCTTATCAGTTACTTGGGGTGTTTATGAACACCCACTTAAGCGACAACTTAAGCCTTGGAGTGAATCTGGATAACTTACTGGATGAACATTACATCGCGAGTAGCTATTCCGCTCTTTGGGCCGTGCCGGGTGAGCCACGTAGCATTAAAGTGAGTGTCAGCTATGAGTTCTAATATCAGTGCTAACCCAGCGTTATCTTCAGGTTTTGCCGAGCAAGAACGGGGTCGTTCTATTGGCCGCACCCGGATTAATAGTATCGATATGATGCGCGGCGCCGTGATGCTTATCATGTTACTCGACCATGTGCGGGAGCGGTTTTTCTTTCACATGCAGGTGAGCGATCCTATGGATTTGAGTTCGACCTCTTGGGGGCTTTTTGTGGGTCGCTTTGCCGCCCATTTTTGTGCGCCAGTCTTTGTGTTCTTAACCGGGGTTTCTGCATGGCTTTATGCCAATCGTAGCCATGGCGAGCCACGTTCAGCACGTATGTTTTTGATTAAACGCGGGCTGTTTTTAATCGCGCTGGAAATTTTAGTGATTAACTTCTCTAACCTCTCTTGGATGGTCAGCTATTACACCCTTTGGTTACAGGTGATTTGGGTGATTGGTCTGAGTATGTTAGCGCTCGCTGCGCTGATAAACCTGCCTAGACCTTGGATGGCCCTTTTAGGATTTGCGATTGTTTTTGGCCATAATCTGTTGACGCCAATTGGTTTTCAGCCCAGTGAGTGGGCTTACGGTCTGTGGACCATATTGCACGACCGCGGTTATCTCGTCAGCGAAGGTGCACTTAGGGTTAAGGTGAGTTATCCCGTGCTGCCTTGGATTGGGGTGATTTTACTGGGTTATGTTGCAGGGCCACTTTTTAGTAATAAGCCGAACGGAAGCCATCTTGATGCATCGGCTCGCCAGCAAAAGCTGCTGTTTGTAGGGATCAGCTGTTGGGTACTTTTTGCGGTGCTACGTGGGTTTAACCTTTATGGCGAAACCTTGCCTTGGCAGTCGGGGGCACATTTGGGTGAAACCTTGATGTCGGTATTCAATTTAACGAAATACCCGCCATCATTAAGCTTTTTACTGGTGACCTTAGGCGGCATGTTTTTTTGCTTAGTGGCCTTTGAGCGGTATTTTGCATCAAGTGGGAAAGTGGATGGGATATTAGCGCGAGTGGGCCATGGGTTGTCTGTGTTTGGCTCAGTGCCTATGTTCTTCTATATCTTGCATTTGTACGCGCTGTTACTGCTGTATACTTTAGCGAAATTCATCTTTGGCGTAAACCATGGTGAGTACTTTGGCGTGAGCAATATAGGATGGGTTTGGTTTATCGCGGGCGTGTTAGCCATCGCATTGTATTATCCCGTTAAACGGTTTAGCGAGTATAAAAAACACAGCACTCAGGCTTGGATTAAGTACCTCTAATCTATTCTGTTTGATCAAGCTTTAAATGCAAAAGTCGCCAAGTGTTTACTTGGCGACTTTTTGTTTTGGTTAGAGCAATCATCTATTTAGCGATTATTCTGCGAGTAAGCTGCGTAGCATCCAGGCATTTTTCTCATGCAGTTGGATGCGCTGGGTGAGCAAGTCCGCAGTCGCTTCATCATTCGCTTGATTCACCAGCGGATACAAGGCTCTGGCATTGCGGATCACCAGTTCCTGATCGCTTAATAGTTCGCGGATCATGGTTTCGGCTTGAGTGACACCTTGATCTTCTTTTATCTCGGTCAGCGCGGCATAGGCTGAATATGAGCCGAGTGCTCTGGCACCTAATGCACGTACACGCTCTGCGATAAGGTCGACCGCAAGGGCAAGTTCGGTATACTGCTGTTCAAATAGCAAGTGTAAGCTAGTGAACATTGGGCCAGTAACGTTCCAGTGAAAGCTATGGGTCTTAAGGTAAAGACTGTAGCTGTCGGCCAATAGTTGGTTTAGCCCTGCGGCGATTTCTTCTCTGTGAGCTTGATTGATACCTATGTTAATCATGGCGTTTTCCTTCTATTGTCTTACTGAGTGTGTTTAGTCTAATCTTCTGATATTAAATGTAAAATGAGTAAATTAGATTCTGTAAATCTATAAATTCGATTGAACTTTCGAGTGTTAAATCTCGTAATCGATAAAGCCTGATATCATCTCCTTTCGCCGTGCTGCAGTAACAATGCCATGGCAGAACTGCTATCCTAGCGGCATATTGTGAGTCGATACTTTAATTGAATAAAACTGACCCTAATGAATAAATCAGCCTATTTAACCGCCATGAATGTGACAACTTGGCGAGTGCGCGACACTAAGGTGAAACCTTATTTAGTGATTTGGGATGAAAATGGTGAGTTACCAGAAGCAGAGCCGCTTATTGACGCTGTGCTAACGCTTATCGACATAAAGCGTGACGAATGTGATTTTGACTGTGAGCCCCATACGGGTAAACAGATCGTTTGGGATCTGCGACGTCACAAAGTCAGGCCACGTACCGCATGGTTAGTGTCTGAGCCGTTGGCCGATTTATTAGTGGGTTGGCAGGCTAAAAGCGCGCTCTGGCAGCAGATTTACCAATGGCGCGACCAAGTTAGCGGCCAAGCGCCAAGCAAGTCTTAAGCTTTACTCGTAAATACATTAATAACCAATACTTTGGAATACCAGCGTTGAACATCCCACCAGTAGATAGTCTATTCACGACACCATTCGCAGCACAATTGACAGTAGGTTTGCCTGTTGAGCTTGTGGCTCTCACGCTTGAAGATGTTCCCCAAATGGCGCAGCTTGAATCCTTGGCCCATAGCCATCCCATGAGCGAGGGGAATCTTGCCGATTGTTTTGGTCACTTGTACCGTGTCCTAGGTTTAAAGCTGAGTGCTCACTTAGATGTAGGTGCAAATACTGAGGCAAATATTGACGTCGATTCGGATTCAGATACTTATCACATCGAAGGACTTTTAGGGTTTGCGATAGTGCAGCAAATTATCGATGAAGTGACTTTATTGGATATTTGCCTATTACCGAGTCAGCAGGGCAAAGGTTACGGCAAGTTATTACTCAAGGCTGTGATGGCATCGGCCAAGGTATCGGGCGCTGTGGTGCTTATGTTAGAAGTGCGAGAGTCTAATCTTGCCGCCCGTGCTTTATATCAACAGGCTGGCTTTATTGAATCGGGACGACGTAAAGGTTACTACCCGATAGAGGGCGGTAAAGAAGATGCTATCTTGATGGATTTAGCGATAACCCAAGAATAAGCTGAGCATTCATGTCGTAAAACGACAGCTATACGAATCACTCTTCATAAACAACAGTCATAAAAACAGGCAATAAAAAACAGCGCCTAAGCGCTGTTTTTCTATTTTAATAACCCTGAACTCTATATCACTAAAACTCAGCATCATCTGAAGTTTGCATCAAGGTTATCTGCATCTAAGCAAAAAGGTTATTTCACTTCTTTACCTTGGGCCTGCAAGTCTGCATGGTAGCTTGAGCGCACTAATGGGCCACAGGCTGCATGGGTAAAACCTAACTCATCGGCTAAGGCTTTAAGCTCGTCAAACTCTGCTGGTGGCACATAACGTTCAACCGGCAAATGGAACTTAGACGGCTGTAGGTATTGGCCTAAGGTCAGCATTTCAACTTTATGTTCACGCAGATCACGCAGTACTTGAGCGATCTCTTCGTTGGTTTCACCCAGTCCCATCATCAGGCCTGATTTAGTGGGCACATTTGGATGACGTTCTTTAAAGCGTTTTAGCAGATCGAGCGACCATTGGTAATTCGCACCTGGGCGCGCTTTACGATAATGCATGGGCGCCGTTTCTAAGTTGTGGTTAAACACATCAGGCGGCTCAGTCGATAAAATATCTAAGGCAGCATCGATACGACCACGGAAATCAGGCACTAAGGTTTCGATCTTGATGTCCGGATTAAGTTTGCGGATCTCACGGATACAATCAGCAAAATGCTGGGCGCCACCATCACGTAAATCGTCACGATCTACAGAGGTAATCACCACATATTTTAGCTTCATATCGCGGATAGTTTGCGCCAATTTAACTGGCTCTTCAGCATCAGGCTTAAGCGGACGACCATGGGCCACGTCGCAGAATGGGCAACGACGAGTACAAATCGCACCCAAAATCATAAAGGTTGCTGTGCCGTGGTTGAAGCATTCAGCGAGGTTAGGGCAAGAGGCTTCTTCACAGACAGAGTGCAGGCCATTTTTACGCAGCGCTTGCTTGATGTCTAAAATGCGTTGATTCGATGCCGGCAGTTTAACCCGTAACCAATCGGGTTTACGCAACATAGTGTCGCGCTCTGATGGGACGATTTTGACCGGAATACGAGACACTTTATCGGCATCTCTTAGTTTTACTCCGGGTTGTAAACGTTCAGGCCTATTCATGACGCTGCTAATCCTTGATGATGAACTAGGTGTTGATAGCCCAGTAATTGGCTAAAAGTAATAGTAAGTTGCTCGCCCGCTTCAATCACGGTTTGTGGTCCGCCAAGTGCTTTGCATTGCACCATTTCAAGACCGGCATAACCACAAGGGTTGATACGGCGAAATGGTGCTAAATCCATATCGACATTAAGGGCTAATCCATGGAATGAACAGCCTTTACGGATGCGTAATCCGAGGGAGGCAATTTTACGTTCGTCCACATATACGCCCGGCGCATCGGCCTTGGCATAAGCGTTAATTTCGTACTTGGCGAGCATATCGACAATGCTTTGCTCTATATGAGTAACGAGTTGACGCACGCCGACTTTACTACGTTTTATGTCGAGAAGAGGATATACCACTAGTTGTCCAGGGCCGTGGTAAGTGACTTGGCCACCACGGTCCACTTGGATCACAGGAATATCGCCAGCATTCAAAATATGCTCGCTTTTACCAGCTTGGCCTTGGGTAAACACGGGTGGGTGTTCTACTATCCACAGCTCATCTGGGCTCTCACTATTACGCGTGTCAGTGTAGTGCTGCATAGCATGCCACACTGATTCGTAATCTTGTTTTCCAAGATGCCGAATGTGCAAAGTCGTGTCTTGCAAGGGCAACCTCTCCCCTTAGAATTGAGTGGCGCTATTATACGCCTCTTGACCATAAATGTAAGACAGATCACATTTCATGGCCTTGAGGAATATTTATAGTACGCGGCGTACGCCTTCGATGGCGGCAAGTTCAGTGTACAAAATTTCGATATGGTCTTTGCTGGTCACTGTCACGCGGATAGTAATGGAGTGATAGCTACCTTTGCTCGACGTTTTTGTCGAAGGTGAATAATCACCCGGTGCATGTTTTTGTACCACAGCCACGACTTTGTCAGTTAGCGTTTCGTGGGCTTCACCGACGACCTTAAAAGGAAATGCGCAAGGGAAATCCATCAGTTCATCAAATTTAGTGTCTAACATACTCAGTACTCTTAGCGGCTATATTGGGATATATATGGTGGCGATTATACCCGATTCAAGGGCGATGCACTCCCCAAAAAAATAAAGCCACCCTAGGGTGGCTTTATTTATGGGACTTAGCTTAGCTAAACCATCCAGAAAACATCTGCTTAAAGTAATCGACTAATTTACTAAACCAGCTACCTTCGTTGACTTCTTGCAACGTCACCAGTGGGAACTGGGCAATGTCTTTACCATCTAGTTGGAAGAATAGACGGCCTACAGTTTCACCTTTTTTCAACGGTGCATCTAATGGCTTAGTCAATTCGAAGTTTGCTTTCAAGTCTTTACCGCGGCCACGGCTGATCGTAATAGGTGTATCAGTTGCGACGCCTAAATCAACAGTGCTCTTGTCACCGTACCATATTTGTTGGGTTGTGAAGCTATCACCCGCTTTGTATGGCGTGACAGTTTCAAAGAAACGGAAGCCATAGGTCAGTAACTTTTTACTTTCAGCTTTACGGGCTGATTCACTTTGAGTACCCAGAACCACAGAAATCAAACGCATGCCGTCTTTGGTTGCAGATGCGACTAAGTTGTAACCTGCACCAGAGGTGTGGCCTGTCTTGATACCGTCCACGCTCATGCTGTTATCCCACAACAAACCATTACGGTTATATTGTTTGATACCGTTGAAGGTATAAAATTTTTCGCTATAGATGCGGTATTCTTCTGGAACGTCGCGGATTAAGGCTGCACCTAACAATGCCATATCATAGGCAGTTGTTTTGTGGTTTTCTGAGTCTAATCCATGGGAGTTTTCGAAGTAGCTATCACGCATACCCAGCTGTTTTGTCCATGAGTTCATCATGTCAACGAAGGCGCCTTCGGTGCCAGCGATATGCTCTGCCATAGCTACACACGCATCGTTACCCGATTGGATGATGATACCGCGGTTTAAATCCCCGACTTTAACGGTAGTTCCAACTTCAATGAACATCTTAGAGGAGTCAGAGAAGTTTTTAGACCAGGCATTTTTACTGATAGTCACATCATCATCGACCGAGACATTGCCCGCTTTGATTTCTTGACCTATGACATAACTGGTCATCATTTTAGTTAAGCTGGCTGGGTTAAGGCTTTCATAAGCGTTACTCTCAGCGATAATCTGGCCCGAATTATAATCCATCAAGACGAAAGCCTTGGCGGCCACTGCTGGTGCATCAGGTGTAATAATAGGCTGCGCAGCATAAACGGGGAGAGACACACTGGAAATTAGCAGCAATGTTTTAATGGGACTTTTTACAAAATTCATCATTAACTTGGCACGTCTTTTGGTTGTATTAAATGGAAAGGATTCGAGAAGATCTCCAACAGTGTACCACTTTCTGACTGTGGGTTTTAGTGAAGGTTCCTTCATCTCTATTTTTAAATCAATTCTGGTCCGAGCAAACAGTGATTACTCATGGACTATATAGCCCTCAGGAAACCCATTTTGCTGGACGTTATTGAGCAGTTTGTCTGCTAATTCAGGTTGGCCTATGGGGCCGAGCTGTAGTCTAAACATATTGTTTGCGGCTTGTACACGGGTCTTTACCTGATATTTTCGCTCCAGATTTTTCGCCATGGTATTGAGTTTGGCTTTATCTTTCGATGCGACTAACTGAATGTAATGATTACCTGTATCTTGCGCGCTGGCAATAGCCGAATTAGTGGCCGCGACACTGCCGACATACACCACATCGAGTTTGATCCGCGCGGTTCCTTTGCCGAGCATGCCGAGTTTATAGGCGGCGGCGTAGGAGACGTCGAGAATACGGTCTGAGTGGAATGGCCCGCGATCGTTGATACGAATGATCACTTGCTTATTGTTATCTAAGTTAGTGATCCGAGCATAACTTGGCAGTGGTAGCGTTTTATGGGCACCTGACATGGAATACATGTCATAGGGTTCGCCATTGGATGTCTCATAGCCATGAAATTTTTCACCGTACCATGAGGCACGGCCCGTTTCACTAAAACCTTGGCCTGTGTTCATCACAGTGTAAGACTCGCCGTAAACCGTATAGGGCTTGTTACCGCGGCGACTATAGGGCTCGTACTTAGGCTTGGCATTTGGCACATGGTCCACATTGGGTGGATTGAGTGGCAGCTTGTCATTCTTTAGCGAATAGCGCCCCTTGTTGGGGTCCATATTTTTTTTGTTTGTGCTGGAGCTAGCTTGGTTTGGGCTCGAAGAACACGCAACAAGTGTGAAGCACGCAACCAAAGCGACAAGCTGTAAAAGATTATTTTTTAGCGGCATGCTGTTCCTTTAATTGTTGGCTAAATTGATAAACGGCCATTGAATACAAAGGACTGCGATTATAGCGAGTGATTACATAAAAATTGTTTAAGCCAAGCCAATAATCATCGTGATCGGCTTGTTCCAGTTTAATGAGTAAGGCTTTTTGCGAGACATCCAAGTCCCTCGCATCAGCCAAGGACAAGGTTGGCGTTAGAATATTGGCGACTTTATAATTGAGCTTTTCGCCTGCCCATACTTTCGCTTTTGGCGCTGTTTGGCTGCTATTGACCAGCGGTAAAGCAACGGGTGCATTGGCTTGCCAACCGTGTTCATGGAAATAATTGGCGACACTGCCAATCGCATCCTCTGGGCTTTGCAATAAATCGCGGTTACCACTGTTATCGAAATCGACGGCGTAATGGCGGTAACTTGAGGGAATAAACTGTCCATAACCCATGGCACCCGCATAGGAGCCTTTGAGGGTATTGATATCTAAGTGCTCTTCTTTGACTAATTTCATCAACTCACCAAATTCCTTGCGGAAAAAGGTGGCGCGAGGCGGATAGTGAAAACCTAAGGTATAGAGGGAATCAATTACAGGGTAATTACCTGTGAACTGGCCGTAAAAGGTTTCAATCCCAATAATGGCAACGATAATCTGTGGGTCGACTTGGTACTTAGCCGCCGCTTTAGCAATGGTTTTCTCGTGTTTTTTCCAAAAAGCGAGCCCAGCATCAAGACGTTTTTCTGTTAAAAAAATCGGGTAATACACATGCCAAGGTTTTGCTTCCCATGGACGGGTCATCGCATCGATAACCCCTTGGTTATATTTTGCTTTGTCTAGAAAAGCGAGCACTTCTGTCCGAGTAAAACCTTGTTTTACTTGAGCTTGGATAAACTCTTCTTTGAGCTCAGCGGGAGTTGCGGGTACTAGTACTTTATCCACTGCGGGAGCCACTGGGGTGCTTGAAGCGGGTGCCTGCGCGGGTGTCGGTTCATTTGCCGTGGTGCATGCGACTAAGCATGAACTTAAACACAGTAAACCGAGTGGAGCCAAATAAGCTCGGAGAGTAGGCATAAAAAAGTCCCTAAAATTATCTATCTACGAAACGTCTATGGGTATGAATGCTCATAAGAATGCCAAACCCTGTCATCAATGTCAGCATGGAGGTTCCACCATAACTGACAAGGGGCAGTGGTACACCTACCACGGGCAGGATACCTGAAACCATGCCAATATTCACAAAAACATAAACGAAAAACGTCAGCGTGATACTGCCAGCCAGTAGACGAGCGAAACTGGTTTGTGCGCGGGAGGCGATGACTAAGCCACGGCCTATGATGTAAAGGTACATAATTAACAGTAAGATACTGCCAATTAAACCAAATTCTTCACCGATCACCGCAAAGATAAAATCGGTATGACGTTCAGGGATAAATTCAAGCTGTGATTGAGTGCCTTCGAGCCAACCTTTGCCCCAAAGTCCACCTGAGCCGATGGCGATTTTCGACTGGATAATGTGATAACCCGCGCCGAGGGGATCTTGTTCAGGATCGAGCAGGGTTAATACCCGCGTTCTTTGGTAATCGTGCATCAAGAAATACCAAAGGATAGGCAGGAAGGCGAGTACTGCCGCGATAAAACTGCCAACAATGATCCAGCTCATACCCGATAAAAACAGCACAAAAATCCCCGATGCGGCCACCAAAATTGAGGTGCCTAAGTCGGGTTGTTTAGCGATCAATAGGGTTGGTACGAGTAAAATCACTCCTGCGCCAGCGAGGTAACGTTTCTTGGGGGGAAGAGGGAACTTACTGATATACCAAGCCATTGTGATGGGGAAGGCGAGTTTAATAAGCTCTGAGGGTTGGAACTCCATAAAGCCTAAGTTCAACCAGCGCTGCGCGCCTTTATTGATTTCACCGAAAAAGTGTACCCCAAGCAGCAAGACAACCCCCGCAAGATAAATGGGTAATGCCCAACGTTTAAGCGCTTCAGGATTGATTTGTGCCATGGTAAACATGATGCCTAGCGACAACACCATACGGAATAGTTGTCGTTCCATCATCTCTAAATCTGCACCGCTGGCAGAATAGATGACAAACAGGCCAAAGCCCATCACAGCTAATAGTCCGAGCAATAAAGGCAAGTCTATGTGCAAGCGTTGCCAGATGTTTTGATATTGGCTATGGGTACTCATGGTATGGGTTTCCAAGTATCTCTAAGCATATATTCATCGAGCATAGCTCGAGCGACTGGGCCAGCATTTGCGCCGCCCCAACCTGCGTTTTCCATCACGACGGCGAGGACAATTTTAGGATCCTCGAAGGGTGCATAGGCCACAACTAAGGCATTATCGCGGAAATGTTCGGCAATTTTACTGGCATCGTATTTAGTATTTTCCGCCACGCCGATGACCTGTGCAGTACCGGTTTTCATTGCGGCAGTGTAAGTGGCATCGGTAAAGCGTGACTTATTTGCGGTTTGGCGCATAGCTTCGTTGATGATATTCCAGTTACGGGGATTTTTAAGTTCAATTGGTGGTAACTCATTAATCGGTGAGTCAATTTTGGCAGTATTGTCTTTAATTGATCTCAGCAGATGTGGCGGGAGACGGCGGCCTTTGTTGGCCATAATCCCAACGGCATTAGCGAGTTGTAATGGCGTTGCCGTCCAATAACCTTGTCCAATACCGACGGAAATGGTGTCGCCTATATACCAAGCTTGATTGTACTTTAAGCGTTTCCATTCCTTGGATGGCATGTTGCCAGCCGATTCTTCAAAGATATCAATCCCTGTATTTTGGCCAAAGCCAAATTGTTCCATAAAGCGGGCGATATGATCGACACCGACCTTATAGGCTAACTCATAGAAAAAGGTATCGCAGGATTCTACAATCGCGCTATAAACGTTGACCCAGCCATGTCCCCAGCGTTTCCAGTCGCGGTATTTACGTTCAACACCAGGAATTTGCCAAAAACCGGGATCCCACACTCGGGTACTCTCGCTAATGGCTTTCTCATCAAGGCCTAACAGTGCGAGGTGAGGCTTGATGGTAGACGCAGGTGCATATTGACCTTGAGTCGCGCGATTGATCAAAGGGCGTGATTTATCATTGAGTAACGCACTGTAATCTTTACTATTAATGCCTTGTACAAACTGGTTTGGATCATAGCTTGGGCTCGATACCATAGCTAATACTCCACCGTCACGGGGATCGATGGCAACAATAGAACCACGCAGACCTGTGAGTAGTTCCACCGCTTTTTGTTGCAGCTTGAGATCTAAGGTGAGGTAAATATCTTGCCCCGGCTCTGGCGGAACAATTTTTAAGGTGCGAATGGCGCGGCCGCGGTTGTTCACTTCTTCTTCTAAGTGTCCGGGTTTGCCATGCAGCAAAGATTCATAAAATTTTTCAATGCCTTGCTTACCAATGTCTTTGGTCGCCGCATAGTTTTTCCACAGATCGCTGCGTTCAAGTTGGGCGCGATCTCGGGTGTTAATTTTGCCTACATAGCCCAGCACATGGGTGATTTGCGCGCCGTAGGGATAGTTACGTTTAAGACCCGCTTCGACCGAAATACCCGGAAATCTGTGTTGGTTAACACTGAAAATGGCCACTTGTTCTTCGGTGAGCTGGTTTTTCAGTGTTAGCGGTTTGAAACGGCGATGAAATTTCAGGGCGTCAGTAAAGGTTTCGCGCTCATCATCACTGATCTCAATTAACTTGCCGAGTTCATCTAAGGTCTCTGACATGTTACTGATTTTTTCGGGCACGAGATCGAGGGAATAAAAGGGTAAATTTTCAGCTAAAAGTATACCGTTGCGATCGTAAATGAGACCACGACTAGGGGCAATTGGAACAACACGGATGCGATTATCATTTGAGCGAGTTGCATAATCTTTATAGGATTCAACCTGTAAATGATAAAGGTTGGTGACTAATACGCTAAATAGAGCGAAAACGCAAAAAAAAGTGAAAAGCGCCCTGCGCTTAAAAAGAGACGCCTCGGCGGCGTGATCATGCATTGTTATCCGCTTTTTTGGCGACACTTATGCTATCTCCGGCTGATCCCATGACGGGTGGTTGACACTCGTTAACATCAAGATCCCGCTATTCTCTATGGTAGGGGTGATTCGTGTTCACGCTCCACGCGCGGTACAAACTTTCGGCAACCACCACCCGTACGAGTGGGTGAGGTAAGGTTAATGCCGAAAGACACCAACTTTGGTTTGCCGCTTCTTTGCAAGCTGGCGCTAATCCTTCAGGTCCACCAATCAGTAAACTGACGTCGCGACCATCGAGTTGCCATTTAGTCAGTGCGGTTGCTAGCTCGGGGGTCGTCCAGTTTTTGCCGGGGAGATCTAAGCTAACAATATGATTGCCTTTGGGAATGGCCGCCAACATTTGTTCGCCTTCTTTTTGAAGTATCCGGACAATGTCGGCATTTTTCCCCCGCTTTCCAGCGGGTATTTCGATAAGCTCCAGCGCCATATCACGGGGAAAACGGCGCTGGTATTCTTCGAAACCACGGGTAACCCAATCGGGCATCCGTGTTCCTACTGCGATGAGCTGTAACTTCATCAGTCTTGCTTTTCTGACCAGAGCTTTTCAAGCTGGTAGAAATCACGGGTTTGATCTTGCATAACGTGCAGGATCACATCGCCCATGTCCACAAGAACCCATTCGCTGCTTTCGCGGCCTTCAACACCTAAAGGTGGAATACCGGCTTTTTTCGCTTCAACCACAAGGTTTTCGGCGATAGCTTTAACGTGAGTCTTTGATGTACCTGAACATATGACCATGTAGTCAGTGATGTTAGATTGCTTGCTGACATCCAGAACAACAACGTCTCTGGCTTTCAAGTCGTCGATCTTGTCGACAACAAACTGTTTTAATTCCGCGCTCTGCACGCTGGCGTACCTCATTAATTTTAAATAGCGCGGTAGTATACCAGTGTTGCTGCTGGGAATACATTGTCATTGGCAGTTGAGTTGGCGATATCTGCTTACGGTTCGAGCTAAGGTAAGTAAAGTCGTTGATTTTTGATGTAATCTAGCGTGACTGGCATGAGTAAATCGGCGGGAATTTCGCCTTTTGCCAGTTGTTCACGAATGAGCGTCGAGGAAATATCCTGTGGTGTAATCGCTACAGGGAAAATCTGCCCACAGTTTTTATGGACACAGCTAGTACGACCTTCGTCTGTCCCTTGTGGCGCTTGACTGCGGGCCGTCAATATCTGCTGCATAGGATGTTCTGCATCGAGCTGCCAACCCGGGCGCTGGCAGACAACGAGATGGGCAAAGTCGAATAGGCGTTGCCACTCATACCAGCTTTTTAATTGGAGGAAAGAGTCCATCCCCATGATAAAAAACAGCTCGTCTTCCGGATGTAAGGCTTTCAGTTGCTCAAGCGTCACAACTGTGTAGGAAGGCGTGTCGCGTTTAGCTTCGATGTCGCACAGTGCAAATCCGTCGAGTTGCTGACAGACATCGGCTACCATTTTGAGGCGCTGTGTTGTGGTTAAGTTCGGCTGCTGTTTATGGGGCGGAATATGGTTCGGCATCAGCAGGATTTTATCCAAGGCTAATGCTTGCTTCACTTCAATCACGGGACGGATATGACCATAGTGTATCGGGTCAAAGGTGCCGCCTAAAATACCAATACGCATATCAACTCTTTGGTTAATCAATGATTAGTCTATGGCTATATGTGCCAGGTGCCGATGGGCTCTAGGATCAAATAACAGACACAGGTGGCTCAGACCAGTCCAATCCTCTTTCCCCTGTTGCTTTAAGTTGAGCTCAAGTTTCGAGGCAAGGGCGAGCATATGTTCGAGTTGTTCAAGGCTGAGTCGTTGCAGCGCCGCTTGATACAGTGGTTTACGTTTATCCCAAATTCGATGTTTACCCCAGAGTGCACTCAGCGCAACGCCTTGGGCTTGCTCGCATTTCAAATTGAATAACAAACCGAGTTCTTTAAACAAGGCCCACAGCAGGATAGGTAAGGCAGTGCCTTCGCCATTGAGCTGGGCTAGCATGTGCTGCGCGCTATCCTGTTTATTATTCAATAATGCATCCGTGAGTTGGAATACGGTGAAGCGCGACTGATCTTCAAAATAGTGGCCCAGTTCGTCAGCACTGACGGGTTTTGTTGGGCTCAGGAGTTGCAGCAACTGCATGGCTTGATCGGCAGCCAGTAAATTCCCTTCATACAGAGAATGCAGCATAGCACGGGCATCATGCTGCAGATTGAGCTTAAAGTGCTTGATGCGGCCATCGAGCCAGCGCATAAACTGCTCGCCCTCTGGCGTGGCGCAGGGCAGATACATGCCATGGGCATCTAAGGTCTTAAACCATTTACTGTTGGTTTGCTCTGTGGCGAGCTTTGGCCCTTCGATAATCAACAGCATATCGGGATTGGGCGTCTGCAATAGGGCTTGCAGTGTGCTAGAGCCTTCGGCACCGGGCTTAGCTTGGGGAAGGGTTAGCTCAATCAAGCGTTTACTGGAAAACAGACTCATGGCCTGCCATTCCTGAGTCAGATCGTTCCAATTAAAGCCCGTCTCTTGAATGAGTTGGACTTTTTCATCGAATCCCTGACGCTTGGCGAATTGGCGGATCTGATCTTTGGTGGTTTCAATCAACCAAGGATCATCCCCAAAAATCAGATAACAAGGAAATAACTGGTTAAGGTGGCGGGAGAGTTGGTCTGGATAGACTCTCATTTAATGATAGCCCCACATTAATTCACCTCAGTACTGGCCATTGCTTGCAGAATACGATCGGCAGCTTGGATGCGCATTTCCTTCGTCAGCAATTCCATTTCACGGCTCTTTGCCAATGCGGTACGTGGATCGTCTAAGTAGTCGCGGCGAATTTCAACCTTGAAAGGCTGCGCTTCTTTACCTGGCAGTGCCACAGCAAATTCGACTAAATAAATCAGCTCATACTCGGCGACGTTACCTGTGGGGTACAAAGATAAGGTCGAGCGTTCAAGGGAGTCGGTGATTAATCTTAATACTGGAACATTATCTGCGGCGTCGACAACTTGGATATTGTTCAAGCGCAGGCGTTCACGCACCAGACGGGTGAGTTCACTGTATTCATCCACGCTGCTCAAACTCAAATGATTGAGGGCATCAGGGATCTGATAACTGCGTTGAAGCTTAAAACCGCAACCAGCACTGGTCATTATGACCAGTGCCATGATTGCGAAGCATATGCGTTTGATTAGCATAGATTTCGCGGTTTCCTATTCGTGGTATACCCTGCTGACTTGAAGTTGCAGCTATGCTGCAACTTCATTGGCTTTGAGTATAGCGAGTTATTAGCAGCCGTTAATTGGCCACTATGCTGAGCAGTTTGCCCGGCACATAGATCACTTTACGTACTGTCAGGCCGTCTAGGTATTTGATCACGTGTTCATCACTCATGCCTAAGGCTTCTACTGATTCTTTATCAGCGTCGGCGGCTACTGTGATTTTTGCGCGAACTTTACCGTTAACTTGCACAACGATGAGCTTACTGTCTTCAACTAGCGCAGCTTCATCAACGACTGGCCATTGGCTATCTTCGATGTTGCTCACATTACCTAGCTCGTTCCACAAGTTAAAGCTCACATGTGGAATGATAGGGTACAGCAAACGTACGATGGCGGATAAGGCTTCGCCGATAATGGCGTTGTCTTGGCCTGTCGTTTGTGGCGCTTTTTGCAGATGGTTCATCAGTTCCATCACGGCGGCAACCGCAGTGTTGAACATCTGACGGCGGCCGATATCGTCGGTCACTTTCGCGATCGTCTTGTGGACTTCACGGCGCAGCGCTTTTTGATCGGCAGTTAACTTGCTGACATCTAAGGCTTCGCTGTTATCTTGGTTCACATGCTCGTTTGCAAGTTTCCACAGACGTTTAATGAAGCGGTGTGCGCCTTCAACGCCAGACTCTTGCCATTCCAGAGTTAATTCTGGTGGTGAGGCGAACATCATAAATAGGCGAACGGTATCGGCGCCGTATTTTTCAACCATGACTTGAGGATCGATACCGTTGTTTTTCGACTTAGACATCTTGCTCATGCCGGTATAAACCAGCTCGTTGCCGTCTTTATCGATAGCCTTAGTAATGCGGCCCTTGTCGTCTTTTTCTGTGGTTGCTACATCTAAAGGAGAAACCCACACTCGGGCGCCTTTTTCATTGATGTAGTAGAAGGCATCGGCCAACACCATACCTTGAGTCAGCAATTGTTTGGCTGGCTCGTTAGAGTTAACCAGACCTGCATCACGCAGTAACTTGTGGAAGAAGCGGAAATATAACAAATGCATACACGCGTGTTCGATACCGCCAATGTATTGATCCACGGGTAGCCAGTAGTTGGCTTTAGCTGGATCTAACATTTCGTCTGCATGCGGGCTGCAGTAACGGGCGTAATACCAAGACGATTCCATAAAGGTATCGAAGGTATCGGTTTCGCGCAGCGCATCTTGACCGTTGACTTGGGTTTTCGCCCATTCTTTATCGGCCTTGATTGGGCTTTGAATACCGTCCATCACCACATCTTCTGGCAGTAATACTGGCAGTTGATCTGCTGGCGTTGGGATCACAGTGCCGTCGGCTAAGGTCACCATAGGAATAGGTGCGCCCCAGTAACGCTGACGTGAAACACCCCAATCGCGCAGGCGATAGTTGACTTGGCGATTGCCTTTACCTTCGGCGACTAACTTGTTAGCGATGGCATTAAAGCCCGCTTCAAAGTCTAAACCGTCAAACTCTCCCGAGTTAAACAGTACGCCTTTTTCGGTATAAGCGGCTTCGCTGATATCAACGTCGCCATCAACTGGCTTGATCACAGCTTCAATCGCCAGACCGTATTTTTTCGCAAATTCGAAGTCACGTTGATCGTGGCCTGGAACTGACATCACAGCGCCGGTGCCATAGTTCATCAACACAAAGTTCGCTGCCCAAATCGGGACTTGCTTGCCAGTGATAGGATGAATGGCGAAAAGCCCTGTAGCGACACCGCGTTTTTCCATGGTCGCGAGTTCGGCTTCTGATGTTGTGCTGTTTTTGCACTCATCGATAAAGGCGGCAAGCTCAGGATTGGTGTGCGCGGCGATTTCAGCCAATGGATGACCTGCAGCAATCGCCACATAAGTCACGCCCATTAAGGTATCAGGACGCGTGGTATAGATATCGAAGCTTTTATCGTGGCCTGCGACGCCGAAGGTCATTTCTACGCCTTCGCTGCGACCAATCCAGTTACGTTGCATGGTTTTGACCTGTTCAGGCCAACCATCTAAGGTATCGATATCGTTTAATAATTCTTCTGCATAGGCAGTGATCTTAATGAACCACTGTGGAATTTCTTTTTGTTCCACAGGGGTATCACAGCGCCAGCAGCAACCGTCTTGAACTTGCTCGTTCGCCAGTACGGTTTCATCGTTTGGACACCAGTTGACTGAAGCTGTCTTTTTATAGACTAGGCCTTTCTCGTACAACTTAGTAAAGAACCATTGTTCCCAGCGATAATATTCTGGGGTACAAGTGGCGATTTCACGGCTCCAATCGTAACCAAAACCCAGCAGTTTCAGCTGGTTCTTCATGTACTCTATGTTTTCATAGGTCCATGGCGCAGGCGCAGTCTTGTTGTTAATCGCGGCATTTTCTGCGGGCAGACCAAATGAGTCCCAACCGATAGGCTGGAGCACGTTTTTGCCTTGAAGACGTTGAAAGCGTGCAACTACGTCACCTATGGTATAGTTGCGTACGTGTCCCATGTGGAGTCTGCCAGAAGGGTACGGAAACATCGAAAGGCAATAAAACTTTTCTTTGTTTGCGTCTTCAGTGACTTCGAAGGTTTTGTTGTCATGCCAGTGCTTTTGCACTAAGGCTTCAATTTCTGAGGGATTATATTGCTCTTGCATCACTCTATTTCCGGCAGTGCCGCCTATTATTGGATCTAACGCCATATCAGCGCGAGTAAGATCTGCATAGAATAAACTAGAAGCGATGCATTAAAAAGGTTCGTATGAAGGAGTATTGGTTATGAATGATAGAAGTAACGCGTTACTAGGACTGTATCAAGCCTTAATTACCGAAGTGAAATCTCAATTTGCAGAAGATAACACTATGACTGTAAAGAACTTATTCAATTCTGTCACTCAAGGTAAGGAGTATTTACGTCTTAAAGAACAGGCAGGGGAAGATGAACTCGCTTTAGTCGAACAATTCTTAAAGCGTGATATTACGAGTTTTCTCCGTGAGCAGAACGCGGATAGTTTGAGTCATAGCCCAACCGTGATTACTTTAGAGAATACGCTTTGGCATTGGCTCAGTGAAATCACCGACCGCAGCCAAGTAGAATGGCATGAGTTAACGCAAGATTTTAAGCACCAGGGCTACTACAAGAGTGGTGACATAGTGAATCAGGGCATCATGGTGTGCACTAACTGTGGCAATGAAATGAGTATTGAATTTCCAAGTCCCATCCCAGATTGTCCAGAGTGTGATCATGAAGAATTTACCCGCGAGCCGCTAACGCCTTAATCAAGGTGGTGATGTTATGCAGCTAAAACGACGCCTCAGCGTCGTTTTTTTTGAGTTCTATTAGACTAGACCTAAATTGCTCATATCTGCATTAATTAGGCTGTATCAACTGTTGGTACGAGAGTAGTTGAGGATTTGACCGCCAAAGGGCGCTAATAAAAATTCAGTGTGAATGGGTCTATGTTGCGTGTGTTCGTAACCTAAGGTCACCATACGTTTACTGAATTTTGCATGATTACCACGGCCTGGATCGACTAAGACTACATCACAAATTGGTTTAGCATGCTGCTCAATAAATTGTGATAAGAGATCGGCATGTTCTTGTTCGTACAAGAGATCGCTGCCAATAATGAGGTCAAATAAACCTAAATTAGTTTGTGCATCTGCCCATCCTGTTCGAACAAACGGAATCGCACGACCATGATTTAAATCGACATTTTGCTTAAGGAAATTTTCCGACTCGGGGTGATAGTCGGTTGCTGTGATGTCGGCATGTCTGTGGTTTAGCACTAGACTTGCCAGCCCTATACCGCAGCCAACTTCAAGAATGCGTTTATTATCAATTTGATAATCGGCCATATGATGGGATAGCACTTGGCTAGATGGCCAAACTATGCCAAATAATGGCCAAGTTGCGGAGGAAATACCGAGCTTTTCAGCTTCGCCATCGATGTCTTCAAATTCTTGGTTATTTCTTAGGGTTCTGACATGAATGTCGAGATCCCCAAATTCGTGGGTTTGGTAGCGCACGCGAAGCTGTGCCATAGAGTTGCCTTGACTGTGTACCTTGGTTAAGGAACGAGGTAATGGTACCAATCATATTGGCTATGCAGACACAGTCACTGTGATTGGTATAAGGCCACGTCTAATCGTTCACCTTAACGTGGAACGCGTAATCAGCCTAATGTATTCGCAGACAATTGCGTGATAACACAGGTTAACTGAGTGTCAGCCTAACAACCTTGGGTGTTGATATCATATTGCGGCGCAGTGCTGGCATCGCTGGCTTGGGTGTAGCGGAAATAGCATTGGTCATCATTCACTAAGGAATTGTTGTTAGGATCGTAGCCTATATAAGTGATATCAATGCCTTGATATTGAATGATAAGTTTATCATCTGAGGTGATCCATTTTTCCACATCGGTATTATCGAGGTAACCCCATTTTAATCGTGTATCTGGAGTGCCATCACCATTGAGGTCGATATCAATAATATCATCGCGTCCAGCTACCGCTTGGCTCAGTAGGCTAGGCATTTGGGTTTTTGAGTAAGCTAGCATATTGGCTGTTTTAACGCTGGCCTGTACTTGGCTTAAGGTTTGTACCCGCGCTTCTTTACTTAAACCGATAAATTTAGGCGCGGCGATCACAGCCAAGATCCCAAGCACAATAATCACAACGACAAGTTCAATTAAGGTAAAACCTGCCACATCTTGTTTATTGACTTGGTAATGCA
Source organism: Shewanella sp. M16 (assembly GCF_018224605.1). Lineage (NCBI taxonomy): Bacteria > Pseudomonadati > Pseudomonadota > Gammaproteobacteria > Alteromonadales > Shewanellaceae > Shewanella > Shewanella sp. M16. The sequence goes on along the minus strand of NZ_JAGTUL010000001.1, from coordinate 134,045 downwards.
TGGCCTAAATCCTATTGCGCTTTAAAACGTCGGGCAAGACCGAGTAGAACGATTAAACCACAGAGTATCAGTAGGGGCATTTGGCCTAATTTTGCAAACCAAGTTTGTCCTGTGACTAATGGAATGGTTGCACTTAGCACGCCTATTTCAAACTGTGGCAATGACGCTGTGATATTGCCACGCTCATCGACTATGGCTGTCACGCCATTGTTGGTTGCGCGTAATAGAGGCCGACCCAATTCAACCGCGCGCATTTGAGCGATTTCCATATGCTGTAATGGCCCATTTGAGCTACCAAACCATGCATCGTTAGAGACAGTTAATAGTATATCTGTCCCTTGATTAACGTTGTCGCGCAACTGTTCCGGAAAGGCTATTTCATAACAAATCGCGGGCGCGATTTTATGGCCTAGGGCGCTGAGGTTCGGCTGTTGATATTCGCCTCGTGTAAAGGACGACATGGGCAAATTAAAGAAAGGTGCTATCGGGCGCAGCAGCGCTTCAAAGGGGACAAACTCGCCAATTGGCAACAGATGGTGTTTCTTAAATTGATTACTACCATCGCCCTCATAGTCAGGGCCTGCTTGTTGTTTCTGATTATGATTACCAAGCACAATCAATGAATTATAGAACTCATTGTTTTGATGGCTAATAATGCCAGTGATAATTGAGGTATGGTTTAGATTGGCGACTTTATTGGCGTTATCTAAAAAGTCCTGCACCATAGATTCTGGCGCTGGAATTGCTGCTTCTGGCCAAATAATGATATCGGCATCCAGATGTTCGCGGGATAAATCCATGTATTTTAACAGCGTCGGCCACAGGGCATCGGGTTCCCACTTCATGCTTTGGGGAATATTGCCTTGCACCAGTGCCACTTTAACATTTTCACCCGTAGGATGAATGTCCCAAAGTTTAGGCGCAGCCCAAACGGCCAGGATACTGAGCGGCAGTAAAAGCAGTAAACTCTTATAACGCTTAGTAAAACAAAGTGCTAATGCACCAGCGAGCATGGCCAATACAAAACTTATTCCCAGTGTGCCTATGATACTGGCAAGGGGTTTTAACGGCCCTTGAGTTTGCGAGTAACCCGCCCATAACCAAGGGAAGCCTGTCATTACCCAGCCACGAGCCCATTCGGTCAAGGTCCATAACGCGGGGAATAGGGCGAGATTACGCCAAAGACCAAATCGAGTTTTACCATCATGGCTCAGCGTTTTAGTTAACCAAACCAGCGCTAAACCAGTTAGCGCGGGATACAAGGCTAAATACAAGGCTAACAAGGCCATTAACCCAACGGAGGCAATGAGCGGCATACCACCAAAGGTATCCATGCTCACGTGAACCCAGCTGATCCCTACGGAAAAACAGCCAAATCCAAAGCTTAACCAATAGTAAAAGCTTGCCTTAGCGCTCAGCGTTCGGCTGTGCCAGAGGGCAATAGCCATGGCAAACGGATAGATTATCCAAATGGAATAAGGCGCAAATGAAAGCGCCGTACTGGCGCCAAGGGCAAATGCCAGTACGAGTCTCACAGCACTAGGTTGGGACTGTTGTTGGGCAAAAGCCCGGATTTTTTTTAGCACGAGTGATTATTCTACGTCTTCGCCAGTATTAGGATCGGGGAGTTTAACTCTGAGTTGGATTAAACGCCTAGTGTCAGCATTGATGACTTTAAATTCTATGCCTTCAATGATGATGCTCTCGTTGCGTTCTGGCAGATGGCCAAAGGCGTGTGAGACTAAGCCACCGACGGTATCAAACTCTTCATCGCTGAATTCAGTGTTGAATTCTTCGTTGAAATCTTCGATTGGCGTCAAAGCTTTAACCATATAAACCGTGTTACCGACTTTGCGGATCTCGGTTTCTTCAGTGCTATCGTGGTCGAATTCGTCTTCAATCTCGCCGACAATTTCTTCAAGAATATCTTCGATAGTCACGAGTCCCGATACGCCGCCGTACTCGTCAACCACAATCGCCATATGGTAGCGTTGAGAGCGGAATTCTTTTAGCAGAACATCGACGCGTTTGCTTTCGGGCACAACCACGGCGGGACGGATCACGCGATCCAGTGAGAAGGGCTCATCACTGTTGGAGAAACCGTAAGGGATCAAATCTTTGGCAAGCAATATGCCTTCGATATGGTCTTTATCTTCGTTAACGACGGGGAAGCGTGAGTGACCTGAACCAATCACAGTCGCAAGTAACTCTTCGACCGAATTGTCTATCTGGAGGGCGACAATTTGAGCTCTTGGGATCATGATATCCCGAACACGCATATCAGAAACGTCTAATACACCTTTTATCATCTCGCGGGTATCTTGGGTGATCAAATCGCGCTGCTCGGCACCATCAATCACATCGACTAGATCTTCGCGATTTTGAGGTTCGCCCTGAAATAGCTGACTTACTCTATCAAACCAACCTTTCTTGTGGGCGTTCGTACTAGGGGGGATATCGTCACTCATAGTTTTCTCATTAGCTTTTGATAGGGATTATCTTAGCTAATTATTGTTCCTTATATGGGTCAGTAAAACCTAAGCTTTCAATGAGTTGAGTCTCTAATGACTCCATCTCTTCGGCTTCTTCATCGTCGATGTGATCATACCCTAGCAGATGCAAGCAACCATGTACAACCATGTGTGCCCAGTGCGCTTCTAGTGGTTTTTGTTGTTCACGGGCTTCATTTTCAACGACTGCCGCGCAAATGACAAGATCTCCGAGTAAAGGAAGTTCAATTTCTGGTGGTGCTTCAAAGGGAAATGACAGTACATTGGTCGGTTTGTCTTTACCGCGATAGGTATTGTTGAGCATTTGGCTCTCGCGGCTATCGACGATACGTATGGTTAATTCAGCTTCATCCATGCTATTGCCAATTGCGGTAGTGACCCAAAGGGCGAATTGTTCGTCCGTTGGTAGCCACTCACTGGTGCTGGCATGTTGAATATCTAAGGCTAACTCAAGACTCATGTGTTGCGGCTTCCTGCTGTTGCTTTTGGTACTGGCTTTCTTTTTTGGCTTTTAAGGTTTGCTCTTTTAACTCGAAGGCTTCATAGGCTTCAACGATACGGGCAACCACAGGATGGCGCACTACATCTTGGGAGACAAAAAAGTTAAAGCTGATTTCTTCGACTTGGCTTAACACTTCAATCGCGTGACGTAGTCCTGACTTTTGATGTTTAGGTAAGTCGGTTTGAGTGATGTCGCCTGTGATCACCGCACGGGAATTGAAACCGATACGGGTAAGGAACATCTTCATCTGCTCGATTGTGGTGTTTTGGCTTTCATCGAGAATAATAAAGGCATCGTTCAAGGTACGACCGCGCATATAGGCAAGCGGCGCCACTTCAATCACGTTTTTCTCGATTAAGCGTTCCACTTTTTCAAAGCCAAGCATTTCGAATAACGCATCGTAGAGGGGGCGTAGATAGGGGTCGACCTTTTGACTTAAGTCACCGGGTAAGAAACCGAGTTTTTCACCCGCTTCCACTGCAGGGCGAGTCAGCAGAATGCGGCGCACTTCTTGGCGCTCTAACGCATCTACTGCCGCTGCTACGGCAAGGTAGGTTTTGCCTGTTCCAGCTGGACCGATACCGAAGGTAATATCGTGACGCGTAATATTGGCCACATACAAGCTTTGATTCGGATTGCGTGGCTTAATGACACCGCGGCGGGTTTTGATATTAATACCGCTGTCGTCGTTAGCGTCTGCTTGCTCTAGGGCAATGGCCGCTTGAATAGCGATATGGACTTGCTCAGGCTCAAGATCGGGCGTGCTGCCTTTAACCGTTTGGGTCTCGATGTAGAGTTCTTTTAGTAAGTTGTTGGCGCTTAAACAATTGCGTGGCAGTCCGGTGATCTGGAAATGATTGTTCTTACGGACGATTTCAACGCCAACGCGACGTTCTATCTGCTTGATATTGTCATCGAATGGACCGCACAGTGAAGCCAAACGGCGTGTTTCTGCGGGTTCGAGATACAGATTCATGGTAGTTAATTTACTGGACAAATAGCACTCCCAATAGCGAATAAGAAAGCAAGGTACGAGGTTGGTTAACCATCGCAAGATAATTTTAGTTTACGAGCCATAGCCGATAATTGCTAACGGAAAATAGCAATTGCCTCGGTAGACTTAAACAAAAGTGCGTTAAAGCAAAAGGGCGACTAAGTCGCCCTTCTTTATATAGGTACCGATATCGGTACTGTTTAAGCCGATTAAACGCTTATGGCTTAAATTGAGTCACACCCAGTTCATCATCTTGCTTGCGCTTGGCCAGAATTTCAGCAGGGCGCAGGCTACGACGTAGATCCATTTCATCTTCGCCGCGGATAAAGACACCGCGCAGTGAGTTAGTGTAAACGTCGACGATTTCGACATCCACGAAAGTACCAATGTGTTTTGGTTGACCTTCGAAGTTCACCACTCGGTTGTTCTCAGTACGGCCGCGCAGTTCCATAGGATTTTTCACCGATGGTCCTTCAACCAGAATACGTTGCACTGTGCCCATCATGTGGCGGCTGTAGCGCATGGCTTGCTGGGTGATGCGGTCTTGCAGAATCGCCAGACGTTGTTTTTTCTCTTCCATATCGACGTTATCGGGTAAATCCGCCGCTGGCGTGCCCGGACGTGCGCTATAGATAAAGCTGAAGCTGTGGTCGAAACCTATGTCTTCAATCAACTTCATGGTATCGGCAAAGTCTTCTTTGGTTTCGCCTGGGAAGCCAATGATAAAGTCTGAGCTGATTTGAATGCCTTCACGGGCTTTACGCAGGCGGCGGATGATTGACTTATATTCAATCGCCATATGGCCGCGTTTCATCGCCGTGAGAATACGGTCAGAACCCGATTGCACTGGCAAGTGCAAGAAGCTTACAAGCTCAGGGGTATCTTCGTAAACGTCGATGATATCTTGTGTAAATTCAATCGGATGACTGGTCGTGAAGCGGATACGGTCGATACCGTCGATGGCTGCCACGAAACGCAGTAATTCCGCAAAAGTACAAATTGCGCCATCGTGAGTTGCGCCGCGATAGGCATTCACGTTTTGGCCGAGCAAGTTTACTTCGCGCACACCTTGCTCCGCCAATTGGGCGATTTCAAGGATAATATCGTCCGATGGGCGGCTGACTTCTTCGCCGCGAGTATAAGGCACAACACAGAACGAGCAGTATTTGCTGCAACCTTCCATGATAGACACAAACGCGGTTGGGCCTTCGGCGCGTGGCTCTGGCAGACGGTCGAATTTTTCGATTTCAGGGAAGCTGATATCGATAACCGCTTTGTCGCCACGGCGCACTTGCTCGATCATCTCGGGCAGACGGTGCAAGGTTTGTGGTCCGAAAATAATGTCGACACATTGGGCTCTGTCTTTAATGGCTTTGCCTTCTTGTGAGGCAACGCAGCCGCCCACGCCAATAATCAAATTAGGATTTTTATCTTTAAGCGTCTTCCAGCGTCCTAGCTGATGGAACACTTTTTCTTGCGCTTTTTCGCGGATAGAACAAGTGTTGAGCAGGAGAATATCTGCCTCAGACGCTTCTTCAGTCAAGGTATAACCTTGGTATTCGCCTAACAGATCAGCCATCTTGGATGAGTCATACTCATTCATTTGACAGCCCCAAGTCTTGATATGGAGTTTCTTACTCATCAGTTGTGTCGCCCTAAGATGACCAATAAAAATAGCGCGACATTTTACCTGCTGTTACGGCTGCTGACCAGCTTTGTCCACACTTTTAGCTGTTGGCTTTTGCCAAGGGCGATACCCTCACAAATGCTAGGTTTTTATTGTTAGGCTGCATTTGGGCAAGATTAATATTGTTAACAGGCTGAGCTTTCGTTATTTCCAGCAAACTATTCGGGCTTGAATGCCTATGTCTTCACGGATTTCGAATCGAAATGCGCTCAACATTTCCGTGGTATCTTGATATAAGGCATAATCGAGCGGGTTTGTGAAAAGTCGCTTGGGCAGAAATACAGAAGGGCTTAAAGGTGGTAACTAAGGTCGTAACTAAGGTGGTAAGTAGGATGAGCCAGATTGAAGAGACACATGCACAGATGATATCCGACACCACAGATTTTAATGTGACTCATGCTGACGTCACTCATGCTGAAGGCACTCGATTCGATGTCATTCTTGTCGGCGGCGGCATGGTTGGTGCGGCGACGGCAATTGGATTAGCCCAACAGGGTTTGCAAGTGGCGGTGATTGAATCTTTTGCGCCAGAGGCTTATCAAGCCGAACAGCCATTAGATGTGCGAGTCTCGGCCATCAGTGTGGCTTCTGAAACGCTGCTTGAACGTCTTGGCGCCTTGGACTCATTGCTCAAGATGCGTAATGTGCCTTATTTGGGCTTAGAAACTTGGGAGCTCGATGGCTGCATCACCCAATTCCACTGTTCGCAAATTGGTGCCAGCCATTTAGGTCATATAGTCGAAAACCGTTTAATCCAACTTGCCCTGTGGCAACAGATGACACAATTAGCTGGCATCACCTTATATTGTCCCGATAAAATGGTGGCATTTGCCCGCGATAGCGACGGTGTGAGCGTGCACTTACAGTCAAGTAGTAAACTGACCGCTAAGTTGTTGGTTGGCGCCGATGGTGCTCACTCGCAGGTACGCCAATGGGCGGGAATTGGCATTTCGGGTTGGGATTACGCTCAATCGGCGATGCTGATCAATATCAGCACCGCACAGGGCCAGCAAGATGTCACTTGGCAGCAGTTTACGCCCAAAGGGCCACGTTCCTTATTACCTTTACCTGGCAATAACGCTTCGCTGGTGTGGTACGACGATGCCAACCGAATTAAGCAGTTAATGCAGCTTAATCATAAACAGTTGGCCGAGCAGATACGTTTGCATTTCCCTGCGCGCTTAGATGCCGATTTCACCGTTGAGAATAAAGGCAGTTTTGGCCTCACTCGTCGCCATGCCCAGCGCTACTATAGTCATAATGTGGTGATTTTAGGCGATGCCGCTCACACCATTAATCCCCTCGCAGGCCAAGGGGTGAATCTTGGCTTTAAGGATGTCGAAGCGTTTTTGGCGGTCATCAAGGATGCATTAGCCCAAGATAATATCTGGTGGTCGAATGAGGTGCTTGCCCAATATCAGCGCAAACGTTATCGCGATAATCAATTGATGATGACTGCGATGGATTTGTTTTACGCCGGTTTTAGCAACGATATTCTGCCGCTAAAGCTGCTACGTAATGGCGCGTTAAAGTTGGCAAACATCAATTCCCCGCTCAAAAAGACTGTCCTTAAATATGCTATGGGACTTAATTAACGCTGAGTTGTTCTGTGTTCTGCTCCTGTGCGATGACGTGGCATTTGTTGACTTGGGGTTTGAGTGCTAAAATGCCGCGTTTTTAGCTGGTATGGTCAGTTCAGTCGGCACTTTGCGCGGCTGTCATCGACGAAATAACGATATTGAGTGTCATGAGCGAAATAAAATTAATAGTTGGTCTGGCTAATCCAGGTGCTGAATATGCACACACTCGCCATAATGCGGGGGCTTGGTACGTATTAGAGTTGGCTCGAATTTGCGGCGTGACTTTAGTGGCCGACAGTAAGTATTTTGGCTTGACTGCTAGAGCCGTATTGCACGGTAAAGATGTCCGCTTATTGATCCCGACGACTTATATGAATTTAAGCGGTAAAGCGGTTGGCGCTTTGGCGAATTTTTTTCGTATCACGCCGGAAGAGATTCTGGTCGCTCACGATGAACTCGATCTGCCGCCCGGTGTGGCTAAGTTTAAGCTCGGTGGCGGTCATGGCGGCCACAATGGTCTGAAAGATATTATTGCTAAACTGGCTAACGATAAAAACTTCTACCGTTTACGCTTAGGTATCGGTCATCCCGGTGATAAAAATCAAGTGAGTGGTTACGTACTGGGAAAAGCACCTGCTAAAGAGCAAGAACTTATCGAGGCGGCGATAGATGAAGCCGTGCGTTCTACCGAAATTTTGTTTAAACAAGACATGGTGAAAGCCATGAACAGATTACACTCCTTTAAAGCGGAGTAGGTTTTGCCTTTGGCGAGACTTAAGTGTTAAGTGATTCAAGTGATTTAATTATTCAGTAATGTGCTGCCATAGGGCAGGACGACTAAACCTCGCTGATGAGTGTGACTTGTCAGCCAATAATCGAGAGAAAGGTAAGCATATGGGTTTTAAATGCGGCATTGTTGGTCTTCCTAACGTAGGTAAATCAACGCTTTTTAATGCGTTAACTAAGGCTGGCATCGAAGCGGCTAACTTCCCGTTTTGTACCATTGAACCTAACACTGGTGTTGTACCTGTGCCGGATCCACGTCTGGATGCGTTAGCTGCGATTGTGAATCCACAACGTGTGTTACCTACCACCATGGAATTCGTGGATATTGCGGGTCTTGTGGCTGGCGCATCTAAAGGCGAAGGCTTAGGTAACAAGTTCCTCGCTAACATCCGTGAAACCGATGCTATTGGTCATGTAGTACGTTGTTTTGATGATGACAACATTGTTCACGTTGCTAACAAGGTTGACCCTGCTGGCGATATCGAAGTCATCAACACTGAATTAGCCTTAGCTGACTTAGACAGTTTAGAGCGTGCGGTTCAGCGTCAGCAGAAACGTGCTAAAGGTGGTGATAAAGACGCTAAGTTTGAAGTGGATGTATTAGAAAAAATGCGCCCCATTTTAGACGAAGCTAAAATGTTGCGTTCTATGGATTTATCGAAAGAAGAGCTGGAAGCGGTGGCTTACCTTAACTTCTTAACCTTAAAACCGACCATGTATATTGCTAACGTTGCGGAAGATGGTTTTGAAAATAACCCGCACTTAGATGCCGTTCGCGCCATTGCTGCGACTGAAAACGCTATCGTTGTTGCAGTATGTGCGGCGATTGAATCTGAACTGGCCGAGATGGAAATCGAGGAGCGCGATGAGTTCATGGCGGATCTGGGTATCGAAGAACCAGGTTTAGATCGTGTGATCCGCGCAGGTTATGAATTACTGAATCTGCAAACCTATTTCACCGCAGGCGTGAAAGAAGTGCGTGCTTGGACTGTGCCAGTGGGTGCGAGTGCTCCGCAAGCGGCAGGCGTTATCCATACCGATTTTGAACGCGGTTTTATCCGTGCCCAAGTGATGGCATTTGACGACTTTATTGCCCACAAAGGTGAAGCTGGCGCGAAAGAAGCCGGTAAGTTACGCGTGGAAGGTAAAACCTATATTGTTAAAGATGGCGATGTGATGCATTTCCTGTTTAACGTATAACAAAGCTTATTCACGCTGTAAGTCTCGATAAATTAAGCTAAGTATGAGCAACAAGGTGTTATTTAGCACATCTGTTGCTCAGTTTGGTGAAGTAATAGCCGAACAGCTTAACCTAAGGGAAATAGCGAAAAAAAGCTGTTGACCTAGATACCTCGAATAAGCATAATACGCCCCGTTCCTCGCTGAGAGGGGCGCGTAATATCGATGTGGCAATGTAGCTCAGCTGGTTAGAGCACAGCACTCATAATGCTGGGGTCGCAGGTTCAAGTCCCGCCATTGCTACCATTTTATTTAAGATAAATTTCTTATATAAAATGAATCACGATTTTACTCTAGCATTGATTGCTAGCATCTCTTCACGATGTAAACATGAAACTGTGCGGGAATGGTGAAATTGGTAGACACGCCAGATTTAGGTTCTGGTGCCGCAAGGTGTGAGAGTTCAAGTCTCTCTTCCCGTACCATTTTTTAGATATATGAATTTAGAAACATCGGCGATAGCGGATGTTTGAAACAGAGTTAGTTGGGGTATCGCCAAGTGGTAAGGCACCGGGTTTTGATCTCGGCATTCCAAGGTTCGAATCCTTGTACCCCAGCCATTTTTTCTCAGTTTCCAAGTTGATTGGGGTATCGCCAAGTGGTAAGGCACCGGGTTTTGATCTCGGCATTCCAAGGTTCGAATCCTTGTACCCCAGCCATTGGCAATGTAGCTCAGCTGGTTAGAGCACAGCACTCATAATGCTGGGGTCGCAGGTTCAAGTCCCGCCATTGCTACCATATTTAACTCTGTTAAAGTAATTTATCAGAGAAAAATCCAAAAATGTTGAATAGACAATTTTGGTACATTTTGATGCGGGAATGGTGAAATTGGTAGACACGCCAGATTTAGGTTCTGGTGCCGCGAGGTGTGAGAGTTCAAGTCTCTCTTCCCGTACCATCAAAATGCAATCTTCTATAGAAGATTAAACACAGTTTATTGGGGTATCGCCAAGTGGTAAGGCACCGGGTTTTGATCTCGGCATCCCAAGGTTCGAATCCTTGTACCCCAGCCAAAAAGTTAAAAAGCCTGTCTTCGTACAGGCTTTTTGCTTTCTGACTTTTAACTCTTTTCAGCTTAGTGTTATTTTGCTTTCAGTTTCCCTTCAATTAGCCCTTCCAGCCTTTCCCTTGTCTCTATAATTCCCGTTGGTTGTGGCAATTCAGTTATTTTCAAAGTTAATCCACAGTGCCATTTGAGCTAGCACTGTGGTGATCCGTTTTATTGCTTTTTGACTTCAGGAGTAACGGGTGGCGATTTTATTTCTGCTGGAGCCACTGGAACGGCGACTTTTGCAGCTGCTTCAGTGATATTGATTAGCATTGCAGCATTCTTAATGACGGCATTCTGTGTGACCGCACTATCAATAACGGCACTTTGGGCCGCTTTAGCATCACCTGTTGCAACGGCTTTGACTGTATCAGGTATTGCTAACTGTTGCTGTACTTGATTTGCCCCCGCTTCTAAGGCTTTTTGTTGTAACTTCTGTGGATCGGTATAGTCGGCTAATTCCTTCGGCCAACTTGGGACCCGTTTTTCTGCCTGATTACTGAATTGCTCAGAAATCACTAAGGGTGCACCGCCTTTCATCAGCATGACTGCCATTTGGTTGGTGTCTGAGTTCCAAACTAGACCCGCTTTTTCGGCCATTTCGGGGACCGGGGTGTAAGTCGACACTAAGTAGATGAGTGGACCTTCCTGTTGGATCTTGTCGGCCGTTTTGAGCAGGGACAGGGTGGTATCGTAATTTTTACCCAGCAATTCCTGCATACGGTTCTTGATGAGCGGTTGTTCGAATAATCCGACATCGTTCGGGTCTAAACCGACAAGGGGTTTAAGCAAGGCCCACATGAGCTGGCCTTGGGGTGACATTAATAAGAGTGGTGCAACGCAGGCGTTGAGCATTAATGCGAGCCACACAATATGTAGGCAGCGCATTTTTTTGAGCAGAGATGTACTCAAGATGATATTTCCTTGGAAGTACCAGCAAGTCGCCGGCGGCGGATTGTAGCTGATTGGCGTAAGGTAAACGAGAGGGTGGTAAAGTAAATTTTAAGCAAAAAAATTAGCCCAAATGTTGGATTTTATCCTCCTGAATTTGAAAGGTATTTACAGGTGATACAATAAATCATTTGCTGCTAATTTAATCGAAGGTAATGGTTTTTGAGTGTTAAAAACAGATTTACCCCTAAGTGCTTTATTTTTGGCACTTATTTTTCTTCTTACTTTTTAACTTCTTTTTCAGTATTGAATATGTAAAGTTTGTAAACTTTGTTCTGTTTGATAATCGATCTCATTTAATCTCGGCGCATTAAATTAGTTTAATGCAGTTCATTTCTATCTTTAGCTGCATAGGGAAAGCAGACTCTGGAGGTATTTCTCTTCGGTTTGTTTTTGAGAGTGCATCATTGAAATTAAGAGTCAGTAAGTCGTCTTTGTCCTTTGCCCGCATTATTCATGTTTATGTGTCTATGGCTTTATTGTTGCTGATGCTGTTTTTTGCGGTGACAGGTATAACGTTAAATCATCCTAATTGGTTTTCTCAAGCTGATCAGGAACCTAAGCGGGAACAAGTGCCAATCCCTGCCTATTTGTTACCCGTTAATGCCCAAGACTCACAATGGCGTCTGGCTGCGGGTCATTGGTTGAAAAGTGAATGGGCTATGGATATGGCGAGTGCCGATATCGATGAAGATGAAATTAGTTTAGTCAGCAAAGGGCCCGGCACTTACCGCAGCCTGACATTGGACTTGCTCGACGGGCAAGCCTATGTCGAAACCTTAGATTACGGTGTCGTTGCCGTAGTGAATGATTTGCATAAGGGCCGTAACACAGGCACAGCTTGGGCTTGGATACTCGATCTCAGCGCTGTGCTTATCATTTTATTTTCGCTCACTGGGGCTTATTTGTTGCTGCCTCAAACCAAGCGCCTCAAAAAGTCATTGTTATACATGGTACTCGTCAGCAGTAGTTGCGGGCTTGTGTATGTTTATTTTGTTCCATAAAGGAGTGTAGGCCGAGTATGCGTCATCTTATTCGCACCATTGCGGTGAGTGCTTTGTTTGTCAGTTCTGTGGCGTTTGCGACGCCTAAAATGACAGTCGATTTAACCTTGCCTGAAATTACCGAAGGGCAATATCACAGACCTTATGTGGCCGTATGGGTTGAGGATGCCAAGGGGCAAACGGTTAAAACCTTAAGCCTTTGGGTTTGGGATGAAGGCCATAAATGGTTGAAAGATATCCGTCGTTGGTGGCGTAAAGCCGGACGCGAAGATATGAGCTTTGTTGACGGTATTGCATCTGCGACACGTCCCGCGGGTCATTACAAAATCGATTGGGATTTAAAAGATGAGGCGGGAAAAGTGCTTGAACCTGCCACTTACACTGTATTTATTGAAGTGGTGCGTGAACACGGTGGTCGCGATCTTGTACGACAAAATATCGATTTAGCTGCAGGAGATTTCTCTGTGCAGTTGCCCGCCACGACAGAAACTGGCGTTATCGACATACGCTTAAGCGGCATGGCTCGTTGAGTCAATCCATTAAATATTTAGCCCGTATATTAATCGTTAAACTTAAGGAAAAGGCATGAAATTACGTCTTATTACATTACTTGGCACACTTTGTATTAGCCCATTGGCAAGTAGCCACGACAGATGGATTTTACCTAGCCACTTCAACGTTTCGGCTGAAAGTGAAGAAATTGTGTGGATTACTTCAGATGTGTCTGCCAGCAATCAAGTGTTTATGATGGATAAACCTTTTAGTGCCAGTGATGTGCGTGTGTTACAGCCAAATGGAAAACCAACGTCTCCAAGCTCAAGTTACACGGGCGGACGTAAGTCGGTGTTTGATGTGCAACTGATGCAAGATGGCACTTATAAGTTTGAAAAAGAAGTTTCACCTCGTTATTTTTCTCAGTATAAAGTTAAAGGAAAAGAAGGGGTTGTACGCAGCCGTATGGATAAAAAAGCCACAACTGCTGCTATGCCAAAGGGAGCCTATGAACTTGAAAGTTCTTTAAATGTATCGCGGGTTGAAACCTATGTCACACGTAATAAGCCAACTGAGGAAGTGTTAAAGCCTAAGGGGGAATATTTAGAACTAGTGCCTGTGACTCATCCTGCAGATATTGTTGAGAACGAAGCTGCTACCCTGCAATTTGTTTTCGATGGTAAGCCCGTTGAAGGCGTTAAAGTCGCCATTATGAAAGACGGTAGCTTATATCGTAACAAACCAGAGGAAATCGAATTTACCTCAGATAAAGACGGTAAAGTTTCAATGATCTTACCTTCAGCAGGACGTTATCTCTTACATGCGGCAATTGAGCGCCCTAATGCAGATAAATCTCTTGCTGATAAAACGGTTAGTGAAATCTTTTTGACCTTTGAGGCTGGGCTTGAATAAATGAGTTAACCTCTAATTTGAGGTTTTTTGCTTTGAGTCTTAATGCCCACGGTCTAAATGGCGAGTGGGCATTTTTTGTATTCATTTCGTACTAAAACGTGTGCGAAATTTCCTTAGGTATACAGATTTGAATTTGATTACTGGTAACTCTGCTTAAGGTTGGGTAAGCTGCGTCAATGCATTGTTCTTGGTGCATCAAAAGCGCATAACGATTAGAATAGCGCAATTCCACCCTCATTTGACTGTGTTGACCTTAGCGTTGGCACGGGTTGCTTTTGTTTTAAAGGAGACGAAAGAAGTTATGACTAAGGTTCCTATGACAGTTGTCGGTGCAGAGCAGCTGCGTAAAGAGTTAGATATTCTCAAGTTTGACCGTCGCCCTAAAATCACTGAAGCAATTGCTTCAGCGAGAGAGTTAGGTGACTTGAAAGAAAACGCGGAATACCATGCGGCTCGTGAGGAACAAGGTATTTGTGAAGCACGTATCCGTGATATTGAGGGGAAGTTATCTAACGCGCAAATTATCGACGTCACTAAGATGGTGAATAACGGTCGTATCATTTTTGGCGCCACTGTGACTATTTTAAATCTCGATACCGATGTTGAAGTGACTTATCGCATAGTCGGCGATGACGAAGCGAATATTAAAGAAAACCTGATTTCAGTGAATTCACCAATAGCCCGCGGTTTAGTCGGCAAAAATGAAGGTGATGAAGTGTCTATTACTACGCCAGGTGGTATGACAGATTACGAAATCATCTCAGTACAGTATTTATAATCTGCTTATAATACTTTACTTATAGTGTCGTGAGCGTGACTCATGCGATATCGCTAAAACCGTCCTAGGGCGGTTTTTTGTTATTCGCGAATTAAGTTTGTTTACGGCTTGAATTTAGGGCTCGAATTTAGGGCTTTAGCCAAGGATATCGACCGCGCTTCAGCGTTGAATTCGGGGTAAGATGGACAAAGTTTAATTTGTCTCTTTGTAGGTTTTTACCTAAGCTGCCATCCTAGCAAAATCAACATTGGCGAAATGTGTATGTTGTTTTTTTGCGCGAGTTTCACTTTATGGACCCACAGTTAAGCATCAAAAGCGAACAGTGAATAGGTTCATGTTTAGTTTGATAATGTTTTATAAGAGGGCACGCTTTGGTCAAACATTGGCGTACAGGATTGATGTTAGTTTGCGTGGCGATCATGTTGATTGCGCACTCGGCTAGCTATGCGCCAAAACCCTCAGTACAGCGCAGTGATGCAACTCGCCATTATGTTCAGATGCATATGGGTCAGAAACACACTGCTCTGAAACAAACGGCTCAGATGCATACTGTGAGTCTTGATAGCTCGACTCCCCATACAAAACTAAGCGCTGAGCCTCAAAGCTTGCCCAATGCCGATGTTATCGCCCAATCTAATGCACAGTCTGATGCGCAAACCGTTGAAAGCTGCGGCTCACCGAATAGTCATGATACCGATCTAGTCAGTGCAGACTCAGAATCACAGCCAGCACCTTGTCCGAGTTCTGACTATGTAAGTCATTCAGATGATTTAGATTTTGCCCCGATAAATTCGCCGCGTTTTATCAGTCTTGCCCAGCACGATGTGCGTGAGGTCAAGCCAGTATATGTACTCGCTGTAGATTTTACTGCCGAACCGACATCCAATGTTGTTGAACCCACCGATCTTGATATCACATCAGATTGGACGCTTTCTGCTGTATCTTCCCCCGCCCGAATTTCGGGTTGGAAAGTCTCAAATCTTCAATATCGATTTAGCCAACAAGCCGCTTAGCTCGCCTATTTAGGCATGACGTTGATAGGAGCCTACTCTTATCGATTTTTCATGCTGTTGCCTTTTTGTACTCTCCGAAACTTTTTATAGCTGCTTAAGTAAGCAGTGATGATTTGAGCCTTACGAGCTTAGCCGCTGGTACTCAATCATGTGTTTCGGACTGATATCAATATGTTCGCTTAGCGATTTTATTCAAATGCTGAGCGTTAAATAGCGAGTTAATCCCATGGAAAGAAAACCCAATCAACGGCTGCTAAATCACTATTCAGCTTGGAAATACTTAGTGCTTATCGTCACTATTATCGTGATGCTATTCAGTGCGTTGCCGACATTTTACGGTGAGGATGCTGCGGTGCAGGTGGGCGCGAAGGCGGGGTTAACGCTCACACCTATTGCCCTTCGAGATAAGCTACAAGCTGAAGGCGTGACGGTAAAACGTATCGACCAAAAAAATGGTGAAACCTTAATTGTCCTCGATGCGGATAACCAACAAACCTTAGTCAAAACTTTAGTCTCTTCTATGGTCGCAGAGCCAAAAGAATTGACTTTATCCCTTGCCAGTGCGGCGCCAAGTTGGTTACAAAACTTAGGCTTTCAGCCGATTAAACTCGGGCTCGACTTGCGCGGTGGCGTACAGTTCTTACTCGATGTTGATATTGATCCTGTTTATCAAACTCAGGCCGAGACGCTTGTTGATTCGCTACGTCAATTCATCCGTGAGCAGAAAATTCGTGGTGCCAGCGTGCATTTGGACCAAAGTCATCAGTTAAACATGACATTGCCCGATAATGATGCCCGTGCTGCCGTGCGTCAAATGATGAAAGAGTCCTATCCTAATTGGCAGCTATCCAATGCAGATGGCGCGGGTTTACTGATTAAGTTGAGCCAAGAAGAGCAAACGAAACTGCGTAATTTGACAGTGCAGCAAAACTTACAAGTGATGCGCAGCCGTATTGAAGAACTCGGTATCACTGAAGCTTTAGTGCAGCGTCAAGGGGAGCATCGAATTCGGATTGAATTGCCTGGAGTCCAAGATCCTGCCGCCGCCAAAAATGTTATCGGTGCTACGGCGAGTTTGGCCTTCTTCGAGGTTAAAGAGTCTGGCTCCGTTAATGCTATGGTACTCAATGACAAGTCTGGTAAGCCTATTTATGTGAGCCGCACACCAGTGCTGGGTGGCGATCATATTGTCGATGCGAGGGCGAGTTTAGGCGAGATGGGCATGGCGGAGGTGAACATTAACCTTGACCGTGTGGGCGGGCAGAAAATGTCTGAGTTTTCCCGTACCAATATCGGCAAACCTATGGCGACGTCTTACAGCGAATACAGCCGTGATGAGCAAGGTAAGGCAAAGCAGACACAAGAGATTATCAGTGTCGCTACTATTCAATCCCAACTTGGAGATCGTTTTCGCATTACGGGTGCAGGCTCCTATCAAGAAGCACAACAATTAGCTCTGTTACTGCGAGCTGGCTCTATGACGGCGCCAGTGACTATTGTTGAAGAGCGCACTATTGGCCCGACGCTGGGTGCTGAAAACATTGAAAACGGTTTTGCGGCCCTTGGCTTAGGGATGGGGATTACCTTGCTGTTTATGGCACTTTGGTATCGCCGTCTCGGTTGGGTGGCGAATATAGCGCTGATCTCCAATATGGTGATCCTGTTTGGTTTACTGGCGCTTATCCCTGGCGCTGTGTTGACCTTACCTGGTATTGCGGGTTTGGTGTTAACAGTCGGTATGGCGGTTGATACCAACGTACTGATTTTCGAGCGAATAAAAGACAAGTTAAAGGAAGGTCGCAGTTTTGCGCTGGCAATTGATACGGGGTTTGATAGCGCGTTTTCTACTATTTTTGACGCCAACTTCACCACTATGATCACTGCAGTGGTGCTTTACTCCATAGGTAATGGTCCAATTCAAGGTTTTGCCTTGACCTTAGGTCTAGGTCTATTGACCAGCATGTTTACCGGTATCTTTGCTTCAAGGGCTTTGATCAACTTAGTTTATGGGCGTGATGCTAGCCGTCATGTGAAGGTATAATCATGAAAAATATCAATCTAACTAAATGGCGTTATGTTTCGAGTGCTATCTCTATTTTGTTGATGCTAGTGTCATTAACCATCATCGGCGTGAAAGGTTTTAACTGGGGCTTAGATTTTACTGGCGGTGTCGTCACCGAAGTGCAGATCGATAGAAAAATTACCAGCAGTGAATTGCAACCTTTACTCAACGCCGCTTATCAGCAAGAAGTGAGTGTAGTTTCCGCCAGTGAGCCGGGACGTTGGGTGTTGCGCTATTCCGATATAAAGAGTGCCGATACAGAGCAAGGTAATATCGATATTCAGCAGGTATTAGCGCCGCTTAACTCTGAAGTGCAAGTGCTTAACAGCAGTGTTGTCGGGCCGCAGATTGGTCAAGAATTGGCAGAGCAGGGCGGTTTGGCGCTGTTAGTCGCTATGCTGGCGATATTAGGTTATTTAAGTTACCGCTTCGAATGGCGACTCGCATCGGGTGCCCTATTCGCCTTAGTGCATGACGTAGTGTTCGTGTTGGCATTTTTCGCCTTGACTCAGATGGAGTTTAATTTAACGATACTTGCGGCTGTGCTGGCGATTTTAGGTTATTCCTTAAACGATTCGATCATTATCGCTGACCGTATTCGTGAATTATTGATTGCTAAGCCAAAGCTTGCTATTCAAGACATTAACAACCAAGCAATTGTGGCGACGTTTTCTCGCACTATGGTGACCTCAGGAACAACCTTAATGACGGTCGGTGCGCTGTGGATCATGGGCGGTGGGCCGCTGGAAGGATTTTCGATTGCAATGTTTATCGGTATATTAACCGGCACATTCTCTTCGATTTCAGTTGGTACCTCATTGCCTGAGTTATTAGGCTTAACGCCTGAGCATTATAAGGAACAAGTGATTTCTGAAACACCTTAGGGCTATGCTAATCGCTTAAATTAACAGCGAAAACAAAAAGGCCACTCGATTGAATGGCCTTTTTGTTAACACGATAAAATCAAGAAAAATTACTTTGCCTTTGGCAAAGCAATTTTCATTTCTGGTGATTGACGATAAATCACCAGAATATGACCAATAAGTTGCACTTTTGCGGATTGAGTTTCACGTACTATGGCATCAACGATGGCATTTTTTAGCTCTCTGTCGGCAGAGGCTACTTTCACTTTAATCAGTTCATGATAAGCGAGTGCGCTTTCAATTTCAGCGAGTACACCTTCAGTCAATCCATTGGCACCAAGCAGCACCACTGGCTTTAGCGGATGCGCTAGACCTTTTAAATGCTGTTTTTGTTTGGTTGTTAAGTTCATTTCTACCAACTTTTGCTGAGTTACTGTTGAAAAACGGCTATTCTACCCTTATATAGCCTTTGTGTAACTCTCAATTGTTGCGGATTTTAAATGTCAGGTATAAAACGTACGGCCAGTTCTAATCGCTGGATGCTAGAACACTTTGATGATCACTATGTCAAACTCGCCCAAAAAATGGGCTTGCGATCTCGCGCTGCGTTTAAGCTTGAGGAGATCCAGCAAAAGGATCAACTAATTCGCCCAGGCATGACTGTGGTTGATCTCGGTGCAGCTCCTGGAGGTTGGTCTCAAGTGGCAGTTAAATTAGCGGGAGATAGAGGTAAAGTCATCGCCTGTGACATTTTGCCTATGGATCCCATCGTCGGCGTCGATTTTTTGCAAGGGGATTTTCGTGAAGATAAAGTCCTTCAAGCATTACTTACTCGCGTCGGTGATGCTAAAGTTGACGTTGTGTTGTCTGATATGGCACCCAACATGAGTGGTTCAGATAGTGTTGATCAGCCCCGTGCCATGTATTTAGTGGAATTGGCGTTAGATATGTGCCATCAAGTATTGGCTCCTAATGGCTGTTTTGCGGTAAAAGTCTTTCAGGGGGAGGGCTTTGACGAATACATGAAAGCGGTAAAAGCAGTGTTTAAAGTCGTTAAAACACGTAAACCAGACTCTTCACGGGCTCGTTCCCGCGAAGTCTATCTTGTGGCGACTGGGTACAAGTTGTAGTAACCTAGCGTTAATAATCGCAAGACTTAATGAGGTCTAGTAATTTGAGTGACATGGCAAAAAATCTAATACTCTGGGTTGTCATCGCCGTTGTGCTGATGTCAGTGTTTCAGGGTTACTCCCCCTCTTCTTCGTCATCGCAGAAGATGGATTATTCTACCTTCTTAGATAATGTCCGTGATGGACAGGTCGCAACTGTTGAAGTTAAGAGCGACCAACGAACTATTGAAGGTGCTAAACGAACTGGTGAAAAATTCACTACTATCATGCCGTTATATGACCAAGATTTAATTAATGATCTTGATCGTAAAGGCATCACTATGAAGGGCCAAGAAGCTGAAGAGTCAGGGTTCCTTACCCAAATCTTCATCTCTTGGTTCCCGATGTTATTGCTTATCGGGGTATGGATTTTCTTCATGCGCCAGATGCAAGGCGGCGGTGGCAAAGGCGCTATGTCCTTTGGTAAGAGCAAAGCCAAGCTGATGAGCGAAGATCAGATTAAAACTACTTTTGCCGATGTTGCTGGTTGTGATGAAGCAAAAGAAGAAGTGAAAGAGCTGGTTGATTACCTGCGTGACCCAACTAAATTCCAAAAATTGGGCGGCCGAATTCCAACGGGCGTACTGATGGTGGGTCCTCCAGGTACAGGTAAAACCTTGCTGGCGAAAGCCATTGCGGGTGAATCTAAAGTCCCTTTCTTCACTATTTCAGGTTCTGATTTCGTGGAAATGTTCGTTGGTGTCGGTGCATCCCGTGTGCGTGACATGTTTGAACAAGCGAAAAAGTCTGCACCTTGTATCATCTTCATCGATGAAATCGATGCGGTCGGTCGTCAACGTGGCGCGGGTTTAGGTGGTGGTCATGATGAACGTGAGCAAACACTGAACCAAATGCTGGTTGAGATGGATGGCTTCGAAGGTAATGAAGGCGTTATTGTTATCGCGGCAACTAACCGTCCAGACGTACTCGATTCTGCGTTATTACGTCCGGGTCGTTTTGACCGTCAAGTGGTCGTTGGTTTACCAGACGTTCGTGGTCGTGAGCAGATTTTGAAAGTGCATATGCGTAAAGTGCCGCTTTCTGAAGATGTGAAAGCAAGCGTGATTGCCCGTGGTACGCCAGGTTTCTCGGGTGCTGATTTAGCTAACTTAGTGAACGAAGCTGCCTTGTTTGCGGCTCGCGGAAATCGCCGAGTTGTAGGCATGGAAGAATTTGAGCGTGCAAAAGATAAAATCATGATGGGTGCTGAGCGCCGTTCTATGGTGATGTCTGAAGCTGAAAAAGAAATGACCGCTTACCATGAAGCAGGCCATGCTATTGTGGGTTGTTTAGTACCAGAGCACGATCCTGTGCACAAGGTGACTATCATTCCTCGCGGCCGTGCGCTGGGTGTCACTTTCTTCTTACCTGAAGCTGACTCAGTGAGCCAGAGCCGTCGTAAGTTAGAAAGCCAAATTTCGGTCGCCTACGGTGGTCGTTTAGCAGAAGAGCTTATCTACGGTACTGAGAAAGTGTCGACTGGCGCATCACAGGACATCAAATACGCGACATCTATTGCGCGTAACATGGTGACTCAGTGGGGCTTCTCGGACAAGTTAGGTCCATTGCTGTATGCAGAAGAAGATGGTGAAGTCTTCTTAGGTCGCAGCATGGGTAAAGCTAAAGCGATGTCCGATGAAACTGCAACCATTATCGATGCTGAAGTAAAAGTCTTTATCGACAAAAACTACGCTAGAGCGAGACAGATATTGACCGATAACCTCGATATTCTGCACTCAATGAAAGAAGCTTTAATGAAGTATGAAACCATTGATTCACTTCAAATTGACGATTTAATGAAACGTCGTGAAGTGCGTCAGCCTGCCGATTGGCAAGTGGATGACAATGGTTCTAACGATAAAGGCAATGGTCATGGTGAACCAGCAGCGAAAGCTGAAGACAGTGTGACTGCACCTGCTGAGCCAGAACTGAAAGATCCTGATGAATCTCCAGCTAAGTAATGTGTTGTGAAACCAAAGAAAACCCCGTAAAGGGGTTTTCTTGTTTTACCTTGTTAGCAATTTGACTGCGCTGTCATTGATACTCTCGGCCACCATTGATATTTATCTTCTGACAGTTAGTCATTTCGGATAGAAAATGAAGGCTTGAAATTAATGACGCAAGTTATGCCAGTGAGTAAAATCGTAAGTGTTCGTATTACAGGAGTAAATGCGTGTTTGAACTGATTGCTGGCACTAAACGCCTCGCGTTATCTTCACCCATTGTGATGGGGATTCTTAATGTTACTCCCGATTCTTTTTCCGACGGTGGTCAATATTCTTCCTATGAGCTTGCCTGTCAGCATGCCGATGACATGGTGGCTCAAGGCGCGGGAATGATAGACATTGGCGGAGAGTCGACAAGACCTGGCGCCGCCGAGGTGAGCTTAGCCGATGAACTTGCGCGGGTGATCCCGTTGGTGAAATATGTTGCGGCGCACCATGATGTGTGGATTTCGGTCGATACCAGTAAACCTGAAGTCATGCGTCAAGCTGTTGCTGCGGGCGCACATTTGATTAACGATGTGCGCGCCCTGATGGAACCCGGTGCGCTTGAAACTGCTGCAGAGTTACAAGTCCCCATATGCTTAATGCATATGCAAGGTGAACCCAAAAGTATGCAATTTGCACCGACTTACCATAATGTTATTGAAGAAGTTTCTGTCTTTTTAACTGAGCGGATTGAAGCTTGCTTGCGAGCAGGGATCCCCCGTGAATTATTAATACTCGATCCGGGATTTGGTTTTGGTAAAAGCTTAGAACATAACTATGAATTACTGGCGAAGCTCGACTGTTTTGCCCTGTTTGATTTACCGATATTGATAGGATTGTCTCGTAAGAGCATGATAGGAAACCTCTTAGCAAAACCGACCTCAGAACGTCTTGCTGGGAGCCTTGCTGGCGCTATGATAGCGGCCCAAAAGGGCGCTCATATCATTCGTGTGCATGATGTTACTGAAACTGTGGATATGCTCAAGGTGTTACAAGCGACACAAGCGTATTTTTAAGCATCGTTATGCTCTCGTTAAGCATTTAATTAATATTATGATCCCAAATCATTGGGACACATTTGAGTTTGTGGAGCGATATGAAAGAACGTAAATTTTTTGGAACTGACGGTATTCGGGGAAAAGTCGGTTCAGGTCAAATGACGCCTGAGCTCGCGCTTAAGTTAGGTTGGGCGGCGGGGCGCGTGTTATCCCGCAGTGGTACCAAAAAGGTGATTATAGGTAAAGATACCCGTATTTCGGGCTATATGTTTGAGTCAGCATTAGAAGCAGGCCTTTCTGCTGCAGGCCTTAATGTGATGTTAATGGGACCTATGCCAACGCCAGCAGTAGCCTATTTGACGCGCACGTTTCGCGCCGAAGCTGGGGTGGTGATCAGCGCGTCACACAATCCGTATTACGATAATGGTATTAAGTTTTTCTCCACCGACGGCAGTAAGTTAGACGATAACCTAGAGCTAGAAATTGAAGCCGAGCTTGAAAAGCCCCTCGTTTGTGTTGAATCTCATCTATTGGGGAAGGTATCGCGTATTGAAGATGCCCGTGGCCGTTATATTGAGTATTGCAAAGGTAATTTTCCTGCAGAACACACGTTAACTGGGCTAAAAATTGTGGTTGATTGTGCCCATGGCGCAACTTATCACATAGCGCCAGCAGTGTTTCGTGAGTTAGGCGCCGAGGTGATTGCCATTGGTGATAAACCCAACGGGATGAACATCAATGATAAAGTGGGCGCGACGTCCATGGGCAAAATTTGTGAAACCGTTCTAGCCGAAAGTGCCGATTTAGGCATCGCACTCGACGGTGACGGTGACCGTATTATGATGGTCAACAGCAAAGGCGAAGTGATCGACGGCGATCAAATTTTATATATTCTGGCCTGTGATGCGAAATCCCGTGGCGTATTACGCGGTGGTGTAGTTGGTACGTTAATGTCAAATCTTGGGCTTGATCTCGCCTTGCAAGCATTAGACATCCCCTTTGCGCGTTCGAAAGTGGGCGACCGTTATGTGATGGAACTACTTAAAGAACTCGATTGGCGCATCGGCGGTGAAAATTCAGGGCATATCCTCAATCTTGATCACGGCACAACTGGTGATGGCATTGTTGCGGGGATTTTAGTGTTAGCGGCTATGCGTCGTCAGAATGCCACGCTAGAAGAACTGACTTCTGCGATGGAAATGTTGCCGCAGGTGTTAGTCAATGTGCGCTTTGAAGGCGAGCACGACCCTCTTAAGTCAGATAAAGTTAAAGCGGCGCAGGCACAGGTTGAATCTCAACTGGGCGTGCGTGGCCGAGTATTATTACGTAAGTCAGGTACTGAACCTTTGATCCGTGTCATGGTTGAAGGTGACGATCATAGTGCAGTATTGGCGCACGCAAATTTGATTGCGGATGCGGTAAAATCGGCAAGCTAATATTTGCTAATTTTGTAATGAGTGCGGCTGATACCAATTTAAAATTAAGGTGTTAGCTGCACAAATGAACAGAAAACAGCTTTGGCGTGTAAAAAATAAGCATTCCAACCTGATATCTGAAAAAATTCGAATTTAGCTATTGTAACTTAATAAGTGGTTCGCTATTATTCACGCCGCTTTCAGAGGAGACAGTGATGGCACTCAGACGTCCTATGGTAGCTGGCAATTGGAAGATGAACGGCAGTGCGGCATTAGCACAAGAGTTGTTCAAAAAATTTGCCTCTAAGCTCCAAAATGATTCAGCTGAAGTGGTTTTATGCCCGCCTTCTATCTATCTAGAGAGCGTTAGGCAACTGCTAGAAGCAAACAAGGAAGCGTTAGACGGTTCACTTGTTAGGATGGGCGCACAAAACCTAAGTCAACATGACTTTGGCGCTTATACCGGAGAAGTTTCAGGTCAGATGCTCAAAGATTCAGGATGTCGATATGTAATTATCGGGCATTCAGAACGTCGCCGTATGTACGGAGAGACGAGTAATATCGTAGCGGAGAAATTCGCCGCTGCACAAAAGCATGGCTTAACTCCAATTTTATGTGTGGGTGAGTCAGGTCCAGCACGTGAAGCAAGACGCACCTTTGAGGTGATTGCTGAAGAGTTGGATATAGTGATCCAGAAAAATGGCACTATGGCTTTTGATAACGCTATTATCGCCTACGAGCCGCTTTGGGCTGTAGGAACAGGTAAAAGTGCTACACCAGAGCAGGCACAAGAAGTTCATGCGTTTATTCGCAAACGCCTCTCTGAAGTGTCTCCGTTTATCGGAGAAAATATCAGGATTCTCTACGGTGGTAGTGTGACACCGAGTAATGCTGCAGATTTATTTGCCCAACCTGATGTTGATGGTGGACTGATTGGCGGTGCTAGCTTAAACTCTAGCGAGTTTTTAAGTCTGTGTACCATAGCGATGAGCGCATAATATGTATGAAGTTCTAGTAGTTATTTACTTGTTGGTTGCATTAGGTCTAATCGGCTTAGTATTAATTCAGCAAGGTAAGGGAGCTGACATGGGGGCCTCTTTTGGCGCCGGTGCATCAGGTACTCTTTTTGGTTCAAGCGGTTCAGGTAACTTCCTGACACGTAGTACGGCGATTCTTGCCATTGCGTTTTTCACTTTAAGTCTGCTTATTGGTAACTTAAGTGCAAACCACGCAAAAAATGAAGATTCATGGAAAGATTTAGGTTCAGACACTGAACAGGTTACCCAACCTGTTGAGCAAGGAACCCAAAAGTCAGAAACGAAAATTCCTGACTAGTAAAAGGTGTCGCCGAGGTGGCGAAATTGGTAGACGCGCAGCCTTGAGGTGGCTGTGACCTAACGGTCGTGCGGGTTCAAGTCCCGCTCTCGGCACCAAATATAACTAAGATAGACGAGATAAGTTCTCTCTTAGTTATTGCAAGAAATGACGATAGTCAATATACTTGCACACAGTTGACGCGGGGTGGAGCAGCATGGTAGCTCGTCGGGCTCATAACCCGAAGGTCGTCGGTTCAAATCCGGCCCCCGCAACCAGCTCCTAGTAACGAATAGTGTTTAAATTCGTTATGGTTTACAGGTTCTTGAAATTAATGACCTCGTGATTACGGGGTTTTTTGTTATCTGGGACTTTTAAATTTGTCGCATGCTTCGTATGTGGCGTTGTACTAGGGCTATTAAGCCCTTTTTTGTTTTTTCGGGGGTCAATCTTGGCAACGTTAGAATTCAGACTGGCAGAAATGCTCAAAGTACCTGTGGAAGCATTAGGCTTTCAGCTGTGGGGCATTGAATATGTTCAAGCGGGTAAGCATTCCACACTGCGAGTGTTCATTGATGGTGAGAATGGTATCAATATTGAAGATTGTGCCAATGCAAGTCGCCAAGTCAGTGCTGTACTCGATGTTGAAGATCCTATTTCTACAGAATATACCCTAGAGGTTTCTTCGCCAGGCGTAGATAGACCCTTATTTACTGCTGAGCAGTACGCGGGCTATGTAGGCGAGGATGTAAAGCTTCAATTGACTATGCCGGTTGACGGCAGTCGTAATTTAAAAGGCGCCATCACTGCGGTCGACGGGCAAATGCTCTCGCTGAAAGTGAATGGTAAAGAGTTAGTTGTCGCATTGGATAATATCCGCAAAGGCAACTTAATCGCTAAGTTTTGATGGTTTCAAGGTGAACGAGGCAAGACGAGATGAATAAAGAGATTCTGCTAGTCGCTGAGGCGGTTTCAAATGAAAAGGCCGTTCCACGCGAGAAAATTTTTGAAGCGCTAGAGATTGCTCTGGCCACAGCAACCAAGAAAAAGTACGAAGGTGATATTGACGTTCGTGTTGCTATCGATCGTAAAACCGGTGGTTATGATACTTTCCGTCGTTGGATGGTAGTTGATGATCACGGTGAAGCGTTAGAAAACCCTTATCGTGAAATCACGTTAGAAGCGGCACGTTACGAAAATCCGGACATCCAGCCTGGTGAGTTTATCGAAGACGATATCGAGTCAGTGGTGTTTGACCGTATTACCACTCAAACCGCTAAGCAAGTGATCGTACAGAAAGTACGTGAAGCTGAACGTGCGCAAGTAGTTGAGCAGTTCCAAGATCAAGAAGGTGAGTTAATCACTGGTGTGGTCAAAAAAGCGACTCGCGAGAGCGTAGTGGTTGACTTAGGTAATAACGCTGACGGCGTATTGTTCCGTGAAGACTTAATTTCACGCGAATCTTTCCGTCCTGGTGACCGTGTGCGTGCATTATTGTACTCAGTACGTCCAGAAGCTCGTGGTGCACAGTTATTCTTAAGCCGTACTAAACCTGAAATGCTGATCGAGCTTTTCCGTGTTGAAGTGCCTGAAATTGCTGACGAACTGATTGAAATCATGGGCGCTGCTCGTGATCCAGGCGCTCGCGCTAAGATCGCCGTTAAGTCGAATGATCGCCGTATCGATCCTATCGGTGCGTGTGTGGGTATGCGGGGTGCGCGTGTACAAGCCGTTTCGAATGAACTGGGTGGCGAACGTGTTGATATCGTGTTGTGGGATGATAATCCAGCACAATACGTGATCAATGCCATGGCGCCAGCCGATGTTGCCTCTATCATAGTCGACGAAGATAACCATTCTATGGATATCGCTGTTGAAGCCGATAGTTTGGCACAAGCCATTGGACGTAATGGCCAGAACGTACGTTTAGCAACACAACTGACTGGTTGGGTTCTGAACGTTATGACAGTGGAAGATATGAATAAGAAACATCAGGCAGAAAGTGCCAAGGTGGTTGATTTATTTGTTAACTCACTGGATGTCGATGAAGATTTTGCACAAGTACTGGCAGATGAGGGCTTTACGTCGCTCGAAGAAGTTGCCTATGTGCCTGTGTCTGAACTATTGGCGATTGACGGTTTTGACGAAGATCTCGTCGAAGCTTTACGTGAACGTGCAAAAGCGGCGATCTCAACTCGAGCTCTCGCTACTGAAGAAGCACTGGATGGTGTGGAGCCAAGTGAAGAGTTGCTAGCACTTGAAGGTGTTGAAAGACACTTAGCCTATGTTTTCGCTAGCAAAGGTATTGTGACTCTAGAAGACTTGGCTGAACAAGGCATTGATGATTTGATCGAAATTGAAGAATTGACAGAAGAAAAAGCAGGTGAGCTCATCATGGCAGCCCGCAATATCTGTTGGTTTGGCGAAGAAGCATAAGTCGATCAACAGGGGGATTTAACTGATGGCAGATACTACCGTAGAGAAATTGGCCACGGAAGTGGGTAAAAGTGTTGAACGTCTGATTGAGCAATTCTCTCAGGCTGGAATTAAGAAAGGCCAAGCTGATAAAGTGACTGAAGCTGAAAAGCAGCAGTTACTGGATTATCTGAAAAAGCAGCACGGTGGCGAAAATGCGCCAACGAAAATGACGCTGCAGCGTAAAACCGTATCGACCCTAAGTGTGGCCGGTAATGGTGGTCAATCTAAAGATGTTAAAGTTGAAGTTCGTAAAACACGAACTTTCGTTAAGCGTGATGCTAATGAGGCTACTCTGAAGGCTGAAGAAGAAGCGAAAGCCGAAGCAGAAGCTTTGGCAAAAGCAAAGGCCGAAGCAGAAGCTGCTGCGGCAGCAAAAGTGAAAGCTGAAGCAGATGCTAAGGCAAAAGTGGAAGCAGAAGCCAAGGCGAAAGCTAAAGCAGCAGCCGAAGTGAAAGTGGTTAAAGATATGTCACCAGAAGCAGAAGCGGCTCGTCTAGAAGCTGAACGTTTGAAAGCGGCGCAAGAAGCGGCAACCAAACGTAAGCAAGACGAAGAAGCGGCTAAAGCGGCAGAAACTGCTCGCTTACTCGCTGAAGAACATTCTAAGCGCTGGGCCGAAGAAGAGCGCCAACGTTTAGAAGCCGAGAAAAACGGTGATCATCACATCACGACATCTAAAGTAGCTCGTGCTGCTGAAGATACTTCTGATCTGGATGAAGAAAAACGCGGACGTCGTGCTCGTAACAAGAGCAACGCGAAAAAACGTGGCGGCAAAGATGCCCGTGACGGCCGTGAAAAACACATGCGTAACCGCAGTACTGCACCTGAGTCTATGGCGCATGGCTTCAATAAGCCTGTGGCAGCAGTGAGCCGTGATGTGCGTATCGGTGAAACTGTTACTGTTTCTGAACTTGCGCATTTAATGGCAGTGAAAGCGACTGAAATCATCAAACAGATGATGAAAATGGGTTCTATGGTCACGATCAACCAAGTGTTAGATCAAGAGACTGCCCAGCTAGTTGCTGAAGAAATGGGTCATAAAGTTGTGCTTATCCGTGAAAACGAGCTTGAGCACCAAGTGCTACAAGACCGTGATGATGAAGATGGCATCAAGCTAGAATCTCGTGCACCAGTTGTGACTATCATGGGTCACGTTGACCACGGTAAGACTTCGTTACTCGACTACATTCGCCGCGCTAAAGTGGCTGCTGGCGAAGCCGGTGGTATTACTCAGCATATCGGTGCATACCATGTTGAAACTGAAAATGGCATGATTACTTTCCTTGATACTCCTGGTCACGCCGCGTTTACCGCAATGCGTGCCCGCGGTGCCAAGGCAACGGATATTGTTGTGCTAGTTGTTGCTGCCGATGACGGTGTAATGCCGCAAACAATCGAAGCTATTCAACATGCTAAAGCTGGTAACGTGCCATTAATCGTGGCTGTGAACAAGATGGATAAACCGGAAGCGGATATCGATCGCGTTAAGAGCGAATTGTCACAACACGGTGTTATGTCTGAAGATTGGGGTGGAGACAACATGTTTGCCTTCGTTTCAGCTAAGACAGGTGAAGGCGTTGACGAACTGTTAGAAGGTATCTTACTGCAAGCTGAAGTTCTCGAACTGAAAGCGGTACGTGATGGTATGGCTGCCGGTGTGGTCATTGAATCACAATTGGACAAAGGTCGCGGCCCTGTGGCTACGATTCTGGTTCAAGAAGGTACGCTGCGCCAAGGTGATATCGTTCTGTGTGGTCTTGAGTACGGTAAAATTCGTGCAATGAAAGACGAAAACGGTCGTTCAATCACTGAAGCGGGTCCATCTATTCCTGTTGAAATTCTAGGTCTGTCAGGCGTTCCGTCTGCAGGTGATGAAGCAACAGTCGTACGTGACGAACGTAAAGCTCGCGAAGTTGCCCTGTATCGTCAAGGTAAGTTCCGTGATGTGAAACTGGCACGTCAGCAAAAATCTAAGCTAGAAAACATGTTTGCGAACATGACAGACGGCGAAGTGAAAGAACTGAACATCGTTCTTAAAGCAGACGTACAAGGTTCACTCGAAGCGATTACTGATTCGTTAACAGGTTTGTCTACCGACGAAGTGAAAGTGAACATCATCGCTCGCGGTGTGGGTGCACTGACTGAAACGGATGCAACCTTAGCGGCTGCCTCTAACGCTATCATGGTTGGCTTTAACGTACGTGCCGATGCACAAGCCCGTAAGACTATCGAAAGTGAAAGTGTTGATTTACGTTACTACAGCGTTATCTATAATTTGATTGATGAAGTGCGTGCAGCGATGACAGGTATGCTGTCTCCTGTGTTCAAACAACAAATTATCGGTCTGGCTGAAGTTCGTGATGTGTTCAAGTCACCTAAGCTGGGTGCAATTGCTGGCTGTATGGTGACCGAAGGTACCATCAAGCGTAGCGCGCCAATTCGCGTACTACGTGATAACGTTGTTATCTACGAAGGTGAACTCGAATCGCTACGTCGCTTCAAAGACGACGTTGCTGAAGTTCGCAATGGTATGGAATGTGGTATTGGCGTTAAGAACTACAACGATGTTCGCGTAGGCGACCAAATCGAAGTATTCGAAACCGTCGAGATTGCTCGTACTCTGTAACGATAATAAGGGCGGCTTTAGCCGCCCTTATCAATTTAAGCTATGGTAAGAAATATTATGGCAAAAGAATTCAGTCGTACTCGTCGAATCGCTCAGCAGCTTCAGCAAGAACTTGCTCAAGTGCTACAGCGCGACATGAAAGATCCTCGTATTGGCTTTGTGACTGTGAATGACGTCGACGTCTCTCGCGATCTCAGCTATGCCAAAGTGTTTGTGACTTTTTTTGAAGAAGACAAAGCTGTCGTTCAAGAAAAGCTAAACGCTTTGATCAGCGCAGCTCCTTATATCCGCACTTTAGTGGCGGGTCGTATGAAGCTGCGTGTCATGCCTGAACTGCGTTTTATCTACGATAGCTCGCTAGTTGAAGGTATGCGCATGTCTAACTTAGTTAGCCAAGTGATCAACCAAGACAAAGCGAAGCAACAGCAATTTGGCAGCGAAGACGCATCGGTTGAAGATGAAGTCTTAGGTGATGATATTGCTGATGACGCAGATGAAACGGAAGGTAAAGATTAATGGCTCGTCGTCCAAAAGGTCGTTTTATCGATGGGATAGTGCTGCTGGATAAATCCACTGGCATGAGTTCTAACTTTGCATTGCAAAGGGTAAAGCGCTTTTTTAATGCGAATAAAGCTGGGCATACGGGCGCACTCGATCCGTTAGCGACAGGTATGTTACCTGTATGCTTAGGCGAAGGGACTAAGTTTTCTCAGCATCTATTGGATGCCGATAAACGCTATTTAGTCACGGCAAAGCTTGGCGAACGGACAGATACCAGTGATTCCGATGGTGAAGTGGTGCAAACCCGCGCCATTGATTTTACCGAGGCGCAGTTATTAACCGCGCTTGATTTCTTCCGTGGTGAAACTCAGCAAGTGCCTTCTATGTATTCCGCGCTGAAATATCAGGGTCAGCCCCTGTATAAATATGCCCGTGAAGGTATAGAAGTGCCGCGTGAATCTCGCCCTATTACGGTATTTGAGCTAAATTTCATCGGTCTTGAAGGCGATGAGCTGACCTTAGACATTCATTGCTCTAAGGGCACTTATATTCGCACTATCATAGACGATCTCGGTGAGATGCTCGGTTGTGGCGCCCATGTGATTATGCTGCGCCGCACCCAAGTTGCACAGTATCCCTATGCCAGAATGGTCACTTTAGAACAACTTGAAGCGCTAGTTGCTCAAGCACATGAACAACAGATAGATCCGAGCGTATTACTCGACCCTCTGTTATTGCCTATGGACACGGCCGTGGCCGATTTTCCAGAGGTGAATGTGCCGGATGCGATAGCTCCTTACTTAATGCAAGGTCAAGCGGTTCGTGTACCGGTTAATGCAGAATTGAAAACCGATGAGTTGGTACGTATCACTTTAGGTGACATTCGCCGATTTGTGGGGATTGGCACAATGAACGAAGATGGCTTATTAGCGCCGAAACGACTCATTGTTATCCATGACGAACCTGCAGAAACGCATTAGCCCGCTATCCATCGACAAATGATTAAATTAGTTGATGCATTAGTCCCCGCCTTTTATTGCGCTAGGGTGGGTTTATGGGTAAAATAGCGCGCCCTCTGGCTGAGTTAGTGATCGGCTAGAGATTCATATTATTTATTTGGAGATATACATGTCACTAAGTCCTGAAGCAAAAGCAAAAATTTTGGCTGATTTTGGCCGTTGTGAAAACGATACTGGTTCAACTGAAGTTCAAGTTGCTTTGTTAACTGCGCAAATCAACCATTTGCAAGATCACTTCAAAGAGCACATTCATGATCACCACTCACGTCGTGGTCTGTTACGTATGGTTAGCTCACGTCGTAAGTTAACTGCTTACCTGAAACGTACTGATTTAGCACGTTACACTGCTCTGATCCAAAAGTTAGGTCTACGTCGTTAATTTCGCGTCGACTAACGTGAAAAAGGAGGCTTAGCCTCCTTTTTTATTGCCTAAAATTTAACAGAATATTGATTGTGCAAACGAGAGATATACAGAAGTTACAGCCAAAATCAGTCTAATGTTTAGGTCTGTTACGCTGAGCTTGATGTGATTAAGCATCGAATCGAAACTTAAGTGCCAATGTAAGTATCCTAAGCCCCACGTAAACCATCAAGACTGCTTATTGTTGCTGTTTGTGTTGCTATATACAGCGCTTCAAATTCTGCTTGGGGTAGAGGCTGACTAAAATAGAAACCTTGGCCGACTTGGCACTGATTTTCTTTCAACCAATCCAATTGCTGCTCGTTTTCAATACCTTCGGCCACAATGGTCAAATTAAGCTGCTTTCCCAACATTAAAATGGTCGATGCAATTGCGCTATCCCCTGGTAGATCAGAAACGAAACAACGATCGATTTTCATGGTAGTGATAGGCAAATGGCGCAGGTAAGAGAGTGAAGAATACCCTGTGCCAAAGTCATCGACTGCAATACCAAATCCGGCTGATTTCAATTGTTCAAGCTTAGCGATAGCGAGTTCAATGTCGTTCATCAACGAGGTTTCAGTGATTTCAATTTCCAGCAACTCAGGTTGGATTTGATAGCGTAATGCCATCTGTTTGATATCGGGAACTAAACTAGCATCGGCAAATTGCTGTGAGGCAACATTAATTGCAATTGGGATGGCATAGTTATATTTTTTCTGCCATTCCCTAAGTACTTTACAGCTTTGCTCTATCACCCAACGACCTATAGGAATGATGATACCGGTCTCTTCCGCGACGGGAATAAAGGAAATGGGGCTGATGAGTCGTCCGTCTTTTTGCCAACGGATCAAGGCTTCACAGGCGATGACTTTGCCTGTTTGCAGATCAAGTTTCGGTTGGAAATACAGCAAAAATTCATTGTTTTTTAACGCATCATGTAAAGATGCTTCAGTGCGTAAACGAACTGCTGCTCGCTCAGTCATCTGTTGTTTGAAGAAGGCCCATTGATTCGAGCCTGCAGCTTTCGCGCTGTACATGGCAATGTCAGCGTGACGGATCAAATCTTCAGCGCTGTTACCGTCTTCGGGATAAATAGAAATCCCAATCGATGCCGCAGGATGAATTGCATGTTCATTTAATTGAATCGGGACATTGAGCTGGATCAGTAGCTTATCTACAAAATCTGCCGCTTGGTCTGGGGTGTGAACTGTATCGGCCAGAATAACGAATTCATCGCCACCTAAGCGGGAAACTGTGCCTTTATCACCAACGAATCGTTCGAGAATGCGGGCGATACGAGCGAGGAATTGATCTCCTAATGCGTGGCCAAGGGAATCGTTGATATTCTTAAAACGGTCTAAGTCGATAAACATCAATGCAAAGCTGCGTTTGTGTACTCGCGAGCGTTGGATAGTGACTGCGATGGTTTCAAGCAATAATGTGCGGTTCGGTAAGCCAGTTAGCGGATCTCGGGTCGCCATTTTGCGCAGTTTGGACTGGGTTTGGCTAAATTGAATAAGAATTTGGTTGAATTTTGAGGTTACTAAGCCGAGTTCATCATCCTTGTGTGCGTTGGACATAGGTAAGAGATTTTCATCCGGAGAGTCGGGTTCGATCTTATCGATGGCTTCACTGATGCGTGCGATAGGCTGAGTCAGGAAGCGATGGAATACCACTGACAGCACTAAGGTGAGTAAGAGTGCACGAGCGAGAGTGGCAAAAAAACTAAATCTTAACTGCGAGAAGAGGGTGTTTGTTAGTTCTTGGGTATCGTAGAAAACCGTTAATGTACCAATGAGTTGCTGTTGTTGGGTACCTTCAAAATAAAAAGGCCTATACAAAGGGCGAGAAATTTCTTTGAGATCATCAAATAATTTATTACTTAAACTGATAAAAGTCTGTGAGTTATTCTGCTTATTATTACTGACAGAAACAAACATTGAGCCATCGTCCAGCTCAATCACCGCCGAGCCAACATGTTCGACTTTGATGGCACCCTCTAAAGTTTGACGGGCTAAATTATCATCTAATGCCCATACGGCATTTGCTGCAGGTTGTTCAACTGAATCAAGGAGTTCTTGCTGAGTGGTCGTGAGTTGTTGTTTGGTTGATACGACGACTAAAGCGATTTCAACAATAAAAATGGCAATGGCAAAAAATAGGGCAGTAAATACGACTAGGTTAGTTTGTTTCCACGTCAGTGACTTAAAACGGCCTGTCATCGGGCGCATCCTTCATGATAATTATTCACCATCGGCGAGATTTTCCGTATCAATATAAACCGCAACTCTTTGTTGATTTAACCACTTTAGTGAAAAGTTACGTATTTGTCATCATTATCTGCTCTTTATCTATTGATCCGAATTGCAGTATACTTACGCGCGTAATTCAAGGTCATTAATTAAGGAATGGGTCACGTGAATCCTATTGTAAAGAGTTTTGAGTATGGTCAACATACAGTCACCCTGGAAACAGGTGTTATAGCGCGTCAAGCTGATGCAGCCGTTTTAGCGAGTATGGGTGACACGACAGTGTTAGTCACTGTTGTCGGTAAAAAAGATGCAGATGCAGGCCGTGACTTTTTCCCTCTGACTGTTAACTATCAAGAAAAAACCTACGCAGCGGGTAAAATTCCTGGTGGTTTCTTTAAGCGTGAAGGCCGTCCTTCAGAAGATGAGACATTAATCGCTCGTCTGATCGACCGTCCAATTCGCCCTCTTTTCCCTAATGGTTTCAAAAACGAAGTTCAAGTTATCATTACCGTAGTATCTGTCGATCCACAAATCGAGCCAGATATCATCTCCATGATCGGTACTTCTGCGGCACTGGCTATTTCTGGTATTCCATTCAGCGGTCCTTTAGGTGCTGCACGTGTGGGTTACATTGATGGCGAATACGTGTTGAACCCAAGTGTTGCACAACTTGCAACCAGCCAACTGAACTTAGTGGTTGCTGGTACTGCTGGTGCAGTATTAATGGTGGAATCAGAAGCCCAAGCATTACCAGAAGAAGTGATGTTAGGTTCTGTAGTTTACGGTCACGATCAACAACAAGTGGTTATCAAGGCGATTGCTGAATTTAAAGCAGAAGCCGGTAAACCAACTTGGGATTGGACTGCACCAACGCAAGATGCCGATTTAGTTGCCCAAATCAAAGAGCTTGCTGAAGCTGGTTTAGGTGATGCGTATAAAATCCAAGTTAAACAAGATCGTTATGCTCAAGTTTCTGTTGTTAAAGCAGCAGCAAAAGAAGCCTTGTTAGCGAGCAATCCAAGCGTTGATTTACGTGAAGTTGACAACTTACTGGGCAGCTTAGAGAAGAAAGTGGTTCGTGGTCGCATCATCCGTGGCGAGCCACGTATTGATGGTCGTGAACCAGACATGATCCGTGCCTTAAGTGTGTTAGCGGGCGTATTGCCACGTACTCACGGTAGCGCATTGTTCACTCGTGGCGAAACTCAAGCGTTAGTCACTTGTACTCTAGGTACTGAACGTGATGCACAGAAGATTGACAGCATCATGGGCGAGCGCACTAACCGTTTTATGCTGCACTATAACTTCCCTCCATACTCTGTTGGTGAAACAGGCATGGTGGGATCACCTAAGCGCCGCGAAATCGGTCATGGTAAGTTAGCTTGGCGCGGTATTAACGCTGTTATGCCTTCAGCGGCTGAATTCCCATACAGCGTACGCGTTGTATCTGAAATCACTGAATCTAACGGTTCAAGCTCTATGGCGTCAGTATGTGGTACTTCTCTCGCGCTGATGGATGCCGGTGTACCTATCAAGACTTCTGTAGCGGGTATCGCTATGGGTCTAGTGAAAGAAGGCGATGATTTCGTTGTTCTTTCTGACATCTTAGGTGATGAAGATCATTTAGGTGACATGGACTTTAAAGTTGCGGGTACGCGTGATGGTATTACTGCACTGCAGATGGATATCAAGATCGAAGGTATCACTAAAGAAATCATGGATATCGCACTGCAACAAGCCTATGGTGCACGTGTACATATTCTAAACGTGATGGATCAAGCGATTGGTTCACACCGTGATGATATTTCTGATCACGCTCCACGTATCACTGTTATCAAGATCAACCCAGAAAAAATCCGTGACGTTATAGGTAAAGGTGGCGCAGTTATCCGTGCTCTGACCGAAGAAACGGGCACTACGATTGAACTGGAAGATGATGGTACTGTGAAAATCGCTTCTTCAAACGGCGAAGCAACTAAAGAAGCTATCCGTCGTATCGAAGAAATCACTTCAGAAGTTGAAGTGGGTCGTATCTACAATGGTAAGGTTATCCGTATCGTTGATTTCGGCGCATTCGTGAATATTCTGCCGGGCAAAGACGGTTTAGTACACATTTCACAAATCAGTGATGAACGTGTTGCTAACGTGTCTGATCACCTTGAGCTGAACCAAGAAGTTGCCGTTAAGGTGATGGAAGTGGATCGTCAAGGCCGCGTACGTCTGTCAATTAAAGAAGCACAAACGAAAGAAGCTGCTGAATAATGAGTTTTTGACTTATTTATAGGCACACACTTTTTAAGTGATTGCATCAAAAGGAGATCAAATGATCTCCTTTTTTGTTTTGGCATTAAGAAAGTCACTATTAATCTTAATTCCCTAATAGCGGTCCTGTGGTGGGATTGCTATCATGAAGATTCTTCTGCGTATGTTGGGAATCTAAAAAGGTAGAAATGGATGAGTCTTAAAATTAGAACCGCTGTCGTTGCTGTGCTGGCGAGTGCCAGTCTGTTGTTAGCCGGATGCGTAACCACCCAGTCTCCTTTAGATAACCATAATGATGTTGAAGGTAAATTGGTTGTCGCGCCGGTTATGCCTGATTATAAAGTCGAAGTGACACTGGCAAAACTCAACGAGATTTTGGCTACGGTCGAACTGACGAATGAACAGAGAGCCAGATTTCATTACGATCGTGGTGTGATTTACGACAGTGTGGGCTTAAGACTGCTCGCACGGATTGATTTTATGCAAGCGTTAAAACTTCAGCCTGATCTTGCTGATGCCTATAATTTCCTTGGAATTTATTACACCCAAGAAGGTGAATACGACAGCGCCTATGAAGCCTTCGATGGCGTATTAGAGTTAGCACCTAATTATGATTATGCCTATTTGAATCGCGGTATTGCTTTGTACTATGGCGACCGTATTGATTTAGCGACTAAAGATATGCAGGCGTTTTATGCAGGCGATAATAAAGACGGTTATCGGGCATTATGGCTGTATTTGATTGATTTGAAAGCTGACTCTGTTGAAGCTAAAAAACAGTTAGCGCAGCATCGTCAGAATTTAGAAAATGATGCTTGGGCGACCGTTATCGTCGATTATTATTTAGGTAAAAAAAGCCGTGATGAGGTGTTTTCTGCCGCTAAAGTAGGCTTAACATATCCGAAAGAATATGCTGAACGTTTATGTGAAGCTTATTTTTACCTTGCAAAAATGGCGATAGAAACTAAGCAATATCAAGATGCTGCAAACTATTTTCGCTTAGCATTGGCAACCAATATCTATGATTTTGTCGAACATAGATATGCGCGTATTGAACTCGCCAAAGTCAAAGGTTTGCTCGAAGCCACAAAATAACCTCTCTCAGCCCGAGTTCATCTCGGGCTTTGCCTAGCCAAGCTCGAACTGAGGCGCTATAATTTGCGCCTTTTTAGCGATACAAGTGCATAGGTTAACATGTCAGGCAATAAAGTAGAGGTCGATAAACGTCGCACCTTCGCGATCATATCGCACCCCGACGCGGGTAAAACAACCATTACCGAAAAAGTGCTGTTATTCGGAAACGCTTTGCAGAAAGCGGGTACGGTTAAAGGCAAAAAATCGGGTCAGCATGCTAAGTCTGACTGGATGGAAATGGAGAAAGACCGTGGTATTTCTATTACTACGTCTGTCATGCAATTCCCCTATGGTGGCGCCCTTGTTAACCTACTCGATACGCCTGGTCACGAAGACTTCTCTGAAGATACTTATCGTACTCTGACAGCCGTTGACTCATGTTTGATGGTGATCGACTCTGCTAAGGGTGTTGAAGACCGTACGATCAAGTTGATGGAAGTGACACGTCTGCGTGATACGCCGATTGTGACCTTTATGAACAAACTCGACCGCGATATCCGTGATCCTATTGATCTGATGGATGAAGTCGAAAACGTGCTGAATATTGCCTGTGCACCTATTACTTGGCCTATTGGCAGCGGTAAAGAATTTAAAGGTATTTACCACATACTGCGTGATGAAGTGGTCTTGTATCAAGGCGGCATGGGACATACGATCCAAGAACGTCGAGTGATTAAAGGCATTAATAATCCTGATCTTGAGAAAGCGATTGGCAGTTATGCCGCCGATTTGCGTGATGAGATGGAATTAGTACGTGGCGCGTCAAATGAGTTTGACCATGCGGCTTTTTTGAAAGGTGAGTTGACCCCAGTATTTTTTGGTACTGCTTTAGGTAACTTCGGTGTGGACCATATTCTTGACGGTATCGTTGAGTGGGCACCTAAGCCACTTCCTCGCGAAAGCGATGTGCGAGTGATCATGCCTGACGAAGAAAAATTCACCGGTTTTGTATTTAAGATCCAAGCAAACATGGATCCTAAACACCGTGACCGTGTCGCCTTTATGCGTGTGTGTTCAGGCCGTTACGAGCAAGGCATGAAAATGCACCATGTGCGTATTGGTAAAGATGTTAACGTTAGCGATGCATTGACCTTTATGGCGGGCGATCGTGAGCGTGCTGAAGAAGCTTACCCAGGCGATATCATCGGTTTACATAACCATGGCACTATCCGTATTGGCGATACGTTTACCCAAGGTGAAAAATTCCGTTTCACTGGCGTACCTAACTTCGCCCCTGAAATGTTCCGCCGTATTCGTTTGCGCGATCCGCTTAAACAGAAGCAACTCTTAAAAGGCTTAGTACAGTTATCTGAAGAAGGTGCTGTACAAGTATTCCGCCCAATTGATACTAACGATTTGATTGTTGGCGCTGTGGGTGTACTGCAGTTTGAAGTGGTTGTTGGTCGTCTGAAGAGTGAATATAACGTCGAAGCTATTTACGAAGGTATTAGCGTGTCGACAGCTCGCTGGGTTTATTGTAAGGATGAGCGTAAGCTTGAAGAGTTCCGCCGTAAGTGTAGCCAAAACTTGGCTCTCGATGGTGGCGATAACTTAACCTATATTGCGCCAACTATGGTTAACCTTAATCTTTCGATGGAAAGATATCCTGATATTGAGTTTGCGAAAACCCGCGAACATTAATAGGGTTCGGTCTAGAATAGTGGTTGAAATGGCGGTGAATTCACCGCCATTTTTGTATCTAATGAAAATTAAAAATCGGTTCTGGATGTGAATGATGGCGAATTGGATCACAAAAACATGGCAGGCTTATATTCATTGGTGTGACCGAATGGGGCTGACACCTGAAAATCGTCGCTGTTGCATGCCACGCCTTGAAGATCCTCCATTAGCGGTAAAATGCGCCAAAGCTTTGGTGGTTGACGAAACCGTATCACCACCTGAACCTCATTCAATTGGTAAATCGACCGCAAAGTGAGGCATTTACTGTGATTGATACCCACGCCCATTTGGATTTTGCTGAGTTTGATGTTGACCGCGACGATGTGGTGTTGCGAATGCACAGTGTTGGCGTAGATAATCTGATTATTCCCGGTGTGTCGCCGCAGCACTGGTACAAACAGCTCGCCGTTGCCGAACAATACCAAACTTATTTTGCCCTTGGTATTCATCCTTGGTTTTGTCCAGAGGATGTTGATGCTGGGATCTTAGCATTAACATCTCAAGTTTCGGCGTTACTAGAATGTCCTCGCTTTGTTGCTATTGGTGAATGTGGCTTAGATAAGCTCTATTCCTCAACCTGGCCTCAGCAGCTAGCGTTTTTTGAGGCACAATTAGCTTTAGCTAAGTCCGTTAATCTGCCTGTTATTATTCATAGCGTAAAAGCACATTCAGAGGTTTTAGGGTGTTTGAAAAAGCATCAATTGCCTAGAGGCGGTGTGATACATGCTTTTTCTGGCAGTACTGAAATTGCACTGGAATATATCAAATTAGGTTTTAAGCTGGGAATTGGTGGTTTGATTATGAACCCTAATGCCAAAAAATTGCTTAAAACTGTCAGCGAATTACCACTTCAGCACTTCATACTTGAGACTGACTCTCCTGCAATGACACCGATAAATGTTACTGAAAAACGTAACCAGCCCGCTAACCTTGTTCTTTTTATAGACAAAATTGCCAATTTGCAAAAAAAATCAAGTGTTCTAATATCAGAACACTTGGTGTCGAATGTAATGCAACTGTTTGACCTTTAGCTGTTTTTAAATAAACAGGTGTAGGTCGCACTAGCATTCTGCACTAAGCGATTGAAATTAAACTCCAAAAATATGATCAAAACGACGATTTTCGACTTTGCCTCGGGTATAATCTGACTCGGAAATAGGTTGATTAACAACATAATTAAAAAGTGTTAACAATAGGGTGATGGTTAATGGATATATTAATGAGTTTAGTAGGGGTGGTCACCCTACTTGCGATAGGTTTCCTCCTATCGAATAACAAAAAAGCAATTAATTTACGTACAGTGGGTGGCGCGTTAGCTATCCAAGCTGCCTTCGGTGGTTTTGTACTGTATGTTCCAGTTGGTAAAGACATTCTGAAAGGGATGTCTGATGCGGTTTCTAGCGTTATTGGTTACGCACAAAACGGTATCGGTTTCCTGTTTGGTGATTTAGCTAACTTCAAACTTGGCTTTATCTTCGCAGTTAACGTGTTACCCGTTATTGTGTTCTTCTCTTCTCTGATTGCGGTTCTATATTACTTAGGCGTTATGCAGTGGATCATCCGTATCATCGGTGGTGGTTTACAAAAGGCATTGGGCACAAGCCGTACTGAATCTATGTCAGCAACTGCTAACATCTTCGTTGGTCAGACTGAAGCCCCATTAGTGGTTCGCCCATTCATTCCAACTATGACGCAGTCTGAACTGTTTGCGATCATGGTGGGTGGTTTGGCATCAATCGCGGGTTCAGTATTGGCTGGTTACGCGCAGATGGGTGTACCTATCGAATACTTAGTTGCCGCTTCATTCATGGCAGCACCAGGTGGTCTATTAATGGCTAAACTGATGCACCCTGAAACTGAAGCTGCTAAAAATGACATGAGCGATTTACCAGAAGATCCTGACAAACCAGCTAACGTATTAGACGCCGCTGCTGCAGGTGCTTCATCTGGTATGCATTTAGCCTTAAACGTAGGCGCTATGTTGTTAGCCTTCGTTGGTTTGATCGCTATGGTCAACGGCATTATTGGTGGTGTGGGTGGTTGGTTTGGCGTTGAAGGTTTAACACTTGAACTGATCCTTGGCTATGTGTTTATGCCATTAGCATTCCTTATCGGTGTGCCTTGGAATGAAGCATTAGTAGCAGGTTCTTTCATCGGTCAAAAGATCATTGTTAACGAATTCGTTGCTTACTTAAACTTTGCTCCATATATCTCTGATGCTGCCACTACTTGTACAGCGGTTGCTGCTGAAGTTGTTAAAGGCCTGCCGTTATGCGTTGCTGAAACTCAAGCTGTGATGACTCATAGAACACAAGCGATTATTTCGTTTGCTCTGTGTGGTTTCGCTAACTTGTCTTCAATCGCGATTTTGCTTGGTGGTTTAGGTGCTATGGCTCCTAACCGTCGTCATGATTTAGCTACAATGGGTATTCGTGCGGTTATCGCCGGCTCTTTAGCTAACTTAATGAGCGCAACACTTGCTGGTTTGTTCTTAGCTATCTAAGTAACAACAGCAGGGGGAAACCCCACTAACTGGGTCCTGACCATGCAGGGCAGGGCCTAAGTTAATTCAACCATTTTCCAGTAGTGATTCCTGTAGTGAATAGTTTCTCCAATTGAAAGATACAGAATGCAACTGAAGTGTAGCTGTCATTCTGTCTTAAATGTCGTGAGTCTACGGTTACGTTAATTAATCGTAATGCAGAAGTCGCGACTTTGTTCACAATTAAGAATTTTGTGTTTGTGATTTTACGCTAGATTATTGAGATTTTTTTTAATCTAGGTAGAATGCGAACGCCACAAAAAGAACGCTACCCTCGATGGTAGCAAACAAGATAAATGGGGTTGATGATGAAAAACGTTAAAACTTTAGCTTTAGCCGCTACTGCAGTAGCAGCAATCTCTGGCAACGCATTTGCTGCTGATCGTTCAGATATATATGCAACTGACTACAAGTGGATGCAGTTCAACGCTATGTATGCAATTGATGAACATCCAATTGCTCCAGGTGCCGATGCAGAACATAATTACCTTGAAATGGAGTTTGGTGGCCGTAAAGGTGTTGTTGACCTATATGGTTATGTTGATGTGTTCAATTTAGCCAATAGCGGTTCTGGCGACAAGGTCGATGGCGCTAGTAAGATGTTTATGAAGTTTGCACCACGTTTTTCGTTGGATGCAATCACTGGCTTAGATCTTTCAGCTGGTCCAATTCAAGAAGTTTATTTTTCTACTCTATTCAACTGGGGTGGCGGAGCTTTTAATAAAGATGGTTCTGGCGATGTAAACATGTCTTTCTGGGGTGTTGGTGCTGATGTTATGGTACCTTGGTTAGGTAAAACTGGCATGAACTTATATGCCACTTACGATATCAATGCTAAGGATTGGAATGGTTATCAATTCTCTGCTAACTGGTTCAAACCTTTCTACTTCTTTGATAACAAGAGCTTCCTGTCATTCCAAGGTTATGTTGATTATCAATTTGGTGCTGATGAAGTAAATGCTTATGACACAAATGGCATTTATCAGAATACGACTTTCACTACTAACGGTGGCAACGTGTTCTTTGGCCTATACTGGCATTCAGATAACTATGCTCTAGGTTATGGTCTGAAAGGCTTTAAAGATGTTTACCTGCTTAAAGACGGTGGCACTTATGGTCTAGATACGACTGGCTGGGCACATTACTTCACAGCTACTTACAAGTTCTAATTACTTGTCATAGTTGCTTGTTGGAGCCGCATTATGCGGCTCCATCTTTGTTTTACCATGAGTCTTTATCTAAGCCTATTAGGCTAACAAGTGGGTTTATATAAAGGTTTGTGTTTTTCTCGCGCTAAAATGGATTTTTCGCGGAAAAGTAGGAGCAAGATTTTATTCGTATCCTCTCTTCCGGTCTTCAAGGATTCAAGTCGTGGTCACTTATAAGTTATTTTAAGTGTCAGGATGCCTATTGTTCTTTATGACTTAGGCAAGATTGAATACCTACAACAAGGTAGTTTGTACAAGCAAATTACTCGGCACCGCCTGAAGGCCCGGCCATATAAAAATAATCAAAATAATGCCACCTCTCAAGCGTTGCTTTTATGCGACTGATTTCTATTCATTTAATTTTTATTTTGGAGAGCTATTATGACTGATTTAAAAAAAGCAGCACAACGCGCCATTGAGTTAATGGACTTAACGACTTTGAATGATGACGACACAGATCAAAAAGTGATCGACCTGTGCCACAAAGCGAAAACGGCTGCGGGCAATACCGCCGCTATCTGCATTTACCCACGTTTCATTCCGATTGCACGCAAGACGCTAGATGAAATCGGTGCTGAAGATATCCAAATTGCCACTGTGACTAACTTCCCCCATGGCAATGATGACATTGCCATTGCTGTGCTAGAAACTCGCGCCGCTGTTGCCTATGGTGCCGACGAAGTTGACGTGGTA
Source organism: Shewanella sp. M16 (assembly GCF_018224605.1). Classification (NCBI taxonomy): domain Bacteria; kingdom Pseudomonadati; phylum Pseudomonadota; class Gammaproteobacteria; order Alteromonadales; family Shewanellaceae; genus Shewanella; species Shewanella sp. M16. The sequence continues at coordinate 89,939 of NZ_JAGTUL010000001.1, read as the reverse complement.
TTCCCATACCGCGCACTGATGGAAGGCAATGAAACAATTGGTTTTGAATTAGTTAAAGCCTGTAAAGAAGCCTGTGGTGAAGTCTTGTTAAAAGTCATCATCGAATCTGGCGTGTTAGCTGATCCTGCGCTTATCCGCCGTGCATCTGAGCTTTCAATCGATGCGGGTGCTGACTTTATTAAAACATCTACTGGTAAAGTGCCTGTAAACGCCACACTTGAAGCGGCTGAAATCATGTTAACTGTGATCAGCGAGAAGAATACCAAAGTAGGCTTCAAGCCTGCCGGTGGTGTGCGTGATGCTGCACAAGCGGCTGAATTCCTCGGTGTTGCGGAGCGTATTTTAGGTGCTGACTGGGTTTCACCACGTACCTTTAGATTTGGTGCTTCAAGTTTACTAAACAGCTTGTTACACACACTAGAATTAGCTGATGCGCCTAAGCCGACTCAAGGCTATTAATTGCAAACTATCGCTGATTAATACTATCAGCGTATAGCGAGCCTAATTAAGTGTGACCTAAATCTATTTGGCAAACTCAAAACTTCGATAGTATGAACTTGTAATATTGCTACAGTTTTGATGTTTCATTGCAAAGATAAGCACTAGCGACAGGGTTGTTAGTGCCTATCTTGGAGGCAGTATCATGTTTCTAGCTCAAGAGATTATTCGTAAAAAACGTAATGGTTTAGCGCTAAGTTCCGCAGAAATACAGTTTTTTGTTCAAGGCATCACTACTAACGCAGTGTCCGAAGGTCAGATTGCCGCATTAGGCATGGCTGTGTACTTTAATGACATGAATATGGATGAAAGAATCGCTTTAACGACAGCGATGCGTGATTCTGGCACTGTACTTAATTGGCAATCATTGGGACTCAATGGCCCTGTTATTGACAAGCACAGCACTGGCGGTGTGGGCGATGTGATTAGCCTTATGCTTGGCCCTATGGCTGCGGCTTGTGGTGGTTATGTACCTATGATTTCTGGGCGTGGCCTAGGTCATACGGGCGGCACGCTCGATAAGTTTGATGCCATTCCGGGTTATCAAACTGAGCCATCAAGTGAATTGTTCCGTAAAGTGGTTAAAGAAGTCGGTGTGGCGATTATTGGTCAAACAGGCGATCTCGTTCCTGCCGACAAACGTTTCTATTCTATCCGCGATAATACCGCCACCGTTGAATCCATTTCCCTCATTACAGCGTCGATTCTGTCTAAGAAATTAGCCTGTAATTTAGATGCGCTAGCGATGGATGTGAAAGTTGGTAGTGGTGCTTTTATGCCAACCTATGAGGCATCTGAAGAATTAGCTCGCAGTATTGCAGCTGTTGCTAATGGCGCGGGCACTAAAACGACAGCTTTGCTTACCGATATGAATCAAGTGCTTGCATCTTGTGCCGGTAACGCGGTTGAAGTGAAAGAAGCCATTGACTTTTTAACGGGTGCTTACCGTAACCCGCGTTTATATGAAGTCACTATGGGTCTTTGCGCTGAGATGTTGCTTCTGGGCGGTCTTGCAAGCAATGAAGCCGACGCTCGCGCTAAACTGAATCGTGTGCTCGATAATGGTCGCGCTGCAGAACTCTTTGGCAAGATGGTGTCGGGTCTTGGTGGCCCAGTCGATTTTGTTGAAAACTACAGTAAATACCTACCGCAATCACAAATTATTCGTCCAGTTTTTGCCGATATGCAAGGTTATGCCTATAGCATGGATACCCGTGAATTAGGTTTAGCGGTTGTGACCTTAGGTGGCGGCCGCCGTAAGCCCGGTGATGCACTAGACTATAGTGTTGGCTTAACTCAAGTGTGTGCTTTAGGCGATAAAGTAGATTCATCGACTCCGATTGCCGTTATCCATGCACAGTCTGAAGCCGCCTTCGCGGAAGCTGAACTTGCGGTGAAAAAAGCGATTCACATTGGTGAAACCGCTCCAGAAAAAACACCTGAGATCTATGCCTATATTCGTGCATCGGATCTTTAAGGAAGAATTATGAAACGTACCATTATTATGATGTTGGACTCCTTTGGAGTCGGTGCTTCTGCTGATGCAGCAAGCTTTGGTGATGTCGGTTCCGATACCTTTGGTCATATTGCTAAAGCATGTGCCGAAGGCAAAGCCGATATTGGCCGCGAAGGTCCGCTGAAATTACCTAACTTAGCGCGCTTAGGTTTAGGCCATGCAGCGATGGAAAGTACTGGCGCCTTTGCCCCCGGTTTTGGCGATAATGTTGAGCTGATTGGTGCTTATGGTCATGCACAAGAGTTAAGTTCGGGTAAAGATACGCCGAGCGGTCACTGGGAGATGGCGGGCGTGCCCGTACTATTCGAGTGGGGTTATTTCAGCGAGCACCAAAATTCTTTCCCTAAAGAACTGACGGATAAGATCTTAGCCCGTGCAGGTCTGGATGGATTCTTAGGTAATTGCCATGCCTCAGGTACAACCATTTTAGAAGAGTTAGGCGAAGAGCACATGCGCTCTGGCAAGCCTATTTTCTACACCTCTGCTGATTCAGTATTCCAAATCGCTTGTCATGAAGAAACCTTCGGTTTAGACAATCTCTATCGTCTTTGCGAAATAACCCGTGAAGAGTTAGAGCCTTACAACATAGGTCGCGTCATTGCCCGTCCATTTGATGGTACTGGTCCAAGTGATTTTGCCCGTACCGGCAATCGTAAGGATTATTCGCTCGCGCCACCTGCAAAAACTGTACTCGATAAGCTGAAAGAGGCTGGCGGTGAAGTGGTGAGTGTAGGCAAGATTGCCGACATTTATGCTTACTGTGGTATCACTAAAAAAGTGAAGGCGAACGGCTTAGAAGCACTTTTCGATGCGACCTTAGCCGAAGTGAAATCTGCGGGTGATAACACTATCGTGTTTACTAACTTCGTTGATTTCGACTCTCACTACGGTCATCGCCGTGATGTTGCTGGCTACGCCAAAGGGCTGGAATATTTTGATGCCCGTTTGCCTGAAATGCTCGCATTATTAGGTGAAGACGATCTGCTGATTTTAACGGCGGATCACGGTTGCGATCCAACATGGCAAGGTACGGATCATACTCGTGAATATGTGCCAGTATTAGCCTTTGGCGCTGGATTGAAAGCAGGTTCTTTGGGGCGTCGTAAGAGCTTTGCCGATATCGGTCAATCTATTGCTAGCCACTTTAAGCTTGAACCTATGGCCTATGGTGAATCTTTCCTTTAGGCAAATTAGCATTTATTTCGATTTGGCGGCTGACATTTGCCGCCAGTAAACAAAGACTTAAGTCTTAATAAAATAAACAGGGGTTATTTCGATGGCAACACCACACATTAATGCTGTAGAGGGCGCATTCGCTGAGACAATGCTGTTTCCAGGCGATCCATTACGTGCAAAATATATTGCTGAAACATTCTTAGAAAATGTTGAGCAAGTGACTGATGTTCGAAACATGCTAGGTTTTACTGGTACTTACAAAGGTAAGCGTATTTCAGTAATGGGTTCTGGCATGGGTATTCCTTCATGCTCTATCTATGCAACTGAATTAATTCGTGATTACGGCGTTAAGAACCTGATCCGTGTGGGTACTTGTGGTGCGATCAGCACTGACGTTAAAGTACGTGACGTGATCATCGGTATGGGTGCATGTACTGACTCAGCGGTTAACCGTTTACGTTTTAAAGGCCAAGATTTTGCCGCTATCGCTAACTATGAGCTGATGAATGCGGTTATCGAATCTGCGAAAGCTCGTGGCACTAAAGTTCGCGTAGGTAACATTTTCTCTGCGGACCTGTTCTATACTCCTGATCCACAAATGTTTGACGTGATGGAGAAGATGGGCGTATTAGGCGTTGAAATGGAAGCGGCTGGTTTGTACGGCGTTGCCCATGAGTTTGGTGCGCGTGCCCTGTGCGTTGTGACTGTATCTGATCATATCCGCACCGGTGAAAAGACTTCTGCAGAAGAACGTCAAACCACATTCAATGACATGATCATCATGACATTAGAAGCGGCGATTACACTGTAACTGTTACGCTGTAAGAGTGTGCTACTGAAAAAGGGTTCGCAATGCGAACCCTTTTTTATGCCAATTTTTAGCGGCTTTTCTATTCAACTTTATTATTAATGGTTTGGTTATTAGAAATTGCTTGTTTATGGCTTATCTAGAGCTTGGCTATCAATAGATTAGTGATTTGCCTTATCTATCGAAATAGAGATTAACCTGTTGAATCTGTGTCGAGATCACTTGGTTCACTGGGTGTTTTTGGCGTCGAGGTTTCGGCTGCTGCTGTTGCTGTTGATTTAGTCGCGTGTTTTACCCGACGGACACTTTTCACTTTAGGTTTAACCTTAACAGGTGCCGCTTGTTCCGCATCGTTTGCCGCGTTTTCAACTGCTGTATTATCCTGTAATTCCAATGATTTTTCTGACGTTTTTTCGGCCTTAGTTTGCACGCTGGTCTGAGTGAGCTTATCGGTATTTGCCTCTGTCACTGCTTTTGGTGCCTTAGTGGGCTTAGTCACTTTCTCTTGTGGGTTATCAGTGGTTGCCACCGGTTGATCTTCGTTTAGCTCTTGCGCCAAACCATCATTAACACTTTCTGATGGCTCTTCAGCTATGGATCGTTTCTTAGGTTTTTTCGGCGCTTGACGCAACGTAACCCGAAAGCGGCGGCGGTCGAAGTCGGCACGTTTGAAAGACAAAGAGCGCGAAAGCAACATACCAATCAAGCCTGCAACCAACAGCATGATTTGTTGTTGCTCCATGTTTAAATTATGGGCTTCTTTGATTTCGTTGAAAAATAACTTGGTATCAAGCCTAACTTCGACATAACCTAGATTTTTCCCTTCTTGGATCACGGGCTCTACATAGGGAGGATATTTGCTTAGCAGCAAATTCATATCTTCAGAGTCAGGATCAACTACATCCTTAGTGATGCTTTGAGCGAAGGATAGCCGCATGCCTTGGTCACTGAAGATGGCGGCGGACATCACCTTAGGATCTTCCACTAAAGCGCTGGCGAGCCATTGCAACTGCTCGTCATTTTGCAGTTGTAGCGCGGGTGCGGCACCATAAGCGGTTTGCTGTACCAGTAATCTGGCCATCTTTTGAGTTTGGGACTTTAGAAGCAGCTGACCTTGTAGTAGGCTTGTTTGCCACAATTGCACTAAGCCGAATATTAAGGCGAATGCGGCGGCAATTTGGATCAGTCTACTGATTTTATGGCTTTTCTTTAGCCCTTTAAGATATAACACTTTGACCCTTAAAATGTAGAGCGCTTGCCTAATCATAATTGATTCTGAGTGAGCCCGATAGTTGGAGAATTTAAGTCCGATGGAAAGCTTGAACCAAGATGCGCTTTTTTTGTGGTTAGTCTCTGACCATTCCCCAAGGTTTGAACGCCAAGGGCAAGTGTTTGAACGTTATCAAGAGTCAGCAAACCCCGCAGGTGTTTCACGTGTGCGAATTATTTATCAAGATGCCGTGGTAGAGGCGACAATATCGGCATGGATAGCGCAATTATCTCAGTCTAACGTTATCGGTATCGCCCATATCGAACGACAAGTTGGTTTACATTGTATCGAGTTGGCACTGGTAAATTTGCCTTCTCAGGCGCAGTTAGCGGCATTCCCGCAATCTTTAGCTGAGCTGCATGTCATCAATTTTGATTTGCCTCGCTTGAATCAGCCCGGTTTATTAGTGATGGATATGGATTCCACTGCGATTCAGATTGAATGTATTGATGAATTAGCGGCCATGGCAGGCGTGGGTGAGCGCGTGGCGGCGATTACTGAACGTGCTATGCAAGGTGAGCTAGATTTTGAGCAGAGTCTGCGTCAGCGTGTGGCACAGCTTAAGGGCGCCGATGCCAGAATTATAACGACCTTGTGCGACAACTTGCCTTTGATGCCTGGGCTTGAGCTTATGCTTTTAGAGCTTAAATCCCATGGCTGGCGTTTAGTGGTTGCATCTGGCGGCTTTACTCCTTTTGTTGGCCATTTAAGGCAGCTTTTAAACTTAGATGCGGCCTTTGCTAATGAGTTAGTGATCACTGATGGTAAACTTGCGGGTGAAGTAACAGGTAAAGTTGTGGATGCGCAGTTTAAGGCGGATGTGGTTGAGCGTTGCAGTGAGCAGTGGCAAATTCCAAAAGGCCAAAGAGTCGCGATCGGCGATGGCGCGAATGATATTCCTATGGTGATGGCAGCGGATTTTGGTATCGCTTTCCATGCCAAACCTAAGCTGGCAGCGGCGGCGGATGCCAATATTTGCCATCTCGACCTGCGGGTTCTACCTTATCTGCTACAAATCTAGGTTATTCATTTATTTAAATATAAGTCTGGATAGAGACTGAGTTAGAGTAAGGACTCTTGTCTTTTATTGATGAGCTGGTAGTTTAGGGATATTGATAAACTACCAGTGACTTATTTTGACTCAGCTCGCCCAAGGCTCAATTTCGACCATTTCACAGTCTTCAATCTACCTGCCGTACCGCGATGGTCAACTGCATCTACGCCAGTTATTACCGGCTGCGCCTGATTTTTCTAAAACGCCTATCCTCATGCTTCATGGTGCTATGTCTAACGGTCGAGTGTTTTATAGCCAGAGTGGCCGTGGTCTTGGTTGTTATTTAGCTAAGGCGGGATTTGTGGTGTATGTGCTGGATACTGCAGGAAGAGGGCTCAGCTTGCCTAAAATCGATCGTGATTTTACCTTAGGGCAGGGTGAAGTGATCCGCGAGCAGTTACCTTTAGTGCAGCAGGCGATTCTCGATTTACATCAAAAAGTCTGCAAAGGCGCCACGGCTCGTAAAGCCGTGGCGCCTTTGCAGGTGCATTGGTGCGCCCATTCATGGGGCGGCGTGTTGATGGCGAGTAGTTTGGCCCGATATCCTGATTTGCAGCAAAGCGTTCGTTCACTGCTTACTTTCGGTAGCAAACGGACAATTCGGGTTAAGTCCTTCAAAAAGTGGTTAATGGTTGATGTTTTTTGGAATCGTTTAGCGCCAGGTTTAGCGATGGGCCAAGGTTACCTCGCCGCCGATAAGCTGCGTATTGGTATGGATAATGAAAGTCGCGCCTCATTAGTTCAAAGTATCGATTGGGTGCGGGGTGATTGGATCGATCACGATGATGGGTTTGATTATGCGAAAGCGGCAAAGCATGCTCATTGGCCACCAGCTTGGTTTATCTCAGGGCAAAACGATACTGTGTTGGGGCATCCAGAAGATGTGGCGGATATGGTCGTAGAGTGTGGTTTTAAACGGGTTAAATCGACGCTTCTCTCTAAGGATAATGGCTTTAAGCATGACTATGGTCATGCAGATATGCTGACGCATTTAGATGCCACCAGTGATCATTTTCCTAAGATAAGGGATTGGTATTTAAGTTTTGATCTGGCGGTATTAAACAATTAAGACTGCTTTTTATGAAGTACTGGGTATCTTAATTCAACTTCTTGGGTAATATCTAACAGTTCGCCGACACCAATCACACGCCATAACTGTTCTTCTAACTGCTTAGCTTTATGGTTTGCATGAATATTAATGTATTCCAATTCACGGCGTAGGTAGTTCATATCAGGCTTCTCTGTCGCGCCGCGATAAATCCGTAGGGCGAGAAACCTGCCTAGTGCTTTGCTCTGATTGATAAAGGTTATCTGTGCTTCGACATCGCCGATTTCAGTTGCAAGAGTGCACTTTAAAAAGATTTTTCCGCGAGATTGGCGAATTAACTGAATAAACACTTCAATAAAATCCATGTCCTGTTGGGGTTTCATTTGACGGATAGGTTCGAGAATATCTCGCTTAAAAAAACCGTCTTTTAGCAGTGGCGCTAAATTATATTGCAGGGTATCTGAGGTGCCTGCGGCAAAAATATCGCTGATCTCATCCTGTTGTGTACCAACGCCTAAACAAGCGACTTGGGCTGATTTTGTCGTTTTTTCAACAAAATAGGGCACAGAATGTAAATCATGCATCAAAATATTTTTTAAACCGTCAGCAAGTTCTTTGATTTCACTATTGTTTTCGGTGAGTTGCTCTAATTTTTCTTTGTTATGGGCAATAAGTTTATTTAAAAATTCCACTCCAACATGGGGCGTATGGCCCATAACGGCGGTTAAATGCAAGGTTACACCATTCTTGCGGGTACGTACTAAGCGGTAGGGGAGGTTATCTAGCTGTGTTTTGCCTGCAATGGTTTGGAGCTTTGGGAAGCTTAACAGTAGTGGTTTATTTGATGAAAAATCGGCAGGATTATCCAAGGTTAATTGCATGCCTCGGCTTGAAATATCTAAAGTAATGCCCGTGGCTTTGTGCTTGTCTTGAGTCACATTGACTAAGGTTTTAAAGGCGAAACGCGCTTCTTGGCGTCGCTCGCTAAACTGCATGGAAACTAACTTAATTTGATTGGTGGTCAGTCTTTGTTGACCAAAGGTTTTTAGGGCGTTGGCATTACTATCGTCTTGCCAAGCTTTGTAATGGCCTCTGGTATCTTCGTTGCTGATTTCGATGAGCTGAAGCAAATGACTAAATTGTGATAATTGTTGTTCGACCAATGGGCTAAATTTTGCTTCATCTCCAGGGAGGGTCGCACGTCGATAACCCTTATCATGATAAATTTTATCTTGGGTGACTTTGAAGATCCGCCAGCTGGGCTTGGTCGATGCAAAGCCTAAAAATAAAGGCATCATGCCCTTAGCTTTAAGCTCTGCTAAGGTGGCAGAGTAAAAATATAAGCAACCTTGGGCATTATAGGTAAAGCTAAAAAACAGCCCATGGTCGGGATTTTCAGGATGATTAAGTAGCGCAGATAAACGGCTTGGCGTCAGCATGGCTGGTAACTGGCTCACATCATTTTCATCTTGAAAATAATGCACTATCTGCTGGTTATCTCGGCTGAGTAGCATGTGGCTCAAACCTTGAGTTTGAGTATTGAAATATAAAGGTAAGTGCGGCAAATGGGGTAAATAATGACGCTCAAATCCGAGTCCAGATGCAGTTACTATCACATCATTCACATCTACTTTGTAACGCAGTTTGTAGCCGCGGATTAAATTGCCAAGCATTTCACTTAAGGCTTCGCTGCCCCCAATACGCTTGAGTCTTAACCAAATGTATTCGCCATTGGTTTGGCTATCGACAACCTCATAGTCAACACCGAGCTGGAGATCGGGATAGTAAAACTCTTCACTGAGTTCCAGCAACTTTATTTTAATGGGATGGTCGAGATCGAAGGGATGGTTGGCTGCAAGACGAATACGGGCACCACCTACGGATAAATCTGCAGTTATCCCTTGTACTTCACCACGGCCGGTTTGCGATGCTGCGATGCGAATACTGTAATTCATCCGCTCTTCTGTGCGGTTGAAATAACTGCCTAATACCACGCCGGGCACCATAAAAGGCTCTGACTCAGCGGCTTCCACTTGCGTGATATTTTGGCGCAACTTTAACCGACGTTGTTGGTGAGCATTGAGCACATACTCGTATACTCCCAAGGTATATTGGTTGCGAAACAGTGACATGGCCTCATGCATACTGTTTTTGGCGGGTTCATCTAAAAAATGTCGCTGTTGACCTAACATCACTTCAACACAAGGAAGCTCTGATTTATCCCTGAGATCGATAATTCGCGTGCATGGTGAAGCCAAACGACTGAGTTCCATTTTCACTAGAAAACGGGTCGAATTGGTTTCATCTATCGTCAGCTGCTGGAAAATCTCTTGGAAGTTAGGTTCCATGAGCAATGGCTTGAGCTGTTCGATGAGTGCACTATGGTTATCTAGACTCATGTAGGGTTCTTTTTAATGCTTATTTTGTATTGGGCTGTTAGTCTTATGTCGGCAGTATTCGCAGTTACTTAAATTGATTTTATACAGATTTTAATGAGTTATGGCAAAGAATAAAACGGCGTACGTATGTAATGAGTGTGGGCAAGACTTTCCCCGTTGGCAAGGGCAGTGTAGCGCTTGTCAGGAATGGAATACGATCACTGAGGTGAGGCTCGGTGCAGCTTCGCCTGGGCGCAGCACTAAGTTTGTCGGTTATGCCGGAGCAAGCAGCAATGAAGTGAAGACATTAGATCAAATCGATCTCAATGCCTTACCGCGGATCTTGAGTCATTTTGGCGAATTAGATCGAGTGCTCGGTGGTGGGATTGTACCAGGTTCTGCCATTTTGATAGGCGGACATCCAGGCGCAGGTAAGAGTACGCTTTTATTGCAAACTCTGTGTCATCTGGCCGAGCAAATGCCTGCACTGTATGTCACGGGTGAAGAATCGTTGCAGCAGGTAGCTATGCGCGCCCATCGCCTTGGTTTACCAACCAATAAATTGCGGATGTTGTCTGAAACCAGCGTCGAGCAAATTTGCGAAGTTGCCCTTAAAGAATTGCCTAAAGTCATCGTTGTTGACTCGATTCAAGTGATGCACATGAGTGATGTGGCATCGAGCCCTGGCAGTGTGTCGCAGGTGCGTGAATCCGCTTCTTACTTAACCCGTTTTGCGAAAGAAAATGGCATTGCCGTGATCATGGTCGGCCATGTAACCAAAGATGGCAGTTTGGCTGGGCCCAAGGTATTGGAGCATTGTATCGACTGCTCTGTGATGTTCGAAGGGGATAGCGATAGTCGTTACCGCACCTTGCGCTCCCATAAAAATCGTTTTGGCGCGATCAATGAATTAGGCGTATTTGCCATGACAGAGCGCGGCTTAAAGGAAGTCGCCAATCCTTCGGCAATCTTCCTTTCTCGTGGTGAAGAAGAATCTTCTGGATCGCTTGTCATGGTGGTTTGGGAAGGCACGCGGCCCTTGCTGGTGGAGCTGCAAGTGCTGGTGGATAACTCGGCCATGTCTAACCCGCGCCGCGTGGCTGTGGGTATGGATGCAAACCGTTTGGCCATGTTGCTTGCCGTAATGCACCGCCATGGTGGTTTGCAGATGTCGGATCAGGACGTGTTTGTTAACGTGGTGGGCGGCGTGAAAGTGACTGAAACCAGTGCCGACTTAACCTTGCTGCTTGCTATGGTATCGAGTTTTCGCGGTGATATTTTGCCTAGCGATTTAGTGGCCTTTGGTGAGGTCGGGCTGTCCGGCGAAATTCGTCCTGTGCCCAATGGGCAAGAGCGATTAATCGAAGCCGCTAAGCATGGTTTTAAGCGAGCAATCGTGCCCAAGGCCAATGTGCCGAAAAAGCCTCCTGCTGGGATGGAAGTGGTGGGTGTTTCTAAGTTATCCGAAGCGCTAGAAGCGATTTAGCATCAAATGCTCGCGAAGTGAGTTAACACCTGCAAGCAAAACAGCGCCATTAGGCGCTGTTTGTGTCTGTGAGCGAGTGTCTTAATCTGTGATATTGTGTTTTTCGATAAACAACATGAGTTCACGATTCAGCAAAGAAGCATCACCTAGGTTCAGTTCCACCATACGTTTTAGGTGGCTGATACTATCAACATCGATAAAGTTACACTTCAAACCTAATTGGGCATTTTTTTGATGGACCAACTCAGTTTCCATACGGATCTCAATGTCAGATTCTGGTAAGGCAAAACTGAGGGTAATAGCATCACCCGAATTAATAAAATTTTGCGGTTCTTCTACCAAGGCGCCATTTAGACTCAAATCGAGAATGGTCGTCTCCCACTGTGCACCACCTTGTTGTAGATGTGCGCTCGTGGCAAATAGAATCCGCGAAAACTTACGCCTTTCGTCCATACCCAATCCTTTTTCTTTCATAGTCAGCTAAGTGTAGTCCCATCAGTGCCTCTAAGCATAAGTCATATTGATGTGGCTGTAAAAGCAGAGTAATTTTTTGTTCAATAAAGCTACCAAGATCGCATATTCACGCAGGCGGTGTGAATGACGAGGTGTTCGTTACAGAAAGCGTAAGTGTGGCTCCTGAACAACAACCACTGAAACGTTAATACGCCAAGTATCAATACACAGTATCAAGGTTTGGTTGACTTGCCATATTCTAATATTGGGAGATGAAGGAGGGGGGAAGTTAGCGTACGTTTACGCGGCACTGGCAGACTCTTATCGTGATTAATGTGATATTAAGTAGCAGTTATTACATAGGTTTAGGCGTTTTTTTAAACAACAGATTTCAGTTTTTGCCGCTAATTTTTTATCGAAGTGTAGGCGATGTCTTAGCTATCTTTGGGAGATTCCAGTATCATCCGCGGCCAACAACGGCTGCGTCTACATGGTTAATGGCTTTTTAATCATCGCGAGGCATCACTGCTTGCAGATCATGGATTTTTCCCACAGTAGGAAAATGATGTGGATCTCTCACCCAAGTCTGATGGATTTGGGGCTCTAATCTGCCGCAGCCAGCGTCGCCAATTGCGTTTTAGGGTAATTGGTACCGACCCCATTTTAAGAGATCACAAGGTATAACAATATTATGTCTGAGCAATTGAGTTCAACAGCCGTATCCTCTGGTTCGTTTCTGGACCGTTATTTTTCTATTCAACAACGTGGCAGCACAGTTCGCCAAGAAGTGATTGCGGGATTCACAACCTTCCTCGCTATGGTCTACTCAGTGATTGTGGTGCCTAACATGTTAGGCCAAGCGGGATTTGATCCCGGCGCCGTGTTTATCGCCACCTGTTTAATTGCTTCATTTGGTTCTTTGCTCATGGGTTTATGGGCTAACTTACCTATGGCGATTGGCTGCGCTATTTCGCTCACGGCCTTTACTGCGTTTAGCTTAGTCCTAGGTCAGGGAATGTCGATTCCAGTCACCTTAGGCGCTATTTTCCTAATGGGTGTGACGTTCACACTTGTGAGTGTGACAGGTATTCGCCAGTGGGTGCTGGCGAATTTACCAAAGGGCATAGCCCACGGTACAGGCATAGGTATCGGCTTGTTTTTACTTTTGATTGCGACTAACAGTGTGCAGTTGATTGTGGCCAATAGCGCAGGCTTACCTGTGAAGTTAGGCGACATTAACAGCTTACCTGTTATCGCTACCGTTATAGGTTTAGCGGCGACAATTGGTTTAGAGCGCCGGGGTGTACCTGGTGGTATTTTGTTGGTGATTATCGCGCTATCGGTATTTGGTTTAGTGTTCGATCCGAGCGTTAAATACCAAGGTTTGTTCGCTTTACCTGATTTTACCTCAGAGCATTCACTGATTGGTCAGCTCGATATTATGGGTGCCTTTAATCCTGTGGTCTTGCCTATCGTATTAGCGTTAGTGATGACGGCGATTTTTGATGCGACCGGCACTATCCGTGCTGTGGCTGGCCAAGCTAATTTACTCGATAAAGACGACAATATTGTCGGCGGCGGTAAAGCCTTAACTTCAGACTCAGTCAGCAGTATGGTGGCAGGTTTAGTCGGCGGTGCACCAGCGGCTGTGTATATCGAGTCGGCGGCGGGTACTGCAGCGGGCGGAAAGACAGGTTTAACTGCTACCATAGTTGGCGTACTGTTTTTATTGATGATGTTTTTAGCACCATTAAGCTATTTAGTGCCTGCCTATGCGACAGCGCCTGCTTTGATGTATGTGGGTTTGTTGATGCTGAGTAATGTGGCGAAACTCGATTTTGACGATAAAGTTGATGCCATGTCGGGCTTAACCTGCGCTGTGTTTATCATCTTAAGCTGTAATATCGTTACCGGTATTATGCTGGGTTTTGTGACACTGGTGGTAGGCCGTATTTGCAGTGGCGAATGGCGTAAACTGAAGTTAGGCGTGCTTGCCATCACTTTAGGTTTAGTGGTGTTTTATATGGGTGGTTGGGCGATTTAAGTTAGGCAAACTGAGTGATTTGAACTTAGTTATTGAGAACAGAAGCGAGTGCAGTCTTAGGATTAGCACTCGCTTTGATTTTGTGTCCTGTATTCACAATAGGCCCGCAGTAAGTCTTTCCAAGTAACAATCCCAACCAATTTACCGTCCTCTAACACGGGTAAGCAGCCGATATCGTTATCTAATAACATGCGGGTGGCCGTGTCTAAATTGATGTGGGGTGCGACGGTAACCGGATTACGCGTCATCACTTGATGTACACGTTTTTGTAGAGTTTCTAAGTCTCTTGCGGTTTCCGCGCTACTGCCCAAGTTCGGGCTAATCGCGCGCAATAGATCCCGCTCCGATAACACGCCTTCAAGTTGGTACTCATCGACGACCAACAAGTGATGAAAGCTCGCTTGGTCGAAGATTTCCTTCGCCACAGTTAATCGATCGTCCATTTCAACCGTGACGACTCGGGTACTCATAATATCGGCGATAATGATCGGCATGATGATCCCCTGTTAAGCTTGCGCATCCTAAGATGCGCTCTGTTAATGCGCTGCATTACAGTTACTTATAACAGAGTGGTGCAAGTTTAGCCAACACCCATTACAAAGTTTTAACTCAAAGATCTTGGACCTCTGGCTCATCATCCGCTGTGATTGGCATCCGCTCCGATTCGGGCAAGTGTGCGCCTATGTAGCGTTGATACTTTTTACCTTTCAGTTTGTGGGTGTCCACCAGCACTAAGCCATCGATACAATCGCCAAAGTCGGCGTCGATACCAAAGGCGAGAAACTTAACCCCATCGGCTTTACACAGTTCACCATATTGTTTGTAGAGCGTAGGTACGGCCGCCCCCATACTCGCGAGCACTTGTTTGAGTTGCTTAAAGTTACTCTGATAATCCTCGGAGAAATACAAGTCATCTAACTTAGCTTTTTGGGATTTAGATAAGCCAAAGGGCGACATGGAAACTGCCATCTGCTGTGCAGGTGCAAATTCCCGCGCATAGAAGTGCACTAGCATTTCCCTAGCACTTCCAGGCAGTTGATTGCTGATGGACACAGGGCCAAATAGATAACGATATTCAGGATGCTTGGCGAGATAAGCCCCAATGCCAAACCACAGATAGTCTAAACTGCGTTTACCCCAATATTTAGGCTGCACAAAGCTGCGACCGAGTTCTAACCCTTGCTTCACAAAGGGCATAAAGCTGTCGGCGTATTGAAACAGGGATTGGCTGTAGAGGGCGTTATCGCCGTATTTCGCTAACACTTGGTCGCCACTGGCAAATCGATAGGCGCCGACGATTTCAAACTGCGCTTTATCCCACAACACTAAATGCTGGTAGTAGGAATCGTATTTGTCGATATCGCGGCGTTTGCCTGTGCCTTCGCCGACGGCGCGAAAGGCGATTTCCCGCAGGCGACCAATTTCCCGCATGATGGGATTACTGTCGTGGTGCTGATATAGGTAAATCAACTTGTTATCTTGTGTTTCCCCCAGGAGTTCACACTGCTGAAGTGCGGCCTGCAGTTCACGGCGCGACTCGGGATGGGCGATGGCACTCTGGGTGATAAACAGTGGATCTTTATCTTTGCCGATACGATACAAGTGATTTTTAAGCAGTTTTATCTTTGTCTTGAGTGGAAAGTCCATTGAGCGTACGGCTTCATTGGGAATGAGCTCGCCAATGCGGATCGGCATATTACGTTTAGCCTGCTTGAACATTTCCTTCACTAGCAGCAGTGTCGCAAGTGGCTTGTAAATCATAGATGCGCCGTAGAAAGTGGCAGAGTTTTTGGCATCTAAAAATATTGGCAGTAGGGGCGCATTGCAGGAAATCGCCATCTTTAAAAAGCCTGAGTGCCATTGGGTATCACGCACGCCGTTAGGACGCAGACGCGAGACTTCGCCCGACGGAAAAATCAGCACTGCGCCTTCGTTACGCAGGTGCTGGTGGATTTTTTCTAAATGCTGTTTCGGTGTGCCGCCGGTCATATTGCGCACTGGCAGTAGGATTGAGTGCAGCGGTTCCAGCGCCATCAAGAGTTCATTCGCGACGACTTTAATATCAGGGCGAACTTCACTGATGAGTTTGATGAGCGCTAATGCATCGAGTGAACCTATAGGATGGTTCGCGAATATGACCACTCGGCCTTCACAGGGAATATTTTCTATTTCGTTGGCAGGCACGGTAAAACTAAAGTCAAAACTCGCCAGCATTTGTTCGACAAAGTCTACGCCCTGTAAATAGGTATATTGATTGGCGATATCGTTGCACTGTTTTTCATTGAGCAGGTAACGCAGCATGGCCTTGGCAGGTTTAGCGAGCCAAGGTTTGTCATTGATCGCTGGTAGATTTTGTTCAACCACATTATCAACGGTAAAAATCATGTTATTCGCCTTAAACGGCACAGTATGCTTGTTATGGCTAAGGTTGCTGTTTAGCGTTTTTTCATTGTATTCCATAGCGTTATGTAATTGATTCATAGTGTTAGGCAACATCCCTTGGGCGAGTTTCGCCGGTATTTATGTTTGGCATTTGCTGCGCTGCCGTTTTTTGTTGCTTGTCTTTGTGCATCTCAGGCGGCTGTTGTACCAGCGCTATACTGTTGAGAATATCGAGCTTGAGCGTTTGCTCGTTCCAGCGGCAAAGTTGTAATTCGCCGCTTAAGGTTTCTGTGATTAAACTGCAGTTTTCGACCCAGTCACCGTCGTTGGCGTAGATGATCTGCCTCTTTTCTGGGGGACTGAGTGGTGAGTAATATTGGGCGGCTCTGGGGTGAGTCGAGAGTTCGGGCTGATGGATATGACCGCAGATCACACCGTCAACATCAAAGTGCTGGGCATAGTTGAGTACTGCTTGACGGTAATGTCCAATAGCGGCTTGAGCCTTGCCCACTTTGGACTTGATATAACTTGCCAGTGACCAATAGGGGTAACCTAAGCGTTCCCGCAAGCTATGGAGATTGCGATTGAGGAACAATAATAGGTCATATAAATGGTCGCCCAATATGGCGTAGAAACGGCCGACACACACATCGGCATCAAACTGATCCCCGTGGAGCATCAAGAGTTTATGGCCGCCAATTCCGTGGTGAATATGTTGGCGGGCAATTTTAATATTCCACAGGCTTAGCTCGGCGTAGGGTTTAATCAGTTCGTCGTGGTTGCCCGGCAGATAAATCACTTGGGTGCCGTTTTGTGCCAGTTCAATGAATTTCTGCAGTACCTTATTGTGGCTATCGGGCCAGTGTAGCTTACGTTTCAACGCCCATAAATCGACTATGTCACCGACCAGATACAAGTGCTGACAACGCACGGTTTCAAGCAAGCTGAGCAGGTAGTC
This sequence comes from Shewanella sp. M16, assembly GCF_018224605.1. NCBI lineage: Bacteria > Pseudomonadati > Pseudomonadota > Gammaproteobacteria > Alteromonadales > Shewanellaceae > Shewanella > Shewanella sp. M16. The sequence continues at coordinate 72,868 of NZ_JAGTUL010000001.1, read as the reverse complement.
AGCCTTGCAATCCTTACAGCCTAAATGGATATCTGACAACCAGAGGGCGTTAACTGTGATGCTTGCTGTATGGGCTGAAGTTAATGCGGATGGGGTAATCGCGGCACAATTGAATTGATTTGAGGATGTTGGTGCTAATGTTGGCGTTTGTGTTGAGCGATTAAAGATGGGAGGAGAAAGGCTGGGGTCATTTATCTCTTCCCGCGTAGACCTCTCAAGTTTCCTGAAATTAAATCCTGTCATCTCGTATTCACCCCATTAGGCTGTTAACGAATATGAGCTTAGTGGGGGGCTTTGACCGAATGATGAAGTTTAGATGACATGCAGATGACAAAAGGTGAATTAGCCTGGACTGAACCTGCAAGATTCACATCAGGATGCAATTAGATCCGATAGGTTGGTTTAACTTACTTCTGCCCCAAAGCAAGATAACTTTGTTGTCAGTTTGCAGCATGAATTGTCATTGTTTCCCCTGTGACTCGCCATAAACTCGTCCCTGAGGGCTCGACGACGGCATCCATGCCGCCAACGGTCACAGTTGCAACAATGCCAATCTTAATTAACACTTCTGCTGTTCGTTTAGCTAAAAAGCTATTGCTCTATTCCGTGTTTCGGCTCGTTAGCTCAATCGAAAATTCCTACACCTGTTGCCATACAAATTCTCATCTAGTTACCTATGTTTGGCCCTACCATAAATCGACTAACAATGTATGGGTATACAGTCATATTTAAATTTAGGTATTTTTGAATGATTTGAAGACAATATCAGTGCGCATCAACTCCATCTGAAACAAATAAAACGCTATAAAATCAAATAACTATAGTATCTGGCTTTTAGTTAATAGGCTTGGAAAACGCGCATGTGCGTTTTTCCAGATAGTGTATTTGGCAGAAAGCTGATAAGTTCTTTGCATACAGATAGTTAACCGTGTGCGTTTTTACTGGTCCAATGAGGTAAACGCGCATGCGCACGAATAAAATGTTGAACTAAGCCGCTGCGCGGAGCTTAACTGCGATTTAGTGGAATGATTAAGCCTGCTCGAATCAGCTAGACTTAAAAAAGATGCGATGGAACACAACCATGACAAAGGATTTTCAATGAAATACGCAGAAACCACGCAATATTATTTGCTCAAAACAGCTCTGCAGCTCAGACCTTGCCTCAAAAAAAGCAAATTCCTATAGCATGAAGCATACCAATTAATCTGGATGAGGCATCGGCCAAGTCCAACAAGCGATTTATGCCCTGCAAACAGCGCAGCGCATAAATACTAAGACGTTAGCAGTTTCGGCACATTTATAGGAAGTTAGTAGTGAGTAGTAGAGATAATTTCACTCAGAAAACCAAAGATACTTTAAAAGACAGAGCTGGAAATAAATGTTCTTTTCCTTCGTGTCGTGCTCCAACTTCTGGTGCTAGTGATGAGTCTGACGAATCAGTCGATCGTACGGGTATGGCTTGTCATATATTTGCAGCTGCACCAGGAAGAGGAGCTAGGAGATATGACCCAAATATGTCCTCTGAAGAACGTAAGTCAGTTCGCAACGGTATTTGGATGTGTTACAAGCATGGTAAGCAAATTGATAATGATGAATCTCGATTTACCTCAGAAATCCTACAGAAATGGAAAGAAGTAGCAGAAAGACGTGCTCAAATTGAAAATGAGTTAGGGCGTGAAATTGGTGAAGAACATGAGCATTTATTGTCGTTGGGATTGGCTGCACATAATGTGTCTATTGATTCAGTTTGGTCAAACGAAAATGAATTGATTGGTGACGCCCTTAAGCATTCGTGCGTTGAAGCTATTTGGGGGAAAGGGTTAGTTAGTTATTTACGTTCATTTATCATCGAAAAGGTGCGAAATTCATTTATTCATGGTGGAGCAAGTAGTGTCAAACTTGAAATTGATACTAAGTCCGTAATCCTTATTGATGATGGTGATGAGTTCACGCCAAGTAAACTTGTCAAGCATGATCAAGCTAGAGGTGGTGCTCACTCATATAAGCACCTAATCGAAAAATATGGTACTAAAGTGATCCCATCAACAATGAGAAAGGATTCAAAGAATATTACATCGTTTCAAATTCTCACAAGCATTGACGACTTGAAGAACATAACACCTTGTAGTCTAGAGTTATCATATGAGTCGGTTCGTGGCGGTGGATATGAGTTGGATGTAATTGATCTTTGTGAAGAGTTGTATATTACGGTTCCTCGGTATTTTGCTCTTAGTGACCTATATTGGCTTCAAAGGATCTCACCAGGTATCCAAGATGGTAAAAAGCAGCTTGTTTTTGTTCTGGACGAAGTTGCAGACTATGTTACTGCTCAAATTAAACAGGCATATCCATCAGCTCGAGTAATCGACTTAAGTAACTGCTAACAAACGGTTAAAGAGGGATTCGCAACGCGCGGCATTTTGTAATGCGTTGATTTTTGTGGTTACGGTGTTGTGCGGTGAGTTAGTCGTTGCGTTGCTCACCCCTTAACCGGGCGTTAGCCCATAGAAATTTTCATCCGAAAATGACGAGTTAGAGTTAATAACCTAACTCATTTTTGTCCCAAAGCGTGCTGGGTATCTCCTTCAAACCCGCATGTTCCACTAATGCCAAAAGGTGAGCCGTGGTGATTTGCGAGACGACCGTCCGCCCCATGGACGGGGCGGTCGAGCATCCAAGGACGGACTTGCTGCGAGTCGACGAGCAAATGGTATGGCACACCTATAAGTCGGGGCCTATGCATTAAGTTCCCTACAGCTTAAGTTATAAGTCACTCAATCGTACTATTCGTGCACTTTTGTCCCAAAGCGTGCTGGGTATCTCCTTCATACAGACTGGTTACACTATTGCCCAAAAGGTGAGCCATGGTGATTGGCGAGACGACCGTCCGCCCCATGGACGGGGCGGTCGAGCATCCAAGGACGGACTGGCTGCGAGTCGACGAGCGAATGCCATGGCAAGCCTGTGAGAGTGGATATCAGCAAACGCTAAACTGCTAACAACTAAAATTACTGGTCCCAAACATTAGTCTCCAACACATATCGGTCCAAAAGTATGTTGCGTATGTCTTTAAATCTACAGATTACGCGAATGCACGAAAGGTGGAACCATGGTGATTAGCGAGACGACCGTTCGCCCTATGGCCGTTCTTTGGCGTCCATGCCATCGCGGCATTTGTGAATCTTTTCATATCAGACGGGGCGGTCGAACATCCACGGATGGACTATTGCGTGTTGCCGAGCAAATGCCATGACTCATCCATCCATCAGATCCAGCTTTTAAGTGTCCAAAAGTGAGTTGTGTGGTTACGAGTGGAGGTTGTACGATTAAGTAACACGATATAATCAAAACGGTCAGTTTGTGTATGAGTTACTACAAAAAAGGGGAGCCAGTTAATCTGACTCCCCTTTTAGCTGAGCTATTGTTGCCGTTAGCTTTTAGAACAATAAATGCGCTACACCTGCGATAACAGGCAGTGTCACTAAGGTGCGTAGAATAAATACTACGAAAAGCTCAACGAAGTTGACGGGAATTTTACTGCCGATAAGCAGTGCACCGACTTCACTCATATAGATCAACTGAGTCACAGATAAGGCTGCAATTACAAAGCGGGTCATATCTGATTCAATTGAGCTGGCAAGGATTGACGGAATAAACATATCCGCAAAACCGACCACGATTGTTTTAGAGGCTTCAGTGGCTTCTGGAATATGCAGTAATTCGAGTAATGGAATAAACGGCATACCCAGATAGTTAAATATGGGCGTGTGCTCGGCAATAATCAGTGCCAGCGTACCAATGGCCATTACCACAGGGATAATGCCAAATACCATATCGACAACGTTTTTAATGCCTTCATTTAAGACAGCTTTTATGCCACCAGCACTGGCGGCTTTTTCTAAGGCTTTATCAAAGCCCCAAGATAAGGCGCCATGTCCAGCAGGGATCAGCTCATCATCTGGCATGCGTGGTGTGTCATCTATGTAGTTGTCTTTCTTCCACGATAATGGTGGCAACTTAGGTACAATCACAGCGGCGGCAAAACCCGCGAGGCACACAGTCAAATAAAAGGGCACAAACATATGCTCTAACTTAACTTGAGAGATCACCACTAAGCTGAAGGTAATTGATACCGCCGAGAAGGTTGTACCAATAACTGCGGCTTCTCTCTGGGTATAAAAACGGGCTTCGTATTGTTTGCTGGTCAGCAAAATGCCGACACTGCCATCACCTAACCATGAGGCCATACAATCGATAGCGCTACGACCCGGTAGATTGAACACGGGACGCATGACTTTCGTTAAGAGTGTGCCAAAGAGTTCGAGTAGGCCGAAGTTCAGCAGCAGCGGCAGTAACATACCCGCAAAGATAAATACTGAGAACAACACAGGTAATAAGTCGTTTAAGACTAATGCGCCAGTGCTCGAGGAGTTGATGATCTCTGGACCTAAACCTAAGTAAGTCAGTACGATAAACACTGCACCTAAGATCCGAGTCGTCAACCACATAGGGCTGACATTCAATAAACCATTAAGGAAGTGATTTTGCGTAACGAATGTGGGCTTAAACACTTTTGACAGTAAAGAGGCCAGCGCCGTAGTCACAACAATAATAGTCACTATGAGGGTTAGCACACCGCTCAATGCGCCTTGCAGTGCTTTAGATATGATAGCGATAGGAATTGTGATCGCATCGTTGTAGCTGATAGGGGTCATAAATAACAACAGACCAATCAGCGAAGGGACGATAAAGGTGAGTATCGTCTTAATGTTTCGGTTTTTATTTTCAGTAGCCAATGTTGTACACCTTAAAGTACGAGTCGTACATGGTAAATTTGAATAAATAGCCGCACGTAACAAGCTGTCGACGCTAATTAAGGTGCATTTAAATTCAACTCAAAAACGAGAATGGGGAAGATTACTCGCTTAGCTTCTCTATGTAAAACGATTCGCTAGCTAGTTTGATATAAGCAGCAAAACAGCATAGTTATTTTACTTCAGTTGTCGATAAATTAAGAGTGGCTATATTGGCTTGCATTACTGTAAAAGCATTATTAAACATAGTGTTACCATCACTTACCTTAGGTGGGTTAACGACTGGTTAATTACTTGTTTACTGATGTGTGTGAAACTATCTAGATGTTATTTCTGCACAAAAAAACATCAGCAACTTTAGCCCTACCGCCATGTTGGCTGGTTTTCTGTTCGATTTGAAAGTGCAATAGAGATAACTCTGGCTATATAGCGTTGACGAGAACCTGTTGTGCATATCGCGGTCATGTTAAGGAGCCTTGGGCATTAGGACACATTTTTATGCGATAAGCCTTTAAATCGACTTATCTCTAAAAGTGACCTTCTCCATTATCTTGATGCTTTTGTGATTGACTAAAAAGTCGTAAATAACGATGAAAGTAAAAATATTATTCATAAAGCGGATACCCGCCGCTTTAAATCTTCTCATTTCCATGTAAGTTAGTATTACTCCCATCCAGCTCTAGTATTCATGATCGCAAAAGTACAGAAGGTTACGATTAAAGGCGGCTCAACACTGGCCATTAAGTTTGGTTTTTTGGGGATCTTTGGGCTTTTAATTGGCATTGTTATTACTGTTTTGGGGTTCGATGATTCTGAATTCCATCGCTTCAATTTTTTGAATCACACCTTAAGTGAATTAGGGACTTATGGTCATTCGTCTTTCGCTGTTATTCTTAACGGTGGATTGTTTTTTGGCAGTTTAAGCCTCGTTTTCTATTGTTTGTCTTCTTTGCAACAGGTGACTTCTTGCTGGGGATACCCTTTCTTTATCAGTTTGGCTCTCACTTTTCTGGCTTTAGCGAGCGTGGGATTATTTCCGGTGAACGTGTATCACTTGCATGTTCTTGGGCTGAAATGGTTTTTCTATCTGGGGAGTTTGAGTGCGATCTTCTATTTAGCCTTGGTCTGTTTCGGCAAGTCTAACTTTGGCCGTTGGACTGGGTTGTTGGCGTTAATAGTCTTATGTAGCATGTTGACGTTTCTGTATGCACCACAGCTCAATTTAGGCTTGACCGAAGGTGATAGACCGTTTTATCAGGAGATGGTATTGCAACTGCCGCGTCCTACTTTGTGGTGGCCAGCCCTACTAGAATGGATTGGACTGGGAAGTTTATTGTGTTGGACAAGTGTGCTGCTTTTTAGCCAGTTAAGCTTCAGCCAAGATCCCAAAATCATTGGCTGAGTTATCTTTAAATTTAGGCTTATCTTCAGCTTTAGGCTATGGATTCACATGCACAGCAAGGCCCGCTTCACCAAACCAATAACCGTTGCACTGGGTTGTACCAAGTTTGCTATTCATCGAAAAATCCTGAGTATTTTTAGTCGCTTGAATCGTATCGACCAAAGCATTGGCTTTAGTGATGCAGTCAAGACTACTGGGTGATACTCGAAACACATCGACCCCCATTTGTGTCATTGCCGCTATTTCACTGCGTAAATCTAAACAGCTAGCGGATTGGGTTTGAATTCCATTGAGCCTGAGTAAAGGTTGCTGCTCTTGGGTTTGCGCGAGTAGTCCTTTACTGTATTCACGGCATACCGTTTCGCAATGATCTTTCGTGAGCTGTTTGTGTCTAGCGGTAAAGCAGCGCGCTGAATGGGCGAGTGGTAAATAGCCGTGGCCGAGCACTTCCACCTCAAATGATGGCTGCTCTTGAATCACTTGTTGTAACCAAGCCTTAGATAGCTCCACTGGCATCACAAATCTTTGCATTCCAAACCGCTGCAAGATGTCTAAACTAGCACGATTGTAGTTATTGATACTCGCGCCGCAGACAAAGGGTAACTTACGCTCTTTAGCAAGATACACTGCCGCCATATCGTTTGCTTCGACGATAAATTCACCGTTATCGACCTGGCGTTTGAGCTCAGTATATTCAGATGGCGCTTCGATTAAGGCCAGCGTTGAAAGCACGACTTCTTTACCCGCCTGCTTGAGCATTTGCGCCAGCTCTAGATAATCGCCCCACTTGAGTTCGCGTCTGCGGCTACAAACCGCCTCACCTAAATACACTAAGGGAATTTGACTGGCGGCGACTTGCTGGTAAAAGTCAGCGACTTGCTGTTTCTGCCAGCAATACAACAGTGGTCCTAGGGAAATCTTCATAAGGTGTCCTTTGTCAATCTTGCTCTCTATTTACCTTTTATTGCCAATCGCGCTCGTAGGCGCCAAGCGTAGTGATCTGACCCTCGGATACTTTCGCTAGGACTTGTTCCCAATGGGGTTTATTTTGGCTTTGTGAGTACAGCGCTGGATTATTTAGATAGGTGTCTATGGCTTGACGCCATACTCGAGTGACTTGTTCAACATAGGCAGGGCTGCGTTGACGTCCTTCGATTTTCAGCGACACTATGCCAGCTTTGGCTAGCTCTGGAAGTAAGCTTAAGGTATTCAAACTGGTTGGTGATTCGAGTAAATATTGCGGCGAATCTTGATCTGCTGTGATGTAACGGCCTTTGCATACCACGGGATAACCCATTTGTTCGTCGAGGGCCGATTTATCAATTAACACATCGTTGAGCCGGGTTAATCTGTTCTGTCCTTCTTCTTGCCAGCGTACGTGTTTTGCTGGTGAACAAGATCCACCTGTGTTGGGCGATTGGCCCGTTACATAGGATGACAGCTGGCAACGCCCTTCGGCCATAATGCACAGACTACCAAAGGCGAATACTTCCAAATCCACTGGGCTGACTTTAGCAAGATCCCGTACTTGTTTCATGGATAACACCCGTGGCAATACTACTCGGGTGATGTTAAAGGCTTCCTTATAAAAGCTCAGCGCACCCAGATTGGTTGCACTGGCCTGCACCGATAAATGCAGTGGCAGGTTTGGATAGTGCCTATGGGCATAATCGAGTAAAGAAAGATCGGCGACAATTAATGCATCCATACCCAGTTTTGCCGCTAAATCGATAGCCTGATACCAACGATGCTCTTCACCGGGCTTTGGAAAAGTATTTAAGGTCAAAAAGATTTTTTTGCCGTGCTTTTGCGTCAGCTCAGTGGCTTCTTGCAATTTTGCGGGGGTGAAGTTTAATCCTGCAAACGAGCGCGCATTGGTGTCGTCTTTTAACCCTAGATACACAGCGTCGGCTCCGGCATGTAATGCCAACTTTAGCGAGGCCAGATTTCCTGCTGGACACAACAGCTCCATAGTGATGCTCCCGATAAAATGATAGCCGCTGAGTGTAGGTAAGATTGAATGGCGATGAATTGATTTAAAACAGGTTTAAGATCATAAAATCCCGATAAACTGGGATATATCATGTTTTATTCTTGTAGGGTTCCCGCTATGTCCGCTGTTTTTTTCGCAAAATTTGCTCAGCAACTTTTAGAGTTCACCCCAAAAGCCATCGGCTTTCCCCTTGCTAAGATGCCGTTTAGCCTCAAAGCAAAAGCCATCAGCCAATTGCTTGAACTCTTACTTGCCGAGCAAGCTGCTGACGATGAGCTTGGATTTTTGATGGATAAATGGGTCGCGATTCGAGTGGAAGATATAAACTTAGCCTTCGAAGTCAGTTTTAATGGAAAATGGCAAGTCAGAGAGCTCACGGATGCGCAGGTGACCTTCAGTGCCAACTCTGCTGAGCTAGTATTAGTGGCGGCGGCGAAGGAAGATCCCGACACGCTATTCTTCCAGCGTAAGCTGAGTATTCAAGGTGATACTGAATTAGGACTTGAAGTGAAAAACCTGCTGTTAAGTATCGAATTTGCCAGTATGCCAGCCCCAATTCGTCTTAGTGTTGAAAAGCTTGCCGCTGTGATTGAGCGTCTGCAAATTGAAGCGAAACCGACAATTATTCTCGCCAAATCCCCAAGCTTTTAACGTTATTTAGTGAGACTACACACTGCTAATTCCATAAAGAAGCCCGCTAAGTTGTTATCTTAGTGGGCTTATTTTTATTTAAACTTTATTGTATGGTTTGGTCAATGAGTTAGTAGCTTGCACTCAGTTGTAGTCCCGAGTAGCTCGAATAAGCGCGTAACATCACATGGTAAGTTCCCGCTTGAGTCACGGTAATCGAACAGCTTTCATTGTTCCCGTTTTTATAGGGACGGCAATCATAGCTGGTGGTCGTTGGGGTAGTGCCTGCTTTAACATACAGGTCTACATCTCCAGTTCCGCCACTGGTGGCAATGTTGAGTTGGCTATTGGCTGGAACCACTATCTTATACAGTTTCTCTGTTGCCGTTGCCCCGCTTAAATTCGTGACAGGTACGCCATTGGTTAAGCAGTTTGCATCGGTGCAGCTTCCGCCACCATTCAGGTTATAGCTGGCTGTCAGTTGGGCATTGGCGTAATTATTATAGCCTTGCACCATCACATACCACCGACCCGCCGTAGGTGTGGTGAAGTTACAGCTCTCGTTGTTGCCATTTTGATAGGGGCGGCATTGGTAGCTTGTTGTCGTCGGTTTTTGTCCTTGGCTGACATAAATATCCGCATCACCAGAACCACCCGCTAGATTGATCCCTAAACTTGCCGCATTGACTGGGACATCGATGTAGTAATACGTCGCAGAACCTGTGGCACCACTGATTGCGACACCCACATTATTTTGCAGCGGTGTTTCATCGACGGGGCAATTATTGCCACAGCCACCATCATCGCTTGCAAGTGAAAACAGTAACTTATTCGGTGAACCTGTTTTAGCGTCTGTAACTTTATTTGACGTGGCGCGCGTCGTGAGTAAGTTTGTCACCTGTGCGGGAGAGAGATTTGGATTTTCATCTAAGTATAATGCGGCAACGCCTGCCACATGTGGGGCAGCCATTGAGGTACCACTTATGGTATTAGTCGCTGAATTCGAGTTATACCAAGCGGACGTAATGCTCGAACCAGGCGCATAGATATCAAGGCAAGTCCCGAAGTTAGAAAAACTCGAGCGGGAATCGTTACTGGTGGTTGAACCAACCGTGATGGCATTTACCGCCCGTGCGGGTGAGTAATTACAAGCGCTGCTGTTGTCGTTACCCGCCGCCACTACGAAAGTGACCCCTGCGGCAACTGCGGCATTGACTGCATCATCAGTTGCTTGGGAGGCGCCGCCTCCTAAACTCATGTTTGCGACGGCGGGGCCGGAAGCATTGTTTTTCACCCAGTTTATCCCTGCAATCACGCCAGAGTTACTACCTGAACCTGAACAGTTGAGTACTCTGACGCCCACAAGATTGACGTTTTTAGCCACACCGTAGGTAGCGCCGCCAACAGTTCCTGCCACATGGGTACCATGGCCGTTACAGTCAGTCGCATCGTAATCATTATCCACAAAATCATAGCCACTGCTGGCGCGACCACCAAACTCATTGTGAGTATTAAGCACGCCAGTATCGATCACAAAGGCGGTTACACCAGAGCCGTCGAAATCCGTGTGATAGTTACTATCCAATGGCAAGTTTCGTTGATCGATTCTGTCTATGCCCCAGGTCGGACTCGGTTGATTGGCATTGGCTTCAACCATAGGCGTTACTGACATGATTTGATCTTGTTCTATGTATTTCACATTTGGATCTTTACGCAGTGCTTTAATCTGTTGGGCGCTGGCCTTGATGAGCACACCATTGAGCACATTGCCAAAGTTTTTCATCACAGTGACATCATATTGGTTGACTAAACTCTCGGCTTGTTTCGTCGCGAATTCAGCTATGGTGTTGTTATTACTTAGATTAAGAGCGCTTGGGGTATTGAATACAACAATGTAAGTATCTTTGATGGCTTTAGATTGCGGGACACTTACCATACTCGCTTGGTATTCATTAGCGTTAACAGGGAAGTAAGCAAGTCCAGTTGCGACCGCGACTGCAATTAAATGTTTCTTATGCATGTTGAACTCCATTTTCTTTTTATGTCTCCACGGACTTCGAGACATAATTCAATGTAGAAGGTATTTTCAACCTGCCCAGTTCGATGCTTAAGGTATATCTAATTCATAGGGTTGAAATGTAACACTTGATTTACAATTTGACCGTGGGTGACTTTTTACTTAGCTAAAGAGTGAGGTGTACAAATAAGCGTCAAAATAATAACTATTAGTCTATTAAAACAACCGAGTTTGTAAAAGTGGTGATTTATCAAGCGACATTTAGTCCGAATCATAAACTGTGAAGCAGCGATAAATTCCGTCTGCTACTTTTTTGACATTCACCGCTGAAAAGAAGTCAGTCTAAAGTAGTGTTTTGACTAATGCTGAAATAAAGGCTTGGATTTAAGCGATTTAAAGGTTTTCCATACCGTTAAATGCATCTTTATTGTGATTTATTATGCGGGTTGTTTTGCACAGGTTATGGCAGGTATTAGAGCCGATGTGACCGAGAGGCATTATAGCCACTCGGTCAGGTGACGTGATTAAGCTTTTTGCGTTAACACGGCAAATTTCACTAACAATTCGTCGTTAGATTCGACACGGTTTTGATCTGGGTCGATGCAATCAATGGGGCAGACAGACACGCAAGTCGGTTTGTCGTAGTGACCCACACATTCGGTGCAACGGTCTGGATCGATTTCATAGATCTCTTCGCCCATAGTGATGGCCTGATTAGGACATTCAGGTTCACACATGTCGCAATTGATGCAGCTATCGTCGATCAGTAGTGCCATGATCTTAACCTAGTTCATGTGGGTTGCGAGTATCCTGACCTTGGGGCAAGTTACGCAGCAAAATACCGTGGCTCAAATCGACTTCTTTCGGCACGGGTAGATACACAGTGTGCCCAGAACCTAAACCGGCTTCAACTGCTTCAGCTTTGCGATTTTCGAGTTGTTCAATCGTCAAACTGATATTGCCTTGCGGCGTCATCAGTTCAACACTGTCGCCAACGGAGAACTTGTTTTTTACTTCAATTTCGGCCAATCCTGCAAGATTACGTTTTCCCGTCAGTTCACCTACAAATTGTTGGGTGTCACTAACTGAGTAGCCATAGTCATAATTTTGGTATTCATCATGCACATGGCGACGTAAAAAGCCTTCGGTATAACCACGGTGGGCTAGGCCTTCTAATTGATTCATTAGACTGCGGTCGAAATCTTTACCCGATGAAGCATCTTCAATCGCGCGGCGATACAGTTGTGCGGTACGGGCAACGTAATAGAAGGACTTAGTGCGGCCTTCAATTTTGAGCGAGTCTATGCCCATTTTAGTCAGGCGCTCAACGTGCTGAATGGCCCGTAAGTCTTTAGAGTTCATGATATAAGTGCCGTGCTCATCTTCGAAGGTGGGCATGTATTCGCCGGGGCGATTGGCTTCCTGTAGTAGGTAAATTTGATCTGTGGGGGCGCCTGCGCCTAAGGTCGTTGGCGTTTCAATTTGCACCGCATTTGGCAAGGCAATGATGTCACCGCTGTCATTTTGCTGCGCTTCGTGTACATCGTATTTCCAGCGACAAGCATTAGTGCAGGTGCCTTGGTTAGGATCGCGTTTGTTGATATAACCCGAGAGTAAACAACGGCCTGAATACGCCATACACAGGGCACCATGCACAAACACTTCAAGCTCGATATCGGGGCAGCGCTGACGAATTTCTTCGATTTCATCTAAGGACAGTTCGCGTGACAGGATCACGCGTTTGATGCCTTGGGTTTGCCAAAACTTTACCGAGGCCCAGTTGATGGCATTCGCTTGCACGGATAAATGCACCACTTGATCAGGAAACGTTTCACGCACCATCATAATTAAACCGGGATCGGACATGATCAGTGCGTCAGGCTTCATCGCCACTACGGGTTCCATGTCCTTGATATAGGTTTTTAGCTTGGCATTGTGGGGCGCGATATTGCTCACCACATACAGCTTTTTACCGAGTGCATGGGCTTCTTCAATCCCAGTGGCAAGGTTTTCCATTTTAAAGTCATTGTTACGTACCCTTAGACTATATCTTGGCTGACCGGCATACACTGCATCTGCGCCATAGGCAAAGGCGTAGCGCATGTTCTTTAAGGTTCCAGCTGGAGACAGCAGCTCAGGTTTAAACATAATCACTCTCAAATGGGTTAATAAATGACGCGGTGCGCGGGGGCGGCATTTTACACAATGAAAGTAGGGGTATGCAAATTGCCTTAGTTAACTTTAGCAGTACTTCACATTTTACGAATATAGTGAGTTTGGCTTAGATCAACTGGAGCGGAATATTTCAACTTGAGTGATGATTAAGGTCGATGATCAAGACAGATAAGTAAGGCAAAATTGATAACGCAATCATACAAATTATTAACGTCTGCAGTTTTTTCTACGCATCTAATGACAGCCAACTGATATACTCCAACAATCCAATGTTGATGTTTACAGATTGATGGGAGTTAAGATGTCTACCGAACATCTACTGTTAGTCAGTTTATTAAAAAAACTAAAAGACGATGCCTTAGTACTACCGACCTTGCCTGAAGTGGCGATGCGGGTGCAAGAAGTGGTTGGACGCTCCGATGCGAGCCTTAAACAAGTGGCAGAAGTGATCGGCCAAGATGCCGCGATTTCTGCGCGTATTATTAAGGTCGCTAACAGCGCGCTATATAGCCGAGGCGTACCCGCTGAAAGTATCAACAGTGCGGTTTCTCGTATTGGGTTAATTCAGATTAAAAGCATTGCCACTTCGGTGGCGATGGAGCAATTATTCATTTCCACCAATGAAATGGTGTGGGAAGTCATGGACGAAGTGTGGCGTACCTCAATCGATGTAACCGCTGCGTCTTGTGCCATGCTGCAGATGTATAATAAGCGCCATTCAACCAGTCGGTTAAATTTTGATACCTTAACCTTAGCTGGACTCGTGCATAACATTGGCGCCTTACCTGTATTAACAGAAGCGGAGGCGCATCCCCATTTATTCACTAGCATTGATCAATTACGCGCGCTCGTACGTAAAATGCAAGGGCCTTTGGGTCGTGCTGTTTTGAAAAGTTGGGATTTCTCTACCGAAGTGATGGAAGTGGTTGAGCGTTGGGCTGATTTACCTTATCTACCCGATCATGTCACCTATCTCGACTTTATCCGTGCAGCGGCCTTTTATACCGGTGAATTGCGAGCGGGCACTGAACTAGAGCAACGTCTCGGTGTGTTTGTCGCCCGTGGATTACCTGTGACGACCGATGATTTAGCCAGTGATGAGTTTATGGAAAAATTCCATTCAATTAGAGAAAGTTACCAATAATCGTTAGGCCTAAATGGAATTCAAATGGCGCTGATATTCTTTATCGTGTCATTTGAGAACAAGCTTACGTGGTATGGCAGAGGCCAAGGTATGTTCGTAATCGGGTTAGTTGTCGCTTCTCTCGCTTTATTGATATTTTCATTGTATATCCTGCAGTCAAAGTACAGATCTTTACGGTCGCAGCAAAAATTTTTAGCACAGCTTTGTACCCAGCTAGAGCAGCAAAAGGTTGAACGCCAAGCTTTAGACATTGGCATCGTCCCCCAAGCGTTTGTTCCTCTCTACCATACTTTAAATGAATTATTAAAGGCGTTACCGGCAAGTGTGGGTAAGGATAAGCTAACAGGACTTGTTAATCGTGTCGGCTTGAAACGTACTCTTACTGGCATGATGCCGCTGACTCAAGGGACATTAGTGCTAATTGATATTTATCGATTTCGCTATGTGAATGATCTCTTTGGTTTTGTGTTTGGCGATATCCTGCTGAAGCAATTTGCCGAACGCTTAAATAGCTTAAGTTTATCCCCGAGATTAATCGCACGCCTCAATGGTGATGAATTCTGTTTATATTACGAGCAAGCGTTGACTGAGGAGCAATTAGTCCACTTAAGAGGGCGGTTGCAAGTGCCTTTTAACATTAAGAACACGCCAGTCAGCGTTAAGCTTCAAATCGGTTGTCTGCATTTACAAGAACACCACGCCGACACGAGTCAGATGCTACGTCGAGTCGATTTGGCGCTGAAGAAAGCCCGCCATTCTCGTAGTGCGATTGCTTACTATGCCCAAAATGATGATATTCGTCAGTTAAGGGAACTGAAAATTATCGATAGTTTGCCTAAAGGTTTGCAACGTAATCAAGTATATATGGTGTATCAAGCTAAACAGGATATTGCCACGGGTCGATGTTTTCAGGTTGAAGCCTTGATGCGTTGGGAGCATGACGAACTCGGGATTATTTCTCCTGGAGAATTTATTCCCTTAGCTGAATATGCTGGCATGATTGATTTAGTCAGCCAATGGGCACTCGATCAGGTTTTAGCACAGCAGGCAAAATGGCGCGCGGCAGGGATACAATTGTGTGTTGCAGTTAACCTCTCGACACGGGATCTTGACAGTGAAACCTTACCCCAAGAAATTGCTGCAAGATTAGCCTATTACCAGCTCCCACCCGAATCCTTGATGATCGAAATTACTGAAAGCACCTTAATGGCGGATTTGACTAAGGCGGTTGAGACGTTAGGAAAGATACGTGCCTTAGGGGTTAGACTTGCAATTGATGATTTTGGTACGGGTCATTCTTCCTTAGCTTATTTAAAGCATTTACCCGTTAATGAAGTCAAAATCGATAAAGCCTTTTTAAAGGATCTAGAGCAGGATAAACCGTCGGAATACATCCTCGAAGCCAGTATTAATATTGCCAAAAAACTCGGTTATGAGGTAACTGTTGAAGGAATTGAAACGCTTGAGATTAGAGATAGGTTAGTGGCTATGGGGGTTGATACTATACAAGGCATGTATTACGCGAAGCCCATGAGTGCCGCCGAACTCGAAATGAACTGGGCCCAACTACATAATACAATCTAAACCTTGTGCTCATTAAAGTAAGCGCTCGTTAAATCAAATGCTCATTAAATCAAATGCTCATTAAATCAAGAGTATTAAGGCTTGCAGCCGAGCCTTAATACTGTCCAGTTATCGCTTGAGTGATTTTTGTTGCCTTTGCTTATGTCAAAATAAGCTCGGGAAATCGCGCGAGTACTTGTATGTAAGAGTATTAGCTTTGTTCGCTTGATGTGAAACCAAGACTTAATATGGCGATTAACTCTGCCGGCATAGGCGCTAATTGACGGGCTTGATTCATACACACCATTTCAATGGTTGCCGTAACAGCAGGCTTTTTACCCTGTGGGCGCCAAATCTCCTGCTGCCACACAGTGCGATACTTACTCTCAAAGTAAAACTTAGTGCGAACATCGATAATATCGGCAAATTCCACCCCCTCATGGCACAACATATCGCTACGATACACAGCAAAACCCAGTTGGTTTTGTTGCCATAATGCACTTAAACGCTCAGCACCAATCACATGTTCACGGGCGCGCTCGAAGTATTTCAAAAAGTTGGGGTGATACACAACGCCAGAAAAATCAGTATCTTCATAGTAGATTTGCACTGGGAAAGAAAAGGTCTGGCTAAATTGCGGCATGGGGCTAGGGCTATTCTAGATAGTTTTATTGCGCAATAGTCTAGCGGCTTATCTCTTAAAACAAAACCTCTAATGCGGAGAGATAAAATCGCTGTTAAGGGAAATGTGCAGACGACTTTAGGTCGGCAACGGCGATGCTTAATCTGGAGATGATTGACAATGTGACGACTGAAATCGTCATTAGATTCGATTATGGGACGCTTTTCTGCTTATAGATAAAATGCTTGTTACCCAAAAAATATCACGCTAATCAGGCAGTAAAATCACACTATCGTGCCTAATTCATTAATCCCTTCCTATACTGATAACTGCAATCCCTTTCTTACGTTGATTTGCTAGGTTGAGAGCTTTATATGAGCGAAATTAAAAAATCAGAAATATTGACTGAGAGTGGCACAAATGAACTCGAAATTATTGAGTTTCATCTACATAAGACACTTCCTAACGGTGGCCATAAGGTGTGCCATTACGGTATTAATGTCGCCAAAGTGAGAGAAGTAATTAGGGTGCCAGAAACGTCAGATTATCCCAATGCCCAGCGGCACATGGTTGGGGTGTTCTCGCTGCGAGAAAAGTTGATTCCTTTGGTCGATCTTGCCGGTTGGCTCGGAATATCGACACCAGAGGATTTAACCCACAAAGTGGTCATAGTGACTGATTTTAATAAGATGATTAATGGATTTTTAATCGATAGTGTTCGTAGCATCCATAGAGTGTCGTGGGAGCAAGTTGAATCGCCGAGTCAATTTTTAGAAGCGGGTGAAAATGATTGTGTCGTTGCCGTAGTGCGCCGTGATGGCATGCTCATTATGATATTGGATTTTGAGAAAATTATTGCTGACATTAATCCTGAACTGAGTATGGATAAGTACGATGTCACGCTCGATAGAAGTGTACTGATCAATGATAAAATGCTGGCGAAACGTGAAGCGAAAACGATTTTAATTGTCGATGATTCCGCTTTTATTCGTAAGATGATCGAAAATACCCTTCGCAGCGCAGGTTACAACATTATCACAGCCAAAGATGGTGGTGATGCCCTTGAAATGCTAATGGAATTTGAGAATCTTGCTGACCAAGATAATGCTTCGATCTCTGATTTTGTCAGCGCCATTATTACGGATGTTGAGATGCCTCGCATGGATGGCATGCATTTGGTGAAACGCTTAAGAGAATCCAAGGCGTATCGACAAATGCCAATTGTGATGTTTTCCTCTTTAATGAGTGAAGATAACCGCGCAAAGGCGATGGCATTAGGTGCTAACGATACCATTACTAAACCAGAAATTGGTCGTATGGTCGGTATGATAGATAAATACGTATTCGAAGAGTAATGCCATTTCATTTAGTGGCGATATTTGAATATGGGGTATTCGAGTCATCGCTATCAACGTCTTGACTGCTTCTTTAATGACAAACCATATCAAAGTAAAAAGCCATATTCACCGAGGCGAATATGGCTTTTTTGTAGGGTAAACGTTGTTTACTAGCGAATGATCATTTGATCGCGCTCTGGTCCAACAGAAACCATGCTAACGCGTACACCCATTAAGTCTTCAATACGTTCAACATATTGTTGTGCGGCGACTGGCAGGCTTTCGAAGGTGCGACAACCAGTAATATCTTCGCTCCAGCTTGGCATTTGCTCATACACTGGGCTTAACGCAGCAGTTTGTGGCCAAATTGGGTTCTCAGTGTGTTCACCAGCATAGGCAACACAGATTTTCAGATCTTTCATGCCAGAAAGACAATCAATCTTAGTCAGGGCAATTTCGGTTGCTGCTTGTAGCTCAACACCATTACGGGTGGCAACAGCATCAAAATATCCCATGTCACGTGGACGGCCTGTCGTTGCACCAAACTCGTTGGCATTTTCGCGGAAGGCGTCTTGCTCTTCCATTGCGGTCACTAACGTGCCTGTGCCGACTGATGAGCTAAAGGCTTTCGCGACAGCAATTACGCGCTCTGGACGCAGAGCTGGTAAACCGCTGCCGATACCCGCGTAAGCCGCAGTCACGTTTGAAGATGTGGTATAAGGATATTCGCCGTAGACTAAGTCGCGGCCAGCACCTAATTGCGCTTCAAACAGTAAGCTCGCATCTTGTTTTTGTAATGCTTTTAATGGCCCAGTCACATTACAAATAAACGGACGCCAAGGTGCCGTCACTTCTAATAACCATGCGGTCATTTCGGCGGCGGTTTGATTAAAATCGCAACTTGGATAAAGTGCTTTTAACTGTGGCAATTTCCAGTCGAGCATAAATTGAATGCGCTCTTGCAGCACTTCAGGTTGGTTTAACCAACCGACTAAAATGCCTTTTTTCATCACGCGATCGCCATAGGCTGGCGCAATCCCTTGACGGGTTGAACCATAGGCGAGGTCGCCAAGACGTTGTTCTTCTAAGGTATCTTCTAATGCATGTAGAGGTAAGCACAGGGTAGCACGGTCAGAAATGCATAATTTGACTTCAATGCCAGCCGCTTGCACTTCAGCAATTTCTACACTGAGTTTTTCAGGGCTGATCACCATGCCAGGGCCTAAAACTGCAACGCAGTTAGGGTTGAAAATGCCACTCGGTAATTGGTGTAATTTAAAGGTGCCATAGTCGTTGACGACGGTATGGCCAGCGTTGTTACCACCTTGAAAGCGAATACTGGCAGCGGCATCCGCGGCTAAATAATCTACGATGCGGCCTTTGCCTTCATCACCCCAATTTGCACCCACAACCACGATCGACGGCATAACAACATCTCCTCATTGATTAAGACGCTATGCTAGACCCATCATTTGAATAAGAGAAATTAATTATGGTTATCATCCCAATAAGAATTTCATATATCATTGGCTATCATTAACTCTAATACTTTGCAAAAGGTGACGTGATGCTCGATATCCATTGGTTAAAGACCTTCGTGACTTTGGCTGAATACAAGCATTTTGGGAAAGCGGCCACAGCGCTGCACATGACGCAGCCCAATGTTAGCTTGCATATTAAGCAGTTAGAGCAAAGCACTCGAGTCAAGTTGATTGACCGTAATCCCTTTCGATTAACGCAAGCGGGATTTCGCCTGTTAGAGAGCAGTCAGAAGACGTTAATGGAGCTGCAAATTTGTCAGGCGGATCTCAATGCGATTAATGACCTTAGCCAAGGCACCTTGACCATTGCCGCCAGCGACATTATCTCGCGGTTATTGTTAATCCAGCCGTTTCAGCTCTTTAAGGCGGAGTTTCCGGGAATAGATTTCTCGCTGCTCAACACAACCTCATCACAAGCCTCTGAATTGGTAAAAAATGCCGAGGCCGATTTAGGGTTTGTGATTGCGCAGAAGGAAAGTCAGCCACTGCATTTTACTGAGCTACAACAGATTAAATGGTGTGCAATCGGAGATAATTTACAGCAATGGCAGCAGGCAAAACCCTCTGTGGATACGCCCTTAGCCGAGCAACCGACGTTGATTTTATTAGGACACGATACGCGAACCCGCGAATTGTTAGATCCCGCATTACCGTCGCTGAACTTATCGAATTACAGAATAATGGAAGTCGGCAGTGTTGACGCGCAAATCGATTGGGCTGAGGCGGGATTTGGTGTGGCGATCGTACCGGAGTTTTCGGTTTACACTAAGGCGAATCTCACCACTAAAGTCACTCCTCTACCGCAATTCCCTACTACGAGTTTAGGTTATATTGTGCGCCAGAATCAGATCCTGTCGAAGGCTATTAAGCAGCTGTTATATTGGGTGAATCAAGAGATCATTCGCTCGCAGCGGTAATCTATCATTCGCTTGTAGCGATAGTGGATTAGTCAGCGACTAAGAGCAGTTTGTCGTATTGGCCTGTGGCTTTTAGCTGTGATAAGCCAGCGTCGAGTTGGCTTGCTAAGGTTTGTGCTTGCGGATTTCCTTTCGAGAAGGCCAAAAAAATATCGCTGCTGTGGTTAGCAAATGCAGGAATAATCTCATCATCTACCCCCATTTTTTTCAGGTTTTCCTTGGCGACTAAGTCGAACATCAAAGCGGCATCTATGCGACCAATCAACAATAAATTGATCAGCTGTTGTTGGTTGGCGACGGTGACGATATTGAGCTGTTGCTGTTTAACTAATGTGGGAAACTCATCGCCATATTCATAGCTTTTAATCACGCCGATAACGGTGCCTTTAGGTAGCGCCCATTTATTGTCTGCCAGAATAGGTTTTTGTTTCTTTTGATAAAAAGAAGCCGTGGCGATAAATAATGGGGTGTTTCCAAAGATGAAGCGTTGCTCAGTACTGTTCTCGCGGGTGACGTTAAACACCCCATCAACCGCACCTTTTTCCGCCATCATTAAGGCACGGGAGTAGGGTACAACTAAGCTATTCACTTCAATATGCGACTGTTTAAATGCGGCTTGGATTAAACGATGGGAAATACCTTGACCAAACTGATTGGCGAAAGGTGGCCAACTGTCTTCTGCGGCTAAGGTTATGGCTTGAGGTTGCGATTCTGCTGGTATTGCATTGCTTTCTTTAGCGAGTGCCATGTTGCAAATAATGGATACGAGCAATAAAACGATGCTAAGTATCAATGCTGACGGCAAATTTAATGCCTGCTGCATCCTGAGCCTCATTCTGTTCCCTGCGCGCATTTTGCTTCCATCTCCCCGCTTAATATATGGCTTTTATAGCATAAAGAATTATATCTAGACTAATAATTTGAATATTAATTACTGATAGTTAGTCCTTTTGTGACGTTTATAGGATATTTCAACAACCTCAGTTTACTGTGTGCGGGTCTATTATTTTTATGTTGTGTTTCAGGGGAATTTTACGCTGGGCAACACATGAACTGGCTTAGCTTTCTTGCTAAGTAGAAGAAATTGAAATGGATAATCTGCCATCAAACGAATCGCTAAATTGTTTAGTGAGGTTCGTTTGATGGTGATGTGTGTTGATCTTAGCTGCGCTATTTGACCTTAGTGGCTTGCATAGTAATCCAAGTCTTATAGGGCTGATACTTGTCATAGCACCAATGGAATAGGGTGCTGTAGAAGAAGAAAAAGATCAAAAAAACCGCTTCTAAGCCCATGGCTGCCAACCAACCTATCTGTAGAAACCAGGCGATGGTCGGTATGCTAATGAAAATAAGTCCCCCTTCAAATCCAAAGGTATGCAGTATTCTGGTTTTCAAAGTGCGTTGCTCTCGATTTGCCCCAAATACCCTGTCGAATCCTAGGTTGTAGAAGTAGTTCCATACCACGGTATAAAGACTCAAAGCGATACCAACTATGACAAGTTCACTGGTTCCCTTGCCTGATATAAGGGCAGAAACGGGGATAATAATAGCGAGTGCAATCGCTTCAAAGAGTAAGGCGTTAAAGATACGTTCTGTCGTTTTCATGGCTATTTCCCATTCATTTAATGTGACTATGGCCATGATTTTATCTAGTATAGGGATAAGTTATAGTTAGATAGTATCGGTAAAAGCGATATGTTTAGTCTCGAACAACTCGAAGCCTTTATGGAAACCGTAGAATCGGGTTCATTTTCGAATGCTGCAAGGCAACTTAAGAAAGCACAATCCGTGATTAGCCAGCATGTGATGAATCTTGAAATTGACTGTGGGGTTGAGTTATTTGACCGTTCGGGTCGTTATCCTGTATTAACGGCCGAAGGTAGTAAATTACTGCCCTACGCAAGAGCGACGATTCTTCAACATCGTAGGCTCAAACATACCGCCTTATCGCTCTTTAGTAGTCAATCTTCAGAAGTGTGCCTTGCGATGGATGAAGGCATTCCGATACAGAGAATATCTGAAATTATTCGGTTGTTAGAAGGTGATTTCCCTAATATCGAACTAGAGTTTCTCAGTGCCTCAAGCATAGATATTATCGACATGGTGCATTCGGGAAGAGCATCTACAGGATTGATTTTTAGTGAATTATCTATGCCAAGTAGTATAGATTTTGAGAGTATTGGGGTGATTCAATTCGATCTTTATGTGGCGAGTTCGCATCCCTTAGCAAAATCAGTTGCACCGAACATGGACTCATTGCGACTGTATCGACAATTACTCATCCGCTCACGGAATACTAAAACCAGTAGTTTTCAGCAGGCGTTCAGTCCTGATGTTTGGTATGCCGATAACTATTACGTGTTATTGGAGCTCGCATTACAGGGCCATGGTTGGTGTCTATTGCCCGAGCATATGGTGTCCAATTTAGTTTCATCGGGTAACTTAACTCGCGTCCCCATAGAATTTGAGCAGATAGGCTGGCATGCAAACGTCGATGTGATCCAGCATCAAGATAAAAGCAGCCTGCCATTATTGAAACGACTCAGACAACTGTTTAGAGAACTCTTGGTTGGACAGAAATAAATGGTTGGACAGAAATAAAGCAAAGCATAAATAAAACCCCAGTTAAGTGAGTACTCTACTGGGGTTTAGTTTTTGTAGATCAGGATTGGTGAATCAGGATTCATCATTACGCGGAAAGCTAGCCAGCACTAGTTCGGCCACTTTGCGCAGTTCATTCGGGCAAATTCCACTGGTCGCTTGTACGGCCATACCTTGCAATACAGTGCCTATATAACGGGCAAGCAGCAAGGGATCGGCGTCAGCGGGCAAATCACCTTCATCTTTGGCGCGTTGCAGTCGTTCGCACAGGGCTATTTCACCATCGCGGCGACGATTAATCAAAGTGTCTTTAATCGCTTGTCCTGCTTCACTACAGGTGAGTGCCCCTTGAACAATCAAACATCCCTGTGGATGGCTTTTATCCACCAAAGAGCTTGCCGCACCGAGTAGCATTGACTCGATAACCTGATAGGCTGTTTTCTGTTCCAGTGCTGGGTAGAAAAATGCACAGGGGCGCTGTTCATATAATTCTATCGCTTTGAGAAATAACTGTTCTTTATTGCCGAAAGCGGCATAAAGGCTAGGTTTATTAATGCCCATAGCTTGGGTGAGATCGGTTAACGATGTACCTTCAAAACCTTTGAGCCAGAAGACTTCTAAGGCTTTTGCTAATGCATCGTCAGTGTCAAAAGCTCGTGGGCGACCAACACAGGGCGTCTGGGTGACGGTTGACATCATTAGGCTCCTCAATTCTCAATTGCCCCTAGGATAGACATGGGTTTAGTCCCTGTCCAGCCACACTTGCTACCTATGACGGACTTAGGGGGATATGTCTACTTAGTCATTCAAGGTGTCACCTAAGTTCAGCATGGTATCTGCGTTAGTCAGTGTTTGCTTCAATATTCATCAAAATGCTTTGCCGTTCAAACTCGTAGCCTTTTGCCTCTGGACGCATTGCC
The DNA here is from genome assembly GCF_018224605.1 of Shewanella sp. M16. Classification (NCBI taxonomy): domain Bacteria; kingdom Pseudomonadati; phylum Pseudomonadota; class Gammaproteobacteria; order Alteromonadales; family Shewanellaceae; genus Shewanella; species Shewanella sp. M16. Next base: position 49,192 of record NZ_JAGTUL010000001.1, on the reverse strand, counting down.
TGCCTAGGATAAGTGCACACTTTTAATTAAATACCGTTCGGTACATAAATTTGTTGACAGCATCATTTTACGCTATATATTACCGTCCAGTACAGAATATTTTTTACCAGTCGGTATTTAATTGGTTTGGTTTGTAACACAGCTGCATGTGTGTGGTTCGAACAGCGTGAAATGCCCGCCACTTTGAGGATAGTAATATGATGAGTAACAAACCTTTACGAATAATGATGTTAACGGCTGTGGCTGCTTTCGTCCTTTCAGCTTGTGGTGAGCAAACAGCGCAGCAGGGACCTGCACCGAGTGCGCCTAAGGTGGATGTCGCTCAGGTATTGCATGAGCGAGTCACCGAATGGGATGAGTTTACCGGTCGTTTACAGGCGCCAGAAAGTGTCACCCTTATCCCGCGGGTGTCGGGCTATATCGACTCAGTAAATTTTAAAGAAGGCGCCTTAGTGAAAAAAGGCGAAGTGTTATTTCGCATCGATCCAAGCGTGTTTGAAGTGGAAGTGGCCCGGTTAAAAGCAGATCTTGCTAGCGCACTCTCTGCAGAGCAACTGGCCACTAATGATTTTGAACGGGCACATAAGTTATTTGACCAAAAGGCGGTCTCGGCCGAATTACTCGATACCCGTGAGTCGAACAAACGTCAGACTGCAGCCGCCGTCGCTTCGGTGAAAGCAGCACTCATGCGCGCCGAGCTTGATTTAGCTTATACCCAAGTACAAGCACCGATTGATGGCCGCGTGTCCTACGCCAACGTCACTGCGGGTAACTATGTCACTGCAGGGCAGAGTGTGCTGACCAGCTTAGTCTCTACCGCCAGCATGTATGCATATTTTGATGTGGACGAGCAAACCTACCTTAAATACGTGAAGTTAACTGCGCAGAACAAACGTAACGATCCCCGTGCTGGCGATAATCCTGTTTACATGGCTTTAGCCAATGAGCGCGATTATCACCATATTGGCATGGTCGACTTTGTGGATAATGCGATGGATAAGCAGACGGGTACTATTCGAGTTCGTGCGACTTTTGACAATGAAGACAATAACCTATTGCCAGGCTTGTTTGCCCGTCTTCGTACTGCGGGCTGTGGCGCCTATGAGGGGATCTTGATTGACGATAAAGCCGTTGGCACAGATCTCAATAATAAGTTTGTGCTGGTCGTCGGTCATGATGGCACGGTCGAATATCGCGGCGTGACCTTAGGCGAAAAAGTCCAAGGACTGCGCATCGTGACCCAAGGTTTGATGGCCGAAGACAAGATCGTCGTCAATGGTATGCAACGCGTACGCCCTAAGATGCAAATTGAGCCAAACATAGTGGACATGGTCGACAGCGACAAGCTCGAAGCACTGCGCCAAGCCCAGTTAATACTCGATAAAAACCAAGAGCATTTGACGGCGCAAGCGGTTGAAACGGCGAGCCGCGGTTAAGGAATAACACACTATGTTGTCGCAATTTTTCATTAAAAGACCGATATTTGCAGCCGTGCTGTCATTGCTGTTTCTTATCACGGGGGCGATTGCCGTTTGGCAGTTGCCTATTACCGAATATCCCGAGGTAGTACCGCCAACGGTAGTGGTCACCGCAAACTACCCTGGCGCTAACCCTAAAGTGATTGCCGAAACTGTGGCTTCACCGCTGGAGCAGGAAATCAACGGCGTCGAAGACATGTTGTACATGTCATCGCAGGCGACGTCCGATGGACGCATGACCTTGACTATCACTTTTGCGATTGGCACGGATGTGGATAAGGCACAAACTCAAGTGCAGAGCCGAGTGGATAGGGCTATGCCCCGTCTGCCGCAGGAAGTACAGCGCTTAGGTATAGTCACCGAAAAATCATCGCCAGACTTGACTATGGTGGTGCATTTGTTATCGCCGGATAACCGTTACGACATGTTGTATCTGTCTAACTATGCGGCGCTAAACGTCAAAGACGAGTTAGCGCGGATAAACGGTGTCGGCGCTGTACGTTTGTTTGGCGCCGGCGAATACAGCCTGAGAATTTGGCTTGATCCCAATAAAGTCTCAGCGCTGGGTTTATCGCCAGCGGACATTATTGCCGCCGTACGTGAGCAAAACCAACAGGCAGCAGCGGGCAGTTTAGGCGCGCAGCCCAGTGGCAGTGCTGACTTTCAACTTTTAATTAACGTGAAAGGCCGTTTAACTGAACTGTCTGAATTTGACGATATCATCATCAAAGTTGGTCAGAATGCTGAAGTGATCCGCCTTAAAGATGTCGCGCGGGTGGAACTCGGTGCAACGAGTTATGCGCTGCGCTCTTTACTCGATAATAAGGATGCGGTCGCTATTCCTGTATTCCAAGCATCGGGTTCTAACGCGATTCAGATTTCCGACGATGTGCGCGCCAAAATGGCTGAGCTGTCTAAAGGATTCCCTGAAGGACTCGAATACGAAATCGTTTACGACCCAACAGTGTTCGTGCGTGGCTCGATTGAAGCTGTGGTAAAAACCCTGCTCGAAGCCGTGTTGCTGGTGGTGTTAGTGGTGGTGCTATTCCTGCAAACTTGGCGCGCATCGATTATTCCGCTGGTGGCCGTGCCTGTGTCTTTGGTCGGTACCTTTGCCTTTATGCATTTGCTCGGTTTCTCGTTAAACGCCTTGTCGCTATTTGGGCTAGTGCTCGCCATCGGTATCGTGGTTGACGATGCCATCGTCGTGGTCGAAAACGTCGAGCGTAATATTGCCGCAGGATTAAGCCCAGTAGAGGCAACGCAAAAGGCGATGAAGGAAGTGACTGGCCCTATTGTGGCAACCACCTTAGTGCTGGCGGCGGTGTTTATTCCAACGGCCTTTATGAGCGGTTTAACCGGGCAGTTCTATAAACAGTTTGCCTTGACTATTACTATCTCGACCTTTATCTCGGCGATTAACTCACTGACCTTAAGTCCGGCATTATCGGCGCTGTTACTCAAGAGTCATGATGCACCTAAGGACGGCTTAACCCGTCTAATGGATAAGTTGTTTGGTGCTTGGTTATTTGTGCCTTTTAATCGTTTATTTAACCGTGCATCCGATGGTTATGGCTGGTTAGTGCGTAAGGTGATCCGTTTTGGCGGCATTATCGGCCTAGTGTATTTAGGCATGGTGGCGTTAACGGGAGTGCAATTTGCCAATACACCAACGGGTTATGTGCCCGGCCAAGATAAACAGTATTTAGTGGCCTTTGCCCAGTTGCCCGATGCGGCATCCCTTGAACGTACGGATAGTGTGATCAAGAAGATGTCTGAGATTGCACTAAATCACCCCGGAGTCGCGCACTCGATTGCCTTCCCTGGCCTTAGCATCAACGGTTTTACCAATAGTCCTAACTCAGGCGTGGTGTTTGTTGCGCTCGATGATTTTGACTCGCGTACCAGTCCTGAACTGTCGGCGAATGCCATTGCCGGCCAATTAAATCAGCAATTTGCTGCTATTCAAGACGCGTTTATTGCCATCTTCCCGCCGCCACCTGTGCAAGGCCTCGGCACTATAGGAGGGTTCCGTCTGCAAATTCAAGACAGAGCCAACCTTGGTTATGAGGCCTTGTATCAGGTGACCCAACAAGTGATGTACAAGGCGTGGGCCGATCCTCAGTTAGCTGGTGTTTTCTCTAGCTATCAGGTGAACGTGCCACAACTTGAACTGGATATCGATCGGACTAAAGCGAAACAGCAGGCAGTGTCGCTCGATCAAATCTTCCAGACATTACAAACCTATATGGGCTCGACTTATATCAATGACTTCAATCGTTTCGGTCGAACTTATCAGGTGAATATGCAAGCCGACGAGGCGTTCCGTCAAAGTCCGCAGCAGATAAGTCAGCTAAAGGTGCCGAATCTGAATGGTGACATGATCCCGCTAGGTTCGTTCATCAACGTCAGCCAAAGTTCAGGCCCAGACAGAGTGATGCACTATAATGGTTTCACTACCGCTGAAATCAACGGTGGTCCAGCGCTCGGAGTGAGTACAGGCCAAGCGCAGGCGGCGATTGAGAAAATTTTGGCTGAAACCTTACCTAATGGTATGACTTATGAGTGGACCGAGCTGACCTATCAGCAAATTCTCGCGGGCAATACGGGTCTTTTGGTTTTCCCGCTGGTGATCATCTTAGTGTTTATGGTGCTAGCCGCCCAGTACGAGAGCTTAAGCTTGCCATTGGCGATTATCTTAATCATCCCAATGACCTTACTTTCAGCCCTCAGTGGTGTGCTGATTTACGGTGGAGATAATAATATCTTCACCCAAATTGGCCTGATAGTACTGGTGGGGCTGGCGACTAAGAACGCTATCTTGATTGTCGAGTTTGCAAAGGAGAAACAAGATCACGGTATGGCACCTATGGAGGCGATATTAGAGGCAGCAAGATTACGTTTACGTCCTATCTTGATGACATCTATCGCCTTTATCATGGGAGTGGTGCCTATGGTGTTCTCCACTGGCGCGGGCGCCGAGATGCGCCAAGCCATGGGCGTGGCAGTATTCGCTGGTATGATAGGGGTGACTGTATTTGGTCTTATCCTAACGCCGCTGTTTTACTATGCCTTAGCAAAGAGAGGCGATAAAAAAGCCGATGAGCATAAAGAGATAACAGTCGGTTAAGCTTGTTTTCTAGTTGAAAAACACATGAAAGGTCTACATTGAGTAGGCCTTTTTTGTTTATTCACGGCGAGAGCGATTAGATTTGACTATCTTTAGCTGGAGTTAATTAACATTAGGTCAATTGATGCTTAGTGATGGTATTGCTCGCTAGGTTAAAACTAAAACCAGAAATGAGGAATATCGTTGGTATTTTCTGGATCATCAATAAGAAACAATGAATAACTATTACCAGACCATTCTGTTAGTTTATAACTTATTGCCACTTGAGTGCGTCATTATCACAGTATGATTAGAATGGTTACTGTTTTACGACTTTTCTATATAATTTGATGATTATTCAATGTATTAGTAATGTACAATGCTAGATGAATCTAGATCGTTTTTTTACGCAGAACTCAGCTAAGGTACTTGTTGGCCTTGCATCACTATGCCCGAGGTAACGGATGATCCTATATCGCGTTTTATATGCGTTAGTACTTTGCGTTTTGATCTATTTCACGCCTCAAGTCATGGCTGCTGAACTCAATATTAATGTAGTAGATCTGCAACAACAGGCCATTGCCGATACTGTTGTGGAGCTGATCCCTGCTGTAATGCCCGATAATGCGATACCTGTCGAGCATTATGAAATGTCGCAAAAAAATCGAACCTTTATCCCCTTTGTACTGGCGGTGCCTAAAGGTGCAAAGGTGGATTTCCCCAACTTAGATCGTACTCGCCACCATGTGTATTCTTTTTCAGAAGCGAAGCCTTTCGAACTTAAATTGTATGTGGGTCAGGCCGAAGCGCCGATTCAGTTTGATAAACCCGGTTTGGTCGCGCTTGGCTGTAATATTCACGATTATATGCAGGCATTTATCTATGTGGCAGATAGCCCTATTGTCGCGGTGACGGACGAGAAAGGTGAGATCCAGTTTAAGGGACTTACCGCCGGTCAATATAAAGTTAAGCGCTGGCATCCATGGCAGAAGGCGGCATCAGAGCCAACGGATTTACTGATAGTTAATGGCCCTAATCAACTCAGCCTGCCCTTAGACATTGAGCGTCAAGCTAAACCGTCGGCTCCGCCGTCGGGATTTGGTCACTACGATTCTGAAGGTAAGCCATTACATGCTAAATAGTTTTCGCGCTCGGCTGATTTTAGTTTTCTTTATTGTGCTGACGTTAGTGCAATTTGCCACAGCATTTTCCGTGTTGACAGCGACCGAAAAAGATAACTTTTTACAGCAACAGAAAAGCCTCGATATTGGCGCGAATGTGTTTCTCGAAGTGTTATCGAATCGCGGTATTCAGCTCAGTCAAAGTTTGTCCGTACTCAGTGCCGATTTTGGTTTTAAGCGCGCGATTGCTACTGGTGAGCAAGAAACCATTGAGTCAGTGTTATCTAATCACGGCTCTCGTATTGGTGCCGACGCCGCTGTATTGCTATCACCTAAAGGGGAGCTCTTGACCTCGAGTTTGCCCGGACTCACTCAGGATGATATTCAATCCTTATTTAATATGACCACCAGCAATCATAATGCGTTAGCTATCCTTAATTTTGATCATGCTAGCTATCAGTTTGTGCTGCAGCCGGTGAAGGCGCCGACCTTAATTGCTTGGGTTGGCATGGGTTTTTTATTGGATGAGAAGGTCGCCCAACAAGCTAAAGCTATTACGGGCATCGATGTGAGTTTTGTCAATCAGGCAACGGGCCGCACTGAAATCGCTTCAACCTTATCAGATAATGAAAAGTTAAGCGTAATTGAGCAGGCGAGCTTATTACCTAGCTTGCTGCAAATGCCTAGTGAAAGTATTCCCGAAGATCATCTGTCTATGGGCATCAAACTTTATGATCACAACGGCAGCCAATTAGCGCTACTACACCAATCAAACCTCAAGTGGCAGCAAAGTTATCAGCAACTACGCAATAATATGCTGCTGATTTTTGCTTTGACCTTAGCGCTGGCGATTGCGATTGCGATTTGGTTGTCGGGCAGTTTGACTGAACCCGTGCATCAACTAGTGAATTATGCCCGCAAAATCGGTCAAGGTAAGCAGCCTGCCAATATTCAAGGTGCGCCAGCAGAGCTGAGGGTGTTGGCCAAGAGTTTGTCCTTAATGCGCGATGATATTGAAGCGCGGGAAAAGGATTTAGTCTACCAATCTCGCCACGATAGCTTGACAGGTTTACTCAATCGTTTTGCCGCAAAACAGCATTTGGCGGATCTTAACGATAAATTATCCGGTGCTATGGTGTTGTTAGATATTAAACATTTCCGCCATATCAACGATATTATTGGTTTTGCCAACGCCGATACTTTGTTACTGCTTTTTGCTCGTCGCCTAGAGCAATTAGCACCGACACCGGATTTATTGGCACGATTAGACGGTGACTCATTTTTACTTCTTTATAGCCAAGGTATTCGCCCTGAACATTTACTGAAGTCATTGGATATGCTGGAGTCACCCTTTCCAATCCAAGGCTCAAACATTTCTCTTACCGTGCGGGCGGGATTACTTGAAATCGATGGTAATGGTGCTGATATCGATGTGTTAGTGCGCCGCGCCGAAATTGCCCTCAATCAAGCCTGTCTCGAAGAGCAACGCATCGTCAGTTATCGTCAAGGCGCCGATGAAAAGTATCAGCGTGAGCTGACGATTATCCGTGATTTACCTATAGGTTTAGCGCAAAACCAATTGTATTTAGTGTTCCAACCTAAAGTGGATTTACGCCTAAACCAGTGCACTGGTGCCGAGGCATTGATCCGCTGGCAACATCCTACGCTTGGGTTTATTCCGCCCGATGAATTTATTCAACTGGCTGAAAATTCAGGCAACATTGATATTGTTAGCCAGTGGGTATTGAAGCAGGCTATCCAGCAATTAGTGACATGGCAGCGGCGGGGTATAGTGCTAAAACTGGCTATTAACCTGTCGGCCCATGATTTAGTCGATACTCGCTTACCAAATCAAATCGCCATTTTACTGAAAGATAATAATCTGCCAAGCGGTGCACTATGTATCGAAGTCACTGAAGGCGCCGTGATGAAAGATGCACAGACAGTGGTGAGTGTATTACAGCGATTCCGTGACATGGGCGTGTCTGTTGCCATTGATGATTTTGGCACAGGTCATTCATCATTAGCCTATTTGAAAATTTTACCCGTTAACGAGGTGAAAATTGATCGCAGCTTTATCAAAGACATGCTCACGGATAGCCAGGATGTGATGATAGTCGATACGAGTATTAAATTGATCCATGGCTTAGGTTTTACCGTAGTAGCCGAAGGCGTTGAAGAACAAGAAGGTGTTGAGATATTGCGTAATCTTGATTGCGATATCATTCAAGGTTACGTGTTTTCGAAACCCTTAAAAGCGGCTGAATTTGATCTGTGGTTCGAGGCGTTTAACCATCCAAATACCGCTGATGCATAAGCGCGTTTACTCAAGTCAATATGCAAAGACGTTAGACTAACGATTCATCGTCGAAAGAATGAGAGCGGAGCATCAAGTGAACATTTCCATAAATGCATTGAAGTTGAATTCATTAACTTGGAATTATGTTAAGGCTTTGTTTTGCCTATTTTTACTATTGGGTACTGTTCCTACGTTTGCTGAAGGTAGCCGTGTGGTCGCGACTGGCGGCGGGACGATGATTGAAGGCAGTGCTGGCGGTGGCATAGTGCCATGGGCCGTGATTAACGGTTATGGTAGTAGCGGTGAATGGTCGGCAACGGCGATGGCGACGGGTGTCTATGTCGATGATTTTACGCTGAAAGTGATCGGCGCTTCTTTGAGTTTTGATAATCGATTCGAGCTGAGCGTTGCGCGGCAAACCTTTGATTTGGATACTATGGGCGGCGAGTTAGGCCAAGATATCTTCGGCGTAAAATACAAGCTTGCCGGAGAGCTGCTTTATACGGCTATGCCGCAAATTACCTTAGGTGCCCAGTATAAAAGAGTCGATGACTTTGCGATTCCTCAGGCGGTTGGGGCGCGGGATGATTGGGGTTTAGATGTATATGTTGCTGCCAGCAAAGTATTTTTTGATGCGGTAGCGGGACGAAATGTATTACTCAATGGGACCGTGCGTGTGACCAAGGCGAATCAAACGGGTTTATTGGGTTTTGGTACTCAAGCCAATCATGATTACCAGTTTGTGCTCGAAGCCTCTGCCGCGGTATTGCTGACGGATAATGTGGCACTGGGTATCGAATATCGCCAGAAACCCGATGAGTTAGCTTTTGCCCGTGAGGATGATTGGCAAGATGTGTTTTTAGCGTGGTTTATCAATAAGCATCTTTCCGTGGTTACGGCCTATGCGAATTTGGGCAGCATAGCGGGTTTTGACGATCAGCAAGGTTGGTATGTGTCGCTGGAGGGGGCGTTATGAGGCGTTTACGGGTGAAGTTAATACCTTTCGTCGCAGTGTTTTTTTTCACTGGCTGTGCGGTGCAAACGACCGAAACCTCAGCATCACAAACTCACTCGAGTCATCAAACCGCAAGCCATCAAACCTTATACCAAGATTTAGGAGGTAACGCAGGCGTATCGGCGATAGTCGATGGTTTGCTGGCACGTATCGCCACCGATCCACGCATAGTGCATCACTTTCAAGAGACAGATATTGCGTTATTTCGTGAGCGTGCCATTGAACATTTCTGTCTGGTTGCCGATGGCGGCTGCGTGTATCACGGCGAAAGTATGCAGCACAGTCATAGAGGCTTGAATATTACTCAAGCGGATTTCGATGCCTTAGTCGGCCATTTGATTGAATCGATGAAAGAGCAACATATTCCGCTATCGACCCGTAATGCCTTTCTAAAACGTCTCGCCCCTATGTATACGGACATTACCTATCAGTGACTTGCTTCATCTTTAAAGTAGAAGCTCAACATAGCGTCTCTACATTGAGGGTGAAAGAGTAAATGAGTTAGATACGGTTAGCGTGATGGATAGGCGCATTCTGTCTTTTGATTAGAGCAATAACGCCTCATCTATGGGATGAAATTGAGAGGCTGCATCCCTTAAGGATTTAGCCGTCAGGGTAGGAACGCCATACACTTGGGTTTCAACGCCATACTTTTGATGAATTTTTTGCAGCAATAAATCGAAATCGCCATCACCAGACAATAAGATCACTGTATCCACTTCACTCGCCGCTTCCATAATATCTATGGTGATCCCCACGTCCCAATCGCCTTTGGCTGAGCCATCGCTGCGCTGAATAAACGGTTTTAACTTCACCTCAAAACCTATGTGCTTTAGTGCGTCTTGGAATTTCAATTGCCCATCGTCGCCTTTATGGATGGCATAAGCCACGGCCAACGCTATGTCTCCCTCGTAGCCTAAGTGCTGCCACAGTTTACGATAATTAAATTGGCGGCCATAGGCTTCGCGGCAGGTGTAATAGATGTTTTGTACATCGACAAATAAAGCGATTTTTTTCAAGGCGTTTTCCAGCGGCTAGGGGAGTAAGGGCACTATAGCATATCGAGGCAATAGGGTTTTCAAGGATGTTAGAGTGTTGGGTTCAGCCGTCGAGATTGTGAACCCAAAGCGTATGTTAGCTTCTATGGTATTTTTGATATTCGCCCGGTGACATGCCACTGAGTTTTTTAAAGTAACGCCCCATATGACTTTGATTGGCAAAGCCATTACTGAGGGCGATATCGGTCAATGATTGCGTTGAATGACTCAAGCTTTGTTTGACCTTTTCAATGCGCACTTGCAGTAAATACTCCTGCGGCGTCATCGCAAATTGGGATTTAAACATGCGACAAAAATGGTACTCGCTCAGTTGGGCAAGCTCGGCCAACTCAGACAAGTAAATTTGTCGATGGGAATGGCAATGAATAAACTCTTTGATCGCTTTAGCCACTTTAGGTGCGAGCCCACCCTTAATTGGCCCCACCGACAAATTAAAGCCTGAGCTTTGCAGCAAAGTCACCAGCACAGTGTCGGTTACTTGTTCCATCATCAGATGGTGATCACTCGTCTGCCAATCGAGCCCGGCAACTTGGTGCCGAAACAGCGCCTCTAATCTCGGATTATCGACAAAGGTCAACTCAGGTAAACGCACTTGGCGTGGATCTTTATCAAAGACTCGCACCGCCAATTTTTTAAGATGTTCATCGCTAAAATACAAATGCATAAACTGCTGCGGTTGTCCCAGTTGCCAATGGCTTTGGCAGCCTTGGGGCATAAGGCAAAACTTACTGGGCGCGCCATAGTCGGCCTTGATATCGGTTCTGTGGGTTTCGTAGCCGCCATCCAGATACATGCTCAGCGTATGTTGTGCATCGTTTTGGTAATACAGACGCTCGCCCGCATTTTGATAATGGGCCCAAGATAAATCCTCCGTAATCGCTTGCTTACGAATACAGGTTTTGGCGGATTTATCAAAACTGATGTATTTGGGCTCCATGGGTTCCTAGTGATCTCACTGGCTAAGCATTTTGTCTGTCCAAATTATCGCACTTATGGGCGTGGCTCAACGTCCGCTCGCGATTAAAACCGCAATATCGTGTTATGACCAACAAGATGGTGACATAAGGACGAAATCCATAGTTGTATAGTTTGCCTCATTAAGCATTTTATGAAGGTGTAGGGGGCTCATTATGGCTGCTGTGATGTATTTGCTGATGATTTTTGTGTGGGGTTTTTCGTGGATTGCCATTAAGTGGCAGCACGGTGAGGTGGCGACGGAAGTCTCGATTTTCTATCGGTTTGCGATTGCGAGTCTCTTGATGTTCGCCATTGGCTTTGCCTTTAACAAGCTGCAAGCGGTAAAGCTGAGGCAGCATCCTTGGTTTGCACTGCAAGGCGTGTGTCTATTTTGTTTGAACTTTATCGCGTTTTATACCGCAACCCATTATATCGCCAGCGGTTTAACAGCGGTCATTATGGCCACAGCCCCCATTTTTAATGCGATACATGGCCGCATTTTTTACGGTACGCCCACCAGCCGCAATTTTTGGTTAGGCGTTAGTGTCGGTCTGGGTGGCATTAGCTTACTCTTTGGTGCCGATTTGCTCGCGACTCAGTGGTCCCAAAATTTAGTGTGGGGCTTATTGTTTTCGCTGCTAGGTACGTGGTTTTTCTCGATTGGTACCATGATCAGTATGCGCAACTCGCGCGATAATGTGTCGCCCTTTACTTCAACAGCGTATGCCATGTGCTATGGCAGTGCGGCGTTACTGCTCATCATCTGGTTTAAAGATTTAAACTTTAGTTTACCGCTGACAACCAGCTATCTTGGCAGCTTGTTTTACTTAGCCGTTATCGCCTCTGTGATTGGCTTTACCGCTTATTTGATCTTGGTTGAGCGAATTGGTGCTAATGCCGCTGCGTATCTGTTGGTGATTACCCCAGTGGTGGCGTTAAGTGTATCGAGTGTGTTTGAGGATTATCAGTGGACTTGGTATTCAAGCGTGGGACTCTTGCTAGTCGCGCTCGGTAACATGTTAACCCGCCGTCAAAAACCGCTTGCTTGGTTTAAGTCTTCTGCCACGCCAGCGGTGAAAGCTTAACGTCGCAGCTAGCGTCATGAAAGTGCATATGAGGCAAGGCTCGATTCGACGATTGTAAGTCAGTCAAGGCAGTACTTATTTGAAATGTTGTGCCGGAGTAGTGCCGGTATATTGCTTAAAAAAGCTGATAAAGGCACTGTCGCTGGAAAATTGTAAATTAAAGCCTACCTGTGCCACCGAGGTTCCCGTTGCTAATTGTTCAATGGCCGCAAGTAAACGCCATTGTTGGCGCCATGCTTGATAAGCCATTCCCGTCTGCGCGCTAAAAATGCGGCTAATTGTGCGTTCACTGGCTCCGATTTCTACTGCCATATCCTTAAGATTGGCTGGCGGTTTTTGGTGTTGCAGTAGTTGCGCAAGCCAGGTTTTTAAACGTTTATCCTGTGGGAGGGGTAAAGCCAGATTTTCTTCCGTGGCATTGCCCAATTCTTCGCAGAGCAGCAAAAAGGCATTGTGTTGAGTGCTTCTTGGTTTGTCCCAAGGCCAAAACGACATAGTGTCGATTAAGGCTTTGAGTAGCGGGTTTACATGGAAAATAGTGACTTTATCGGGCAATAAAGTGACTGTTTCTGGTTCAAAGTAGAGTGAGCGATAGGCAACCACATTACGCATGGTGACGCTGTGCTTAACGCCAGCTGGCAACCAAGCCGCACGCGTTGGCGGTAACACCATTTGAGTATCGGCTAGGGTGAATCTCATCACGCCTGTGGGGGCGTACAGCAGTTGCGCCTTCCTGTGGTGATGCATTCCCGAGTCGTGTTCGCCCATATCGGCGGCAATGCCAATAACCAGATTATCCAGCAGATCTGGATTAAATAGTTGTTCGGGGTGAATAAAGGCCATCTTGTCCTATTTTTGATGTTTTTTGTCTAAGTGTTGTTAGTTGTCACATTTGGATTTTATCTATACTGCGCCATCTTTTACAAGTATGGAGTGACATTTCGGTAAACCAACTCATTTGTTGGAGTGCTGAAATGGACTAAAAATCATGAATATAAAACTCCCTTTAGGGCTCGCTGTGCTGCTAATTATGTTTCCGCAAATTATGGAAACCATCTATAGCCCAGCGTTGCCTAATATTGCAGAACACTTTGCAGTGTCGATTGCTGGCGCATCGCAAACCTTATCTGTGTACTTTATTGCTTTTGCTATCGGCGTATTTTGCTGGGGCCGCTTAGCCGACATTATTGGTCGCCGGAAAGCTATGCTCGCGGGATTAGTATGTTATGCCATTGGCTCTGCGTTAGCCTTGATGGTGAGCGATTTTAGCCTGTTGTTGCTGGCCCGCATATTGTCGGCTTTTGGCGCGGCAGTGGGTTCTGTGATTACCCAAACTATGATGCGTGACAGTTATAGCGGCGAAGAATTAGCCAAAGTCTTTTCTGTGATGGGAATGTCACTTGGGATAAGCCCTGTCATCGGATTGCTATTGGGCAGTATCCTCAGTGCGTATTGGGGATATCAAGGTGTGTTTGCCGCACTCATGGTCTCTGCAATTGTGCTGCTGTTTTTGTCGGTAAAATCTTTACCCGAAACCAAACCCACACATACCCAGAAAATCGCGATAGGCGAGTTAGCGATTAAGATGCTTACCGACAGCGAGATTATTAAGAGCAGCTTGTTGGTGGCGGCGTTTAACCTAATGTGGTTTAGCTACTTTTCACTGGCGCCATTTATGTTTGAGGCGCAAGGCTTATCGACACTCGCGTTTGGTACTAGTGGCTTACTGTTAGGCTTTGGTGCTTTCCTTGGTAGTTATGTTAATAAAATAATGCTGGGTCGAGGCCACACCAGCGCACAACTCGTTCGCTTAGCCAGTGCTATTGCACTTGTCGGTGGACTGGGCATTTGGCTCCTTCAATCGACCTTTATTGGGCTGAATAATGTTTACTTTCTAGCCCCTATGCTATTGATTGTGATGGCTTACGGTATCGCAATTCCGAACATACTAAGCTCTGCTCTGGCAAACTACGGCACCTATGCGGGCTCTGCTGGCGCACTCTTCGGACTGTTTTATTACATTCTGTTGGGACTAGGTTTAGGCGGCGCGGGAATCGTTCACCATTTAGGTATTGTGATTACGTTAAGTGCACTGCTTTGCGTTGGCTTAGGTTTACTTTTAGGCTTAGCCAATAAAGCAAAAAACGTTTAAGACGCAAATGAAAAAGCCAAGATACTAAGTACCTTGGCTTTTTTATGTAATTTCTACATATTGTGTAAGCGTGAAAAGCTAGGTTTTAGGCGCGAGTTCCTGCTGCTTTGCTGCCTCTTGGGCTGCAGTCGAAATCAATCGAGGCATGGCAGGAAGTAAAGTTAACTTCATCATTGAGTAGACCATAGTCAATTCATAAGCCGAGTATTATGAATGGTGACGGTTACGCATCTATTCTTCCGCTAAATCCCATCATCTCAAAGCTTCTATTGAATATTGTTACTACTGAGGAGTACGGAAAATGAGCATCCGAACAAAGGGAATCAATGTCTTTTCAAACAAACACTTTTCATTAGCGTTTTCTTAAGTAATTGTCATTCCATCATTTTAGATGTACTCAAAGTCACTTTCTGATTTTACGATGTGCGATTGTAGCGTTTTTATATCGACGACAGCCTAAGTGAGTTCTTGTCCTCACAAATCATATGTGGTTCTATCACACTAAATGTTATCTCTATGTTATTCGTTGTATGGGGAGATACGGATGCGTCGACTTTTTTCAGAAGATAGTGAAGTCTTATTATTCAAAAGTTTAAATTATATACCTATCCCAGTTCTATTATCTGAGGCCTTGGACGTCGAAGGACGTCGCCCAAGCACTCATAGGGTGCATAGATTTATGAATCATGCATTTATTGAGCAATTGGGTTATACCATGTCGGACATACCCGATATTGAATCTTGGTTTAATACTGTGTACCCCGAGCCAATCCTTCGAGATAAAGCGATGTTTGATTGGGATAGGGCTGTGTATGTAAGTGAAAAACAGGGGCTGAGCACCGCAGGTTTTCAAACTTACCTTCGCTGTGGCAATGGTGAATATCGTTGGTTTTTAATCACAGCTCAAATTACCACAGAAAATCAATCAAACTTAAACATAGTCACTATGAGAGATGTTCATCAGTTGCAGTTACTGATTGAGGATAACAAGCGACAGTCTAATACTGATTTACTGACGGGACTTGCCAATCGTCGTCAAGTGGAACAGCTCCTCGCTTTAGCCATAGAACACAGTGCCGATGCACAAGGTTCACTCTGTTTAGTGATGTGTGATATCGATTTTTTTAAGAGTATCAATGATAACTTTGGTCATTTGTGTGGGGATGATGTGCTTAAATTAGTAGCGGATCAGCTTAAGCGCTATGCTCCCTCAGCTTCCTGTGTCGCACGTTGGGGAGGGGAAGAGTTTCTGATCGTGCTGGAAAACACTGAACTTGAAGTCGCTATAGAGCTTGCCGAGAAGCTGCGTTGTGATATTGAATCCACGGATTACCAATCCTATGGCCAGCATATGCATTTGACCATGAGTTTTGGGTGTGTCGAGCATCAAGTTGCTGAAAGCTTGCATAGTCTATTATTTCGGGTTGATAGCGTTTTATATAAAGCTAAAAATGATGGCCGTAACCGTGTTGTGTTTGATTGAATTCTGAATAAATTCAAACGTTAAATTATATTTTATCTATCATCTTTTAGCCCCAATTAGGTTTGGGATGTGATGACTGATCTTTGTCTGGAATTTGAGCGGAGAAGGTTAATGACAGGACGCAATACCAGTGAGGTAATTCTCTTTAAAAGCTTAGATTTCATTCCTATTCCAATCCTGCTTTCAGAATCACGCATGAATGAGATGTCTGGCCGTATACAGCGGATCCATCGTTTTGTTAATCATGCCTTTATCGAACAGATTGGCTACACATTAGTCGATATTCCCGATATGGATGCTTGGTTTAATACTGTGTATCCAGATCCTTTAGTGCGCCAAGCTATGATTGAAGGATGGGCAAAAATTGTTGAAAGCAGTATCAATGCAGGAATCGATACGGCTGAAATGCAGGCTCGCATTCTTTGTCGTAACGGTGAGTACCGTTGGTTTTTGATCACGGCACAAATTACCACGGAGAATCAATCGGACTTGCATATAGTAACGATGAGAGATATCCATGATTTACAATTGCTTATTGATGAAAATCAAACTTTGTCTAATACCGATGTGTTAACTGGACTCGCTAATCGCCGTAAAGCGGAAGCAGTGTTGGAGAATGCCTTAAGTACCGCAAATGGCTCTGACCTTTGCTTATTAATGTGCGATGTCGATTATTTCAAAGCCATTAATGACACGTTTGGTCATTTATGTGGGGATGATGTCTTAGTACAAGTTGCAAGGTTACTTGAAGGGCTACAGCAATCCGCTGCTTGTATTGCACGTTGGGGAGGTGAAGAATTCTTGATTGTTTTACAAGGTTACTCCTTAGATGAAACATATCAAATTGCAGAGCAATTACGTTTAGATTTAGCGTCGACGGATTTTTTATATCAAGATAAACAACTGAATTTGACTATGAGTTTTGGCTGTATCCGTGTTCAAGATAATGAGAGTCTGCGCAGCGCACTTTTCCGGGTAGACAGTGCGTTGTATAGCGCTAAATCCGCTGGCCGAAATTGTGTTGTGATTGGATAGATAAATTCCCAATATCCTATGTAGGGCAAGGAAACTTGATTAAAACGCAAATGAAAAAGCCAAGATAGTAAGTACCTTGGCTTTTTTTATGTAATTTCTACATTTTGTGTAGACGTGAAAAGCTAGGCTTTAGATGCGAGTTCCTGCTGTTTTGCCACCTCTTGTGCCGCTAACTCTTGTGCTTTAATGGCCGCTTCGAGTTTAGCTTCAACATATCCCGGTGAATGGGTCGCTGCCGAGATTAATCGATACATGGCGGGGATGACGAGTAGTGTCACAAAGGTGGCGAATGCCATACCGAAGAACACTACAGTACCCACAGCGATACGACTTTCTGAGCCTGCGCCCGTCGAGAAAATTAACGGCACAGCGCCCACTAAGGTGGTGAAGGCTGTCATTAGGATTGGCCGTAAACGACGGGATGAAGCGTCGATAATGGCTTTATCGAGTTCAAAGCCGCGGTCACGTAATTGGTTAGCAAACTCCACGATAAGGATACCGTTTTTGGTCACCATACCAATCAACATGATCATGCCTATCTGGCTGTAGATGTTGATCCCTTGGCTTGTGATCAGTAGTCCTAAGAAACCACCGAATACACCCATAGGCACAGTAAACATCACCACTAACGGGTTGATAAAGCTCTCAAACTGTGCGGCTAATACTAAGTAGGCAACCAGTAAAGCCAAACCAAATACGATAAAGATACTGCTTTGGTTTTCTTTAAAATCTTTGGATTCGCCCGTGTAACCAATCGAAATATCCTTAGGTAATAATTCAATGGCTTTAGCGTCTAGGAACTTTAAGCCTTCACCTAAGGTGTAACCTTCACTGACGTTAGCCTTGAGGGTGATCGATTTTTGCTTATTGGTGTGGCTTAATCTTTGTGCCGAGGCAATTTCTTCTATATGGGTGACAGTATCGAGAGTGACTAATTCGCCCTTAGCTGACCGCATGTAGATTTGGCTCAGATCACCGACATTGTTGAAACTGTTTTCATCACCGCGTAAATACACATCGTATTCTTCGCCTCGATCGACAAAGGTTGTTTCGGTGCGGCCACCCAGCATGACTTCTAAGGTTTCCGATACTTGGTCGACACTGATCCCCAGTTCTGCGGCGCGCTCTTTATCGACAGTAACAATGAGTTCTGGCGTTGTTTCTGCATAGTCTAAGTCAGCCCCTTCCATCATAGGGCTAGCGTTAGCCTCTTCTTTCAATATCTGCGCCCACTTAAACAGTTCGGCATAGTCCGAACCACCAAGTACAAATTGCACGGGTTCGCTCGATTGTCCCCTAAAGCCTGGCATCATAGGGCGAACCATTACATCTGGAATATCTTTTAAGGCATTGCTAATAATTCCAAGGGCTTGTTGCGCTGTCACATCGCGGTGTTCCCAATCTTCTAGCTGCATGATGACAAAGCCAGTTTGATCGCCAGCACGGCCACCAAAGGCGGGAGCTTGTACGCTGAAGGATCGCAGCACACCTTTACCTAGCAAGGGCATGAGCCTGTCTTCGACTATGTCCATGTTGGCTGTCATACGGTTATAACTGGTGCCTTCGGCGCCTTTAATAAAGGCGAACAACACGCCGCGGTCTTCCTGCGGCGCAAGCTGTGACGGTACTTGTTGCATTAACCAAGCGCTGCCGCCGATACAAGCGAGGATAACTAAGGGCGCGAGTAAACGGAGTTTAATCGCTCGAGTCACGGCGACGCGATAAACGCTTTCCATGCGAGCAAAGCCGCTGTCGACCCAACGATTAAAGCGATTCGGTTTGACGTTGGCTTTAAGTAATTTACTGCTCAGTACAGGCGTAAGTGTGAGTGCCACTAAAGAGGAAAACAGCACTGACACCGCCAGCATCACGGAGAACTCGGTAAATAGTAGTCCGACCATGCCCTCCATAAATGAAATTGGGAGGAATACCATCACCAGTACCGCCGTAGTGGCGATAACGGCAAAGCCCACTTCGCGAGTACCTTTGTAGGCGGCGAGTAAGGGCTCTTCGCCTTTTTCGATATGGTGGAAAATGTTCTCGACCACCACAATCGCATCATCGACCACTAGACCGATGGAGAGGATTAATGCCATCAATGTCAGTAGATTAATCGAATAACCTAGCATGTTGGCGGCGATAAATGCCGAGATCAAAGATACTGGAACCGTCACCGCTGGGATTAACGTTGCTCGTGCTTGTCCAATGAAGATATACAGCACGAGTACGACCAAGGCGCCGGTGACATAAAGTGTGCTATACACTTCGTTAATCGAGCGGTCGATAAATACGGTCGAGTCGAAGTCGACCACTAGGCTAGTGCCTTCGGGCAGGAAGTCTTGTACGCGATCAACTTCTTTATGTACTTCTTTGGCAACGAGCAGAGGGTTGGCATCGGACTGGGCAATAATGCCTAAACTGATGTTAACTATGCCGTCGCTTTTGAAGGTCGAGTTTTCGTTTTGTGCTCCAACAGCCACATCGGCGACATCTTTTAAGTAGATAGCCGTGCCATCGCTGGCGGTACGCACCACAAGATAGTCGAAATCCTTCGGCGTGTAGTACAAGCGTTTGGTACGCACCGACATCACTGTGGTGTCGTTACGCACTTGGCCGCCGGGCGTTTCGATGTTCTCTTTACGCAGGGCGTTGATAATATCCGTTGCGGTAACATTACGTCCTGCCATTTGTTCGGGTCTGAGCTTGACGTACATGACCTTATACAAGCCGCCGGAAATGCTGATAGAACTCACGCCGCTGATTAAGCTGAATTTGTCCTCGAGTACTCGCTGGGCGTAGTCCGTTAATTGAGTGCGGTCCATCACACTCGAGCTTAAGTTCACATAGACTGAGGGTTCGCCGGAGCCGTTGTCTTTTGAGACGACAGGATCTTTTGCATCTTCTGGGAGCCTGCGTTGGGCGCGGGCCACTGCATCACGCACATCGCTGACCCCTTCGGTTAAGTTCCAACCGAGGAGGAATTTAACTGTGATACGCGAGCTACCGTTACGTGTGGTCGAGGTGATTTCGTCAATACCACTGATCCCTGTTAGCTCATCTTCTAAAGTCTTAGTGATCTGGCTTTCCATAATCGCCGCCGACGCACCCGAGTAACTGGTGCTGATGGTGACCACAGGGCTTTCGACGTCGGGCATTTCCCGTATCGACAGTTTAGTGAACGACACTATGCCGAATACACATAGCAGTAAGCTTAAAACTATGGCAACGACAGGGCGTTTAACCGAAACATCGGATAACCACATTATTTCGTCTCCGTTGCTTTAGGACCTGAAAGCTCTGTCGCACGGGCTGAGGCTTTATCATCGAGCGTGACTTCATTGATTTGCAGTCCATCGCGCATATTGACTAAGCCCTGTACCACGACTTTGTCACCTATGTTTAAACCGCTTTCGATTAAGACTTGGTTATCGATACGTGCCCCGAGTGTCACTTCTGTGCGGTGGGCAATGTGGTCGGCGCTAACTACGTATACGTAACGTTTAGTTCCTGAATACTCAAGAGCTTGTACTGGCACCATAGGTGCTGAAATCGCTGGGAAGGTGATGGTTGACGACATCATCATGCCCGGTTTTAAGCGTTTCTTCGGATTATCGAATAGCACTCGTACTTTGAGGTTTAAGGTTTCCTCATTGACGCGGGGATCGATAGCTACCATTTTGCCAGTAAAGATTTCATTCGGCCAAGCGCGACTGGTGGCTGATACTTGCATGCCAATACTCAGTTGCGATAGGAAATGCTCAGGCACTTGTAAGTCGAGGCGCATGCTGGACAAATCATCTAGCGACATCAACTCAGTGCCCATGCTGACCATCTTGCCTTCGCTGAAATTAATCAGGCCAGTATTACCCGCAAACGGCGCTATCAGCGAGTGGTAATGTAAATCTGCTTGGGCGGAGGATAAGCGTGCTTGGGCGATATCAACACTGGCTTTTTGTGCGTCAATCTCGGTTTGGGTAATGGCGTTACGGCTGATCAGTTTTTCAAATTCTTTGAGTTTACGTTTTTCATCATTGAGGAAAGCATTGGCCTCGGCGACGGCGGCTTGGGCTTTCATATCATCGAGTTCGATCAGTAACTGGCCTTTTTTCACCGCTTGGTTTGAGGTCACTGCGACTTGTTTAATCTTACCTGTGACTTGCGGTGCAATGATCACTGCACGTTCAGCCGCGAGTTTGCCGATAAGAGAGATAGATTGCGCTAATGGATATTCAATCACTTCACCCGTGACCACAGGAACGGTACGCATAAGATGTGGCGCGTTTTCGGGTTTAGCCGCTTGAAGGACATCACTAAAACTCACCGCTGTGGCGATAATCGCAAGCAGGGCAATGGCAATAATGGTTTTTTTCATTGTAATTATTATCTCGCGCAAAGGCAGTTTAAAAAGGTAATCGCTCTAATGGCGCTATTCTAGTGAATAACGTACGCCAGTTGGGTAAAAGTTTGTAAAGGTAAGCGAACGAAAATGAAAGAAATTGTGTTTTTTGAGCATTGAGCACAATTCAACGAGAGTTTTGCTGTTTTTTTGTGCTGTTATTGCTTTTTAAAAGCTGGACGGACTTTAGGGATGGACTTCAGTTCGCGTTTTTTCAATCGGCGCTTGAGTCGTTTCAACCTGAGGGTATTGGCTTAAAATTGCCGCTAATCGTCCATCGCGGCGCATACTCTCTAAACCTTGATTAAAATCCGTCACTAACTGCGGATGATCCGCCACAGCCAAAGAGATCCCTAAATGAAATACCTCAGTCGCTATGGGTTGGCCGACTTGCTCAAAGGCACCCTCATATTCACTTGGTCCTTTTTTAATTAAATACCTCGCTAAGTTATGGCCAATCAAGACTAAGTCAATACGCTTTAAAAATAGCTTTTTGAGATTCATCTCATCCGAATTTCCTTCCTCTGTGGTGAGCCCCGCGGCGAAGATTTCTGGCGGATTAGCGTAACCGCGACCTATACCGATAGTGAAAGGTTTAAGATCTGAAAGTTGACTGAAACTCAGCGGTGAATCTTTACGTTTATAAAACACAATTTGTACGGGTTGGATAGGCGCAGAATATTGGGCCCATTGCTCGCGCTCTTTACGATACCAGAGCCCAATGATGCCATCAGCTTGGCCAGTTTTAACGAGTAAAGCCGCGCGGGCGAAGGGATAAAACTTGAGGCTGGCAGTGTAACCTTTGCGTTTAAAAGCTTCTTTGACGACTTGCGCAACGCCGCCCTGTTCAGGTAAAGCATCGGCATAAAAAGGAGGATAGTTAGTGGCGACTAATTGGAGTTCCCTGCCCGCAAATGCAGGGGGATAGAAGCTGAATAGAAACAAGCAAAAGCTAGATAATGTGAGTAATTTCTTCCCCATTTCTACTCCAGCACTTAGGTGAGTCGCACTTGGCTTGAGTATAGTCAGAGTTAATTAGAACAGGCGAACTTATGGATATAAAGATGAGTGCATATTGAGCGCCATACGATTGAGCGTTATGCCGATTTAGAGCCATGGCGGGCGCCCGTTTTACCTTTGCTCATTCATGCCTTATTTGCCCCAACGAATTTATGGATTAAGGCACTAGCTCATTCACGTATTGGGGCAAAGGATTTTAGCGAGGCAGGTTATAGCGAAATCTGCTCACCCTGATACAAACCTCGGCGGAGTTTTCCAGCGTCGATAAGTAACAGCTCACCGGATTTACCATTCTTAATGCTGCTATCTATCGCAATGACTTTATTATGATAAAGCCCAAGCACTTGTTCCTGCGATGTGTGCCCTACGACGATATGATCGACCTTGAAATAGCTCAGTATGCTATCGATATCCGACTCTTTCAGTTCATCTTTAAAGTAGCCACGATACCAAGTTGGACCATTGGTAAAAAACAAAAAGTTGAGTAAATCGTCTTGCTTCAAATCGGCTTTTTTATCATCTAAATGCTGACGAAATAGTTGGTTAGCCTCGCTGATATGTAATTTACGCTCGACCCATTCAGGGCTGATGCCGCCGTGCATAAACAAGATATTATTGATTTTGACTAAGGTATGTTTGCTGCGAAGCCATTGGCCGATTTCGGTGTCTTTGTTGTAGAGCGCATCGTAGCTGCGTTTGAGTAAATCGGCCGCGACTTGATAGCGTTCGTTGACGTAGCGTAAGTCGCCGCGAAACACCATTTGCTCGTGATTGCCCATGAGTAGATGTAAGCGTCCGCCCGCAGCTTGAGCTTCTTGGTCTAAGGAATATAAAAACCACAATACTTCATTGACTTGATGACCACGGTCAAACATGTCGCCCGTCATCACCATATGACCGTCACCAAAGGCCCAGTGGTTATCTTTGTCGATAATCTGATGTGCTTTTAGCAAGTTAATCATTACATCAAACTGGCCGTGTACATCGCTAAGGGCGACAATTTTGCTGACATGGGTGAAGGTGTCTGGCTCAACCGTGACAGCTTGTGTATGAAGGTGCGGTTGGGGTAATTCACCGCAATTGGTAGGGCGAGTTAACTGCGCCTTCGCAATCCTTGTTTGTTTTAGCTCGCTTTGGCAAATCCAATAGGCTGTGTCTTTTTGAGCATCATCTAAAAACACATAAGGGCCATCGGTGACGCTGTTTTCTTGAATTTTTAGCTCTAGCTCGGCTTCACTTGCATTGGCCGCTAATGAGGTCAACGCCAGTGAGGTAAAGGGGAGTGCGGTGACAAGCCATAACAGGGGCGTGAATTTTCTCTGTTGCTTGAGTATCCATTGGCTGGCTCGGCTAAGTCGCGTCATAGATAGCATGATTGGGTGAGCTCCGACAGGCATCGAATTGATTTGCATTAGACCGCATCCTTGTTCTTGTTTTAGTTATTCATTCTGTCATTTTAGACACTTGAGTTGATGAGTCTTCGAATGTGTAACTTTACGAAGTTAATCTCAAGTGTTCAATTTTAAACGCTTAATCTTAAGTACTTAATGTCAAGTGCTCAACATATTGAAAACACTAAATCATACGGATAAGGCTTAGGGTCGACAAGTCACGAGGCGGGCTAAATTAAACTTGCCCACCTCACTATTCAGTTATTTCATGTCTCAATATCATGACTTCAGTTACATGATATTGACCGTTACATGGCATTGACGACGGTATGACTATCGACAAACTGTTCGAAACTGACGATTTTGCCGCTGTGTATCTTCCATAAATGGGCGACTCGGGCGCTAAAATACTTGCCCGTTTTGACATAGGTACCTGAATAAGTGCCGAAGGCAAAAACCTTATCGTCTTGGGCGACATAGTCTTCGATATCGACGCGATAGTTATCCCATTCAGTTTCGAGGCGGGCGAACACCTTGGCGGCTATCGCGCTAAAGCCTACGTAAGTGCCCGCATAGGGAAATCCCGCGGCCTCTGTCCAGCGTGCGTCATTTGCCAGTGCATGCTCAAGATTTTTGGCATTTTCGGCAGAGCTGTGTCCTGCGTAAGTACTTTTGACAAGTGCAAGATTCGCATCAGTTTGTCTTGCTGTTTCGATAAGATTTAACTGAGCAGACTCACTCACTAAAGAGCTTGTTGGAACACCATTAAGCGTTGGCATGATTATGACTCAAATTGCGCTTCAAGATGGCTTAACCACTGGGCGGGTTGGCCGTAGAAGCGGTTGATATTAATGGCGGTGATGTTGCCGTTATTATCCTCTATAGCCATCGAAGGGAAACCTTGGGCACCTATCAGATTCAGTAATGCTCTGGATTCAACAATATGCTCATATAGCTTGTCTTCACCTTGGGCATAATGCTGCGCAAAGCTCATAGGGTCGAGCCCAAGTTCAGCGGCTAAGCTTGCGAGATTACCTTCATCACTGGCGCTGTGACCATCACGGTAATGGGCCAGTTGTACTGAGTGTAGATAGGCCAAACTGTCGCCACCCATAGCATCGACTGCGAGCATGGCTTTAATAGGAGGCGCCGAGTCGAGTACGATTGTGGTATCGCGCAGCAGACCATCAAAATAGTTTTCCCCAAAAGGTTGTCCGGTTAGCTCGGCAATACGCAGATCGTGGGGCATAACATAGTCGCGCCAGTTAGCATCGATTTGTTTACGTCTTGGGCCTGTGAGCATACCGCCGCCGTGGAGCTTAATGGTAAAGCCTGCTTTTGCGGCGGCATCGAGTAAAGGCGCTGCGGCATAACACCAACCACATAAAGGGTCGATAATGGCGTGCAGAGTGCGCTCTTTGGCCGTTGCTGTGCTGCTGGTTGTGCTAGTTGGATGAGCTGTTGGCTGAGTCATAGTGTTAAACCTTTTGGCTTAAGTTCGTCGCGACATTAGCGACTTAAGCCCTTTGAGAACATCGATTAAAATAGTTAGGTTGGTACCGTTATTTAGCTAAAAAATGGCACGCAATCGCTCACGTGCCTGTCTTTAACTATTTGCACTTAAATGCTTGTATCTAATCGCCTAGATAGGTATGACTAGGCTTACATAGGCCAGGTCATTTCGCCCATGTAAACTTTGGCGCTGATCTCAAGCCCTGCATCGGCTGGCATTTGTGGGTATAGCGCCAGCATCTTTTGGATTAATTCGGCTGAATCTTTCGAGGCTTTTGCAGCGATTTCAAAGGCTTTTACATATTCACGGGTAAAACCGATGGCGTGGGTATTAAATCGCGCTTCGCCTAAATAGTGCCCTGGGATCACTGTGGTCGGCAGCAGTTTTTCCATTGCATCTAAATGGGTTAACCATTCCTGACGCTCAGAGGCAGTTTGAGTGTCAGCCATCCAAACATGCGTGTTATCAAATACTTCCACGCCACCTGTAATGGTTTTTGCCGATGGCACCCACAGGAAAGTGTGTTTAGGGTGTTTATCATTAAAACCTTTGATAATCACTTGCTCACCGTCGATGGTGAAAGTGTCACTGTGAATCGCCTTAGGTAACACTAATTCGCTTGGCGCATTATCTTTTAAAATCGGCCCCCAGTAGGCGAGTTTGCCTTCCATTGAGGCTTTAATCGCATCGACAGTGGTTTGAGTCGCGACGATTTGTGCATCGGGGAAATTCTTTTTAATCACGGCTAAGCCGAAATAGAAATCAGGATCGCTATGGCTGATATACACCTGAGTCAGCTTTTTACCGCTGGCTTTGATGGTGTCGACCAATGTTTGGGCATCGTTATTTTGAAATTGCGCATCGACGAGCATCATTTCGTGTTTGCCGCTGATAAAGCTCGATGACACGGCAAAGATGCTGTTTTCGCCCGGATTAAAATGGCTCACTTGCAATGGCGCTGCATTGACCGCGCTAAGTCCTGCCAGCAACAAGGTGGCGGCTAGGCTTATTTTAGACGAGGCCTTCAATGTGGCGTTAACTGTGTTACGTATTGCATAGGTCGATGTGTTCATTTGGGGCTCACTTATAGTCACAGGATGAAAGAGTAAAAGGTTCGATTTAGCATTCATTGATTTGCAGCTGCTGCAAAAAGTGAGTTAAGTATAGGTTGCAATAATCAATAGATAAATGCGAGTATCTGCCCATGTTTGTTGCATTAATCGGACGAATGGCTGCGTGTACTCTTAGTTATTATTCATGTGGTGACGTGAGTATGTGAGTGGACCTTCGAGTGATTTGAAAGTGAGTGATTAAACGTTATTGATTGAACGTTATTGATTGAATGTGAGTGGAGATAAATCATGGATAGACTTGAAGCGGCTAAGGTGTTTGTGACTATTGTTGAGCGCGGCAGCATGATCAGCGCCGCCAATGCCTTAGATATGTCGCGTTCTATGGTGACCCGTTACTTGAGCGAAATGGAAGAATGGTCTGGTGCTAGGTTGTTGCATCGCTCGACGCGTAGCCTCAGCTTAACGCCCGCGGGTGAGCAAGTGCTGGACTATTGCCATCGGCTGCTCGAACTGGCTAACGAAGTACCTGCGGTAAGCCATGCCGCTGTGGCGATTCCGCGGGGATTACTACGTATTAGTTGCTCCCAGTTTTTGGCGCATCAGATTTTAGCGCCCGTGGTACAGCAATATTTAGCCAGTTATCCGCAGGCGAGCGTGAATTTCCACGTGAGCAGCCAAACCGTCGATTTAGTCGCCGAGCGTATTGATCTGGCTATTCGCATCACCAATGAACTCGATCCCAATCTTATCGCTAGGCGCTTAGGGGAGTGTGAGTCTGTGGTGTGCGCCGCACCGAGTTATCTTGCCGCGCGCGCCGCCGTGCTGCATCCCGAGGATTTAACTCAGCATAACTGTTTAACCTATTCTTATTTTGGCGATGTGATGTGGCGCTTTTATAAAACCGATGTAGGGGCGAAACAGGCTCAAGCGTTGAACTCCGATCCTAAGTCAAACCAAGGTCAGGTATTTAACGTGCCGGTGAATGGTAATTTCAGTGCCAATGATTCCATGGTGGTGCTTAATGCCACGCTGGCGGGTGAGGGAATTGCTATGCAGCCGGTTTGGGCGGCGAAACCCTATTTAGACTCGGGTCAGCTAGTGCCTTTATTAACTGAGTTTAAACCTCTGTCCCTCGGTGTGTATGGCGTGTATCAATCCCGCAAACACATGCAGCCTGCACTTAGGGTGATGATGGACATGCTGGTTGCCTACTTTGCCAGCTTGAATTGAAATCGTGCCAGTTTGAAATAGCGCCAAAGTCTACGGCACTCATAGCGTAACTGAATACCATAAAAAAGGAGCTTAACCCTTTCGAGCTAAACTCCTCAGATTTATACTTGTCTAGATTCTAGATTCTAGATTCTAGATTCTAGATTTACTTAATCATGCGCTTGTATTTCAAGCGGTGTGGCTCAACCACATCGGCGCCATAGGTGTTTTTCAACCATGCCGAGTATTCTGTGTAGTTACCTTCGTAGAAGTTCACTTGACCTTCGTCGCGATAATCCAGAATGTGGGTCGCGATACGGTCGAGGAACCAACGGTCATGCGAAATAACCATAGCGCAACCAGGGAACTCCAGAATCGCTTCTTCCAGTGCGCGCAGGGTTTCAACGTCTAAATCGTTGGTGGGTTCGTCGAGGAGTAATACGTTACCGCCCGCTTGCAGCAGTTTGGCTAAATGCACGCGGTTACGTTCACCACCCGACAGAGTGCCGATAACTTTTTGCTGATCGCCACCACGGAAGTTGAAGCGGCCTACATAGGCGCGGCTCGGGATTTCCATGTTGTTGATACGCATGATGTCTTGACCACCGGAGATTTCTTCCCAAATGGTGTTCTTATCATTCATCGAATCGCGGAACTGCTCAACCGATGCCAATTGCACTGTTTCACCCAGCTCAATGCTGCCGCTGTCAGGCGTTTCAGCGCCGGATAACATGCGGAACAGGGTCGATTTACCCGCGCCGTTGGCGCCGATAATGCCGACGATTGCGCCCTTAGGCACAGAGAACGACAGGTTGTCGATCAAAACGCGGTCACCATAAGATTTGGTCAGGTTATTCACTTCAATAACCTTGTCACCTAAACGAGGTCCGGGCGGAATAAACAGCTCGTTGGTTTCGTTACGTTTTTGGTAATCGTTAGTGTTCAGCTCTTCAAAGCGCGCCATACGGGCCTTGCCCTTTGACTGGCGGCCTTTCGCACCTTGACGTACCCATTCCAATTCCTTGGCAATGGTCTTTTGGCGAGCGCTTTCGGTAGCCGATTCTTGCTTCAGACGGGCATCTTTCTGCTCAAGCCATGAAGAATAGTTACCTTCCCACGGAATACCTTCACCGCGGTCGAGTTCTAAAATCCAGCCAGCGGCATTGTCGAGGAAGTATCTGTCGTGGGTAATCGCGACCACAGTACCAGCATATTCCTGCAGGAAGTGCTCAAGCCACGCCACAGATTCAGCATCCAAGTGGTTGGTGGGTTCGTCCAGTAACAGCATTTCTGGTTTTTCAAGCAGCAAGCGACAAATCGCCACGCGGCGACGTTCACCACCGGATAATACTTCGATTTTCTCATCCCAATCTGGCAGACGCAGGGCGTTGGCGGCGCGCTCAAGGACGTACTCTAAGTTATGGGCATCTTGGGCTTGGATAATGGCTTCGAGTTCGCCTTGCTCTTTTGCAAGGGCGTCGAAATCGGCATCCGGCTCGGCGTAGGCGGCATAAACGGCATCGAGGCGAGTCAGGGCATTTTTTGCCTCTGCTACCGCTTCTTCAATCGCTTCACGCACGGTTTGATTCGGATCGAGTTTAGGTTCCTGCGGCAGGTAACCGATTTTCAATCCCGGCATTGGGCGCGCTTCACCTTCAATTTCGGTGTCAATACCCGCCATAATGCGCAGTAGTGTCGACTTACCTGAACCGTTGAGGCCGAGTACGCCAATTTTGGCGCCGGGGAAAAAGCTTAAAGAAATATCTTTAAGGATCTGCTTCTTAGGCGGAACAATTTTACCCACCCGCAGCATGCTGTAAACAAACTGAGCCATTTTTCTCTATCTTAAGTGACTAATGATGCGGCTAATTCTACTCGATTGCGCGCCGAACTCAACTCGACAATGAGCCAAGTTCAAGCACTATCTGCAGGAATTTCATGTTTCAAATACTGGGATTGTGACCGCGTTCCGAGTAGAATACCGCGCAACCCTACCTATAAGAATTGGCAGCTGGAGTAAGCAATGCTGAAAAAAGATATGAATATCGCAGATTATGATCCGGAACTGTTTAACGCAATTCAGAATGAAACTCTGCGTCAAGAAGAGCATATTGAGCTGATTGCTTCTGAAAACTACACCAGTCCACGCGTGATGGAAGCGCAAGGTTCACAGTTAACCAATAAGTACGCTGAAGGCTATCCAGGCAAGCGTTACTACGGTGGTTGTGAGTATGTGGACGTAGTTGAAACCTTAGCGATTGAACGTGCTAAACAACTGTTTGGCGCAACTTACGCTAACGTACAACCTCATTCAGGTTCACAGGCAAACAGCGCGGTTTACATGGCATTGTTAAAACCTGGCGATACCGTACTGGGCATGAACTTAGCTCATGGTGGTCACTTGACCCACGGTTCACCGGTTAACTTCTCTGGCAAACTGTACAACATCATTCCTTACGGTATCGACGAGTCTGGCAAAATTGACTACGACGAGATGGAACGTATTGCCTTAGAACACAAGCCTAAGATGATGATCGGCGGTTTCTCTGCCTACTCAGGTATCGTTGATTGGGCAAAAATGCGTGAAATCGCAGACAAAATCGGTGCTTATTTATTTGTCGATATGGCACACGTTGCCGGTCTTATTGCTGCGGGCGTTTATCCAAACCCAGTTCCACACGCGCATGTTGTGACATCTACGACCCACAAAACCTTAGCGGGTCCTCGTGGTGGCGTGATCCTGTCAGCTGCTGACGATGAAGACTTGTATAAGAAGTTGAACTCTGCGGTATTCCCAGGCGGTCAAGGTGGCCCATTGATGCACGTTATCGCAGGTAAAGCGGTGGCGTTCAAAGAAGCCCTAGAGCCAGAATTTAAGGTTTACCAACAGCAAGTGGTTAATAACGCTAAAGCTATGGTTGAAGTGTTCCTTGAGCGCGGTTACAAAATTGTCTCTGGCGGAACCAGCAACCACTTAATGTTAGTTGACCTGATTGGTCGTGACTTAACGGGTAAAGAAGCCGATGCCGCCTTAGGTAGCGCTAACATTACCGTGAACAAAAATTCAGTGCCAAACGACCCACGTTCACCCTTTGTGACCTCTGGTGTGCGTATCGGTACGCCAGCTATTACGCGCCGCGGCTTTAAAGAAGCGGAATCGAAAGAGCTGACGGGCTGGATTTGTGACATCCTTGATGATGCAAGCAATCCTGCTGTGATTGAGCGTGTTAAAGGCCAAGTATTGGCACTTTGCGCACGTTTCCCTGTTTACGGCTAATTTGCCTATGCATCTACGCTTAGTAGATGAAGGGCAGAGATTGATCGCCGACTGACTTGATACTTATCACATCAGGTATTTAGCATCAGGCACTTAACATCAAGTAGTTAACATTAGGTTGTTAAGCTCAGGTAGTTAACCTCAGCCCATAAATAGGATAAAATCCCATGGCCGCATCTTGCGGCCATTTTTATTGGTAAAATCTTAGGCTTAAATCCATTGCGTTTGACTGAGATTTAACAGGTAAACCCATTAACGCTTTACGACCATTCACTGGCAGGAGGCTCAATGCATTGTCCATTTTGTAGCGCGACAGATACTAAAGTCATCGATTCCCGATTAGTGGCAGAAGGCCACCAAGTGCGCCGTCGCCGAGAATGCACCGAATGTCATGAAAGATTTACCACCTTCGAAGGCGCCGAATTAGTCATGCCTAGGGTGATTAAGCGTGATGGTTCACGCCAACCCTTCGATGAAGAAAAACTCCAAGGTGGCATGTTGCGCGCCGTTGAAAAACGCCCCGTGTCTATGGATGAAATCGAGCAAGCGCTTAGCAAAATCAAGTCAACCCTGCGCGCCACTGGCGAGCGGGAAGTGCCGTCAGAAATGGTGGGTAACTTAATGATGGAGCAATTGATGAGCCTAGATAAAGTCGCCTACATACGTTTCGCTTCTGTGTACCGCGCCTTCGAAGACGTGTCTGAATTTGGCGAAGCCATCGCCAAGCTACAAAAGTAGTTATTCGATTTTTGTGGCTAGTCTATCGGTGTTTAGTTGCGCTAGCTTTAAAAGAGGCTTTTGATTAATAGCTTCTGCAAGACAGGTTTTAAAAACAGATTTGCAAGACTGGTGAAAGCCGAAACCTTTAACAACAGGGTTGAACATGAGCTTGAACATAAGTTGGTCCGTACTCGATACCCAAATGATGAGCCGCGCGATTCAATTGGCGCGCAAAGGCTTTTACACCACTAGACCCAATCCCAGTGTGGGCTGCGTTATCGTTAAAGATAACCAAATCATTGGTGAAGGTTATCATCAAAAAGCGGGTGAGCCCCACGCCGAAGTGCATGCGCTACGTATGGCTGGCGAACGCGCCCGCGGCGCAACGGCCTATGTCACTTTAGAGCCCTGCAGCCATTATGGCCGCACGCCGCCCTGCGCCTTGGCGCTGATCAATATTGGCGTTAAACGTGTGGTGGTCGCGGTGGAAGATCCTAATCCGCAAGTAGGTGGTCGTGGCATTCAAATGCTGCGTGACGCTGGTATTGAAGTGGATGTGGGATTACATCGCGATGAAACCTATGCCTTGAATTTAGGCTTTATGAAGCGGATGGAATCGGGTTTACCCAGAGTTACAGTAAAATTGGCTGCGAGTCTCGATGGTAAAACCGCGCTGTCTAACGGTGTGTCTAAATGGATAACCGGTCCAGAATCTCGTCGCGACGTGCAGCGATTACGTTTACGTTCTTGTGCACTGGTCACGGGAATTGAAACCATACTGGCGGACGATCCCTCACTCAATGTGCGTTATCAGGAACTTGGCAGCTTAAAAGACAGTGTAACCGAGGCGCAATTACTGCAGCCATTAAGAGTGATACTCGACAGTCGCGCCCGTTTGCCGTTATCGGCCGCCTGCTTGGCTATCGTATCGCCCATACTCTTGGTCTCGACCGTGGCTTATTCCGCAGAGTTTCAAGCACAATTGCCCTCCCATGTGAGTTGCCTCGTGTTACCTGCAATTGCAGGTCGCGTCTCATTGCCTGAACTATTAAGCTATTTAGGCCAAAGCTGTAATCACGTGCTGGTGGAAGCGGGTGCAACCTTAGCGGGCGCATTTTTAGCGCAGGGGCTTGCCGATGAGTTAGTGCTGTACCAAGCGATGAAAATCCTCGGTGGGTATGGGCGTAATCTGCTGCAATTGCCCGATTATCAAACCATGGCACACATTCCTGCACTAATTTTGGTAGATGAGCGCAAATTAGGGCTAGATACCCGTTTAACTTTGAGCGTTATGCTTGATACCTCTTTATCTAAATCGAATTGGAGCAAGATAACCGTTTAACCTTGAGTCTTATGCCTTATTACTTCTTTATTTAATTAAGTGAGTTAACCATGTTTACTGGGATTATTGAAGCCGTTGGCACCCTGCGCAAACTGGAGCGTAAAGGCGATGATATTCGTCTTACCGTGGCGAGCGGCAAACTGGATTTAAACGATGTGCGTTTAGGCGACAGTATTGCCACCAACGGTGTGTGTTTAACGGTTGTGCAGCAATTAGTCGACGGCTATGTGGCTGATGTCTCTGCCGAAACCGTGAGTCTAACCGGCTTTGCTCACTACAAAGTGGGCACTAAGGTAAATCTTGAAAAGGCCGTTACCTCAACCACACGCTTAGGCGGCCACATGGTCAGCGGCCATGTTGACGGTATTGCAACGGTTGAGCAACGCTTAGTGCGTGGTCAAGCCATTGAATTTTGGTTAGCCGCACCCGCAGAGCTTGGGCGTTACATTGCCCATAAAGGTTCCATTACCATTGATGGCGTGAGTTTGACGGTTAACGAAGTGGACGGCAGTCGATTCCGCTTGACCATAGTGCCGCATACCGCAGGGGAAACCACGTTAATCGACCTGCAAGCGGGCGATAAGGTGAATATCGAAGTGGATTTAATCGCCCGTTATCTTGAACGCTTGATGAATTATGATGGCAAAGACAGCAAGAGCGGTGGCGTCACCATGGAAATGTTAGCCCGTGCCGGCTTTGTGCGTTAGTGCACAGGAGCAGATTATTTAACTTAAGCTTATCGGCAGCTTAGGTTATTTAGGTATAGAATTTCATAATAACAGCAAAATCATAAGGTCCTACAATGGCGCTGCACAGTATAGAAGAGATCATCGAAGATATTCGTCAAGGCAAAATGGTTATTTTGATGGATGACGAAGACAGAGAAAACGAAGGTGATTTGATCATGGCGGCCGAAATGGTCACGCCAGAAGCGATTAACTTTATGGCGAAATATGGCCGTGGGCTCATTTGCCAGACCATGACTAAAGCCCGTTGCCAGCAGTTAAATCTACCCTTAATGGTGACGAATAATAACGCCCAGTTCTCGACTAACTTTACGGTTTCTATTGAAGCGGCGGAGGGTGTGACTACTGGTATTTCGGCCCACGATCGCGCTGTAACGGTGAAAGCGGCTGTGGCTAAAGAGGCTAAAGCGTCTGATTTAGTGCAACCAGGGCACATCTTCCCGTTAATGGCACAGGACGGCGGCGTATTAACCCGCGCAGGCCACACTGAAGCTGGTTGTGATTTAGCCCGTCTTGCGGGACTTGAGCCATCGGGCGTTATCGTTGAGATTTTGAACGAAGACGGCACTATGGCACGTCGCCCAGATTTGGAGATTTTCTCCGAGTTGCATGGCATCAAAATCGGCACTATCGCGGCTTTAATCGAGTATCGCAATACCAAAGAAACCACGGTTGTGCGTGAAGCTAAATGCAAATTACCGACCCGTTTCGGTGAGTTCGACATGGTGACCTTCAGAGACACTATCGACAATCAACTGCACTTTGCCTTAGTCAAAGGTGAGGTGAAAGAAGATTGTTTGGTGCGCGTGCATTTGCAAAATACCTTCAACGATTTACTCCACTCAGAGCGCGATCAGCAACGCAGCTGGCCACTCGAAAAGGCGATGGAGCGTATTTCTGCAGAAGGTGGCGTATTGGTTTTACTCGGGAATCAAGAACATCCCTGTGAAATCCTTTCTAAGGTGAAAGCCTTTGAAGCTGAAGATCAAGGCCAAGCGCCTGCTTCTGCAAAATGGCAGGGGACGTCGCGCCGTGTGGGTGTTGGCTCGCAAATTCTCGCCAGCCTTGGTGTGACTAAGATGCGTCTGCTCAGTTCGCCTAAACGCTACCACTCACTTTCAGGCTTTGGCCTTGAAGTGACTGAGTATGTGGCGGACTGAAACCCAAAGTTACACTGAAGTAAAATTAACAATTTCTGATAATTTGCATAGGGCTCTGGGCAATTGGCTGTGATATCATGTCGCCACTTTTCGCCCCGAGCTGGGTGCTTTAGCTAAATTAGGTAAGATAATGAACGTAGTTCAAGGTAATATCGAAGCGAAAAATGCCAAAGTTGCGATTGTAATTTCGCGTTTCAACAGCTTTTTAGTTGAGAGCTTGCTTGAAGGTGCACTTGACACGCTGAAACGTTTTGGCCAAGTCAGCGACGACAATATCACTGTTGTCCGTGTACCAGGTGCGGTTGAGTTGCCGCTAGCTGCGCGTCGCGTAGCTGCCAGTGGTAAATTCGACGGTATTATCGCATTAGGTGCGGTGATCCGTGGTGGTACTCCTCATTTTGATTTTGTTGCAGGCGAATGTAATAAAGGTCTAGCTCAAGTTGCTTTAGAATTTGATCTGCCTGTTGCCTTCGGTGTTTTGACCACTGATACCATTGAACAAGCGATTGAACGTTCAGGTACCAAAGCGGGTAACAAAGGCGGCGAAGCTGCTTTAAGCCTGCTTGAAATGGTCAATGTTCTGCAAGAACTTGAACAACAGTTGTTATAGTAGGAAAAATAATGAAGCCTTCTGAGCGCCGCAAGGCCCGCCGTTTAGCCGTTCAAGCCATCTATTCATGGCAACTAAGCGGGAATAATATTGCCGATGTCGAGCATGAGTTTTTAACTGAACAAAGTCTTGACGGTGTTGATGTAGCTTATTTTCGTGAGCTATTTTCAGGCGTTGCAACGAAGAAAACCCAATTGGATGAGCTGATCATCCCGCATCTGGAACGCCCGATTGATGAAGTGTCTCCAGTAGAGAAAGCCATAGTTCGTTTAGCGACCTATGAGCTGACTTTCCGTAAAGATGTGCCATACAAGGTCGCGATTAACGAAGCGATTGAGTTGGCAAAAGCTTTCGGTGCGGACGAGAGTCATAAGTTTGTGAACGGACTGCTCGACAAACTGGTTGCACGCAAGTAATAAAGACAAACGGTATCTTAGGATACCGTTTTTCATTGCTAACAAAGGTGGCCGATGTAAGTCGTGCCAAACTGTACAGTGAAAGAATTCCAATTAATTGAATGTTATTTTAGCAACCGCGGCCCCACTCGCCGTGATGTGAAGCTTGGCATCGGTGACGATTGCGCTTTAGTGCAACCCGCAGAAAATAAGTCGATTGCTATCTCCTGTGACACCTTAGTCGAAAATGTCCATTTCTTCCCCGATATGCCTCCTGCTGCCTTAGGTTACAAAGCCTTAGCGGTAAATTTATCTGATCTGGCTGCCATGGGCGCTGAACCCGCGTGGATGACGCTTGCCTTGACGCTACCTGAAGTCGATGAAACTTGGCTAAGTGGTTTTAGTGAAGGCTTGTTTGAAGCGGCCGATTACTATGGCATCGCCTTAATTGGCGGCGATACGACTCGTGGTCCACGAGCGATTAACATCACAGTGCACGGCCAAGTTCCACAGGGCAAGGCACTCACGCGCCATGGTGCTAAAGCGGGTGATTGGATTTATGTCACGGGCACGCTCGGAGATTCGGCCTTAGGTCTGGATATCATTCGAGGCGCGCAGCAGGCCAGAGCCGAGCATAAAGAATTCCTGATTAATCGACATTATCGTCCAACACCAAGAGTCTTAGCGGGCCAAGCTTTGCGTTCGCTTGCCTCCAGTGCAATCGACCTTTCCGACGGGTTTATCTCGGATATCGGTCATGTGCTTAAGGCTTCGGCAGTCGGTGCTGTGGTGGACGTTAATTGCATCCCGCTTTCACGCGCGATGCAAGATACCGTCAGCGAGGAGCATGCCTTAGGTTATGCGCTAACGGGGGGCGAAGATTATGAACTGCTGTTCACCGTTCCTGAGGCGCAAAAAGGTGCGCTTGAGACAGCGTTGAGCCATGCAGGAGCAAAGTTTGTTCGCGTTGGACAAATTTGTGCAGGCAGTAAGCTCAAGTTGCAACTCAATGGTGAGCCGTTTACACCGCCGTATCACGGTTTCGAGCACTTTTAAGCGAAGAGCATGTTAATGAAATGGTTGTCAAAGGATCAGGTGCTAACGCGCCTGTCATTAAAAAATCCTGTCCACTTTTTGGCACTCGGTTTTGGTAGCGGACTCGCCGCTAAAGCACCTGGTACTTTCGGTACCTTAGCAGCCATTCCCCTCTATTTATTGATGGCGCCATTACCGCTCACTTGGTATATCGGCTTAACCTTATTGAGCGCATTTGCGGGATTTTATATCTGCGGTAAAGCCGCTCAAGATATGGGGGTACACGATCACGGTGCGATTGTGTGGGATGAAGTGGTTGGGCTACTGATCACTATGATAGCGGCACCAGCAGGTTGGGGTTGGTTGTTAGTCGGCTTTGGTCTATTTCGCTTTTTCGACATCATCAAACCTTGGCCTATTCGATGGCTCGATGCCAAAGTTCATGGTGGCTTTGGCATTATGATTGACGATGTCTTAGCAGGCGTGTTTTCGTTTATTTGTCTGCAAGGGCTAGTCTGGTGTTTTAGCTAACATTATCGCTAGCCTAACATGATAGTTAACCTGACATGTTAGTTAACCTGACATGTTAGTTAACCTGACATGTTAGTTAGCATGACCAACAACTAACCCTTAGTTTTTGATATAGCTCCTTAGCTTGTGATATAGAGTGTGTAGATTCAAGCGTTTAGCGACCTTATTCGTTATCTGATCCATGCTACTATTGCAGCAGTTCCCTTGCGTTCGCGAGGGTATTGCTGGTGATAGTATCGCCACCTAACAGTCTTGCAAGCTCTTGGATACGCTGCTCACGATCGAGCGATTTCATTGTGGTCTCAGTACTGCCTGCCTTATTAAATTTATCGACGAACATGTGTTGATGACCATTGCCCGCAACTTGCGGCAAGTGAGTCACGCACAGTACTTGGGTCGATTCCCCTAAGCTGCGTAACATGCGGCCCACCACTGCTGCGGTGGGGCCGGAAATCCCGACATCCACCTCATCGAAAATTAATGTCGGTGTGGCAACTTTCTTCGCGGTAATCACTTGGATCCCTAATCCTATGCGTGAAAGCTCACCGCCAGACGCGACTTTCGAAATCGGTTGCAAAGGTTGGCCAGGGTTAGTGGTTACCATAAATTCGATATTGTCACTGCCATTGGCTGACATTTGCTCGGGGTGGAAATTGACTTCGATCGTAAATTTACCCTTAGGCATATTCAGTTCGTGGATTGACTGAGTCACCAGTTTGTCGAGTTCTTTAGCATAGCGGGCACGGCTTTGGCTGAGCTTTTGCGCATTGCTAAGGTAAGCGGCTCTACTGGCATCGACCTGTAGTTGAATTTCTTCGAGCTTGCTTTCGTCACTGTCTAAGGTGCTCAGCTCTGCCTTTAATGCCAAATGATGCTCGGCCAGTTTATTCGGGCTAACATGATGCTTACGCGCTAGTTGCATGGCTTTTGATAGCCGTTCTTCTAAATAGGCGAAATGGGTCGGATCGAGTTCAAGCTTACTCAAATAGTGCTGTAATTCGCCTGCACTTTCTTGTACTTGGATTAAGGCATCATTCAACATAGTGCTGACATTGCTTAATGCAGGATCGTAGCTTTGCAGATCTTCGGCGAGGGAAACGACTCGATTAAGCAGCGATTCTATATTGTTCTCTTCGCCTTCAGTGAGTATATCTAAGCTCGCCTGACAGGTATCAATCAACTCAGTGCCATTGGCAAGACGTTTGTGCTCTTGCTCAATTTCATCGAACTCATCGACTTTAAGATCAAACTCATCAAGTTCTTCTACTTGATATTGCACTAATTGCTTACGGGCAATACGTTCATGCTGTGAGGCTTCGAGTTGTTTTAGGTCAGCCTCAATTTGCTTGCAGCGTTGAAAACTGGCGGCAACCGTATCGATAAGTAATCTGTGGTTGGCATAACTGTCGAGCAGGGTGAGTTGATGTTCACTTTTTAACATTGCATGGTGCGCATGTTGACCGTGAATACCGATAAGTAACTGACCCAGTAATTTTAGCTGCGTCAGCGGCACTGGATTACCATTGATGTAGGCGCGTGAACGGCCATCGCTACCAATAGTCCGACGTAGAATGCACTCATCATCGAGTTCAAGATCGTTATCTTCTAACCAACGTTTTGCCAGTGGAATATCATCCAAGGAAAAGCGGGCGCTGACCTCGGTTTTATTGGCTCCGGGACGAACACTGCTGGCATCGGCGCGATTGCCTAGGCATAGGCCTAGCGCATCGATGGCAATCGATTTACCCGCACCGGTTTCACCTGTTATGCTGGTCATACCGGGGCGAAAATCCAGTTCTAAAAAACGGACGATAGCGAAGTTATTAATGCTGAGTTGGCAAAGCATAGTGAATTCCTGTCGAAAAACATACCAAACCACTGTATTGATAAACAGTATATACTGATTTTATATACAGTAAAGTGGCTTGGGTAAATAATCAGCATTATCGACAGTAAATATTTTTAATTAACTGATTATGCATGGGTTCTTACTAAGCTTTCTAAGATAGGTAAACTGAAGAAAGTGACTAAGGTGCCAAATAGAATGCCCTGAGCACTGGTTGAAGCCTGAGTGTTATAACGCTGGGCGAGTAAGTACACGCTAGCCGCGGTGGGCAGTGCGCTCAAGATCACGCCCATGATCAGGTAGTCGCCACTGACTCCAAAACGGTTAAGCATAAAGTAGACGAGTGCCGGTTGGATAGCCAGCTTGAAGAGGTTGATAAGGCTCAGTTCGATAAAATTCTTGGGGCTAAATACGCTGCTATCTTTCTGGTAGCGCATCGCTTTGGCGAGTACCATGCCGATAGCAAATAGGGCGCAGGGGCTTGATGTATTGCCTATTTGCTGGATCATTAGCGCCAGCCCTGACGGCAGTTTTATCTCTAGCGCCGAAATGCCGACACCAATTAAGCTACCAATAACGATAGGGTTTTTACCGACCGCCATCGCCATTATGATTAAGGCGTGGTGTTGTCTTTGGGTGTTAGTGGCCAGTTCCATCGAGACTAAGGCGACGGCAAACATCAGCACGGATAATAAGCTGGCAATCGCGGCGGCAACTAAGGCACTTTGCTGCTGCGGGAATAAGATGATAAGCAGTGGAATACCAATAAATGCTGTATTACCAAAGGTGGCATTGAGGGCTCGAATAGCGGCAACCGCATGCTGTTTAGGGTTAGCGATCAGCGATAGCCCAAGGCAGACAAGATAAGTGATTACCATAGCTGTGCTGTAGCCCGCCATAAATCCCCATTGCAAAATCTCGTCAATCGGCTGCTGGGCGAGGGCGATAAGCATGATTGCAGGGAACGCAATATAGTAGACATATTGGTTTAGCACTTGATCCGTATCGACGGGCAAGAGTTTTAGTTTTTGCACTAGTGTACCGAGCAACATGATCCCGAAGACGGCAAACAGAGGGGTTAAAATGGTCATTTCCCTCACTCATCCTTACGATTAAATTTGAATAAACTCGCCCACCCTCGTCATTTTACTGTCGCTATGATTTTTGGTGGGCAGAGTTACAGCATTTGATTCTTTTTATGTCACTTTAGAGCCAGATTTAGCGCCAGCGCAGTAAAACTCGCCACAAAATAACATACCATTTCAATCTAAGGCTATTGCGCTATGGTCGTATAAGTGAATAATTCAATGTTTAAAACACAATCACTTAGTGAATTTAGCGTTTTAACGTCAATACCCAATATGTGAAATTAGGATATGCAATGAGTGATGATTTAGGCGCTGAACTACAACTTGTCTATCTTTTTGTGCATTTAGTCAATGCGGGCAGTTTTTCGCAGGCGGCGAAGGAGCTCGATATGCCCATCGCCACTGTGAGCCGCAAGTTAGCGAAGTTGGAAGAGAAGCTCGATAAACAGCTCTTTATGCGCAGCACCCGCAAGTTACGATTGACGGAGGAAGGATTGGCGCTCTTTCAACGCTATCAGAGTGTGGTGGCTCAATTCGATGAGCTGAGTGGGTTAGGCAGCGATAAACCCGAGGGTACCCTGCGCATCGCCGCGCCGATTTCGATTATTTCCATCGTGTTTATTCAAGCATTGAATGAATTTGGCCGCCTATATCCCGATATCCGTTTACACATTTCCCAGAGCAATGAGTTAGTCGATTTGATCGACAAAGGCATAGATGTGGCGATTGTTGGCGGGGCTCAGCCTGATTCTTCTTGGGTGTCGAGTACCTTAGGCGAGCTCGACTATTGCCTGTTTGCCACGCCAGAATATTTGGCTCAGGCACCTAAACTTGAGCATCCCGATGATCTTGAAGCCCATCAACTGATAAAAGTCTGGCCGCTGTTTAATTGGCATTTAAAGCATCCAAGCGGCGAGTCTTTTTATTTTAATGGCCCGACTAAGCTCACCCTCACGGACTTACACGGAGCGATTCAGGCGACATTAGGCCATGGCGGGATCTTGTATGGTCCTGAACTTTTTGTAAAACAGCAGATTAAAGAGGGAAAACTTAAAGTATTACTGCCTGAATGGATTGGCGAACAGAGGCGAATTTCGATTTTATATCATCAGCGCAGCCAGCAGCCGCTAAAGGTAAGAGTCTTTATTGAGTTTATGCAGTCAAAGGCGCCAGAGTTATTCTCTATGCGTTGATTTAACGAGGGGAACTGATTTTTAGCGTCTTTTAGGTTTTACCGTGTTTTTGCTCATGGTGTTTTGCGTTTGTTTTGCGTCTTGCAGGCTGGAGCGTGTCGCGGGCAGTATGCCGAGTTCTAAGAAGTATCCCACTAAACGCCGCAGTTCGAATAAAGAACCGATACGCTGTTGATCTTTGATGATTAGTTTCCAACTGTCGGTTCGTCCTTCGCTATTGGTTAAGATAAATCCTTGATAAACAATCTTTCTCATTGGAATAACTCAATCTTTATTGATGCTATTTATAGCAACTGGATATCTTTGACGGGATTCATTGGTGAGGGTGTAAAACGATGATCCCTTTCTTATTCTGCATGGATAATAGGTGCTTGAGTAACCCCAAGCACCTCATCAGTTAAGCTACGCTGATACCGATATTTGATACGCCAGCTTCGATAATGTCTTTGCGTAAACCTTTGACCAGTTCCGCTGTGATCTTCGGATTTTCTTCAATAATTTCCAGCAGAGAATTTTGTAATTCTTTCTCTTCCTCCATGACTTCATGGGCGAAAACGAAATCATCTAATGCTTCATCCACCAAATCGACATCGCTGATCGCTTCGATGTAGTTAGCCACTGTGCTGGATGATAATTTGCTGATATTGACTATATCTTCTTCAATTTTGCCTTGGATCGCACCCAGTAAGGTCGATATGGCGACCACTGCATCCATAGCAGGATAGACGCCATAGGCTTCAAAATCAGCAGGATCTGGGGTGTTATCTTCCAAGCGTTGCAGATGCACATCGACATTGAATTTGAGCTTGGAGTCGTACTGGGATTGCCACAATAGTTCTAATGCGGTACTCAACACAGTAGGATCGCCAAACTCACAGACTTCGGAAAACAGTTGATAGTTGGGCAACATACGTTGGCAAAGTGCAGTGGCAAAGAGTTGTTTTTGTGGCAGTGTTAACGCCTTGAGACGTTTAAAGAAGCCCGTTTTTTTGGTCATCTGTTATTTCCGCTGATAGCTGTGATATCACTTGATTTGCCGCAGATTCTACCTTAGTTAACTCATCAAGTAACTCTAGTATTTCGGGTTCGAGATCTTCAACCGATGTTTCACGTTTTAGTGCCGATTCAATTTCTTGGCATAACCTTTGTGTGGTGGGCACGCCGCAGTAGCAGCTCGCACCATGCAGCTTATGGATAGTACTGAGCATGACTGGGTGATCGTTTTGACTTAGCGCCGTTTGAATCGTCGCCACGGTTTGCGGTAATGAGTCGAGCAACATTCTGAGCATATCTAAGGCGAGATCGGCCTTGTGATTGGCTTGGGTTAAGCATAAATCCCAGTTCAGCGTATGCAGGTCAAAATGGGTGAACTTAGGTCGAGTGATCCAGCGATGAATAATATCTTTGAGTGCCGCTTCATCAATAGGTTTAGGCAAATATCCGTCCATACCACTGCCTAAAATCAGTTCGCGTTCTTCGGCAATGGCATGGGCTGTCACGGCAATTATCGGCGTGTTGCGGTTCATCGAGCCTTGGCGAATTTGCTTCGTGGCGCTAATTCCATCTGTGCCAGGCATTTGGATATCCATAAAGATCAAGTCGAAGGTGCGAGTCTTCGCCTGTTTAACTGCCTCATCACCACTGTTGACGGCAACCACAGTCGTCACTAATTCGCTGAGTAAAGTATCAATCAGTTTTAAGTTGGCAAAGTTATCATCTACCGCGAGCACAGTTAAAGATTGGCGCGCAACCGGCGTTGATATTGTCGCAGGGGCTATGATGTCGTACTCCATCGGTGGATAGAGTAAGTTGCGCGCAAGCTGATGCTCACTGACTGGCAGAGACAACACCACATCGGCATTCGGGCGAATAAATTGGGTTAAGGCATCCTGTTCTTGGCAATCGTATAGCACGATAAGGCAATCTGTTTTGGTCTTCGCTAAGTTTAGTGTACTCACCAGTTGTGCTGAATCGCTAAACCCATGGCAACTCAAGAGAACATAGTCGTATGGCGCTTCAGCCGTGGTGAGCGTAGTCAACAAGCTTGGGATATGCTGATGATGGGTGACTTTTGTATCCCATTGATTCAATTGGCGGCTCAAGACAGCATGAGTCAGCACTCGCGGTTCGTAAAACAGTATAGTTTTGTCTTTGAGTTTTTCGAGCGGCAGTGAGTCACCGATTTGGAATTGACCTAAGCCGAGCGGCAAACTGAACCAGAAGTTTGAGCCTTTTTCTGGGGATGAAGTAAAGCCGATTTGGCCGCCCATTTGATTCACTAAACGTTTAGTGATCACTAAACCTAAGCCAGTGCCACCA
The DNA here is from genome assembly GCF_018224605.1 of Shewanella sp. M16. Taxonomy (NCBI): domain Bacteria; kingdom Pseudomonadati; phylum Pseudomonadota; class Gammaproteobacteria; order Alteromonadales; family Shewanellaceae; genus Shewanella; species Shewanella sp. M16. Next base: position 5,536 of record NZ_JAGTUL010000001.1, on the reverse strand, counting down.
AAGCGGCGCGAAATCGACGAGTCTGCTTGGCCAAAGGCTTGAAATAAAAAGTCCTGCTGGCTTTCATCGATGCCGATACCTGTGTCGACCACATCACAGCGCAGTACCACTTGTTCATCCGATTGGCTCTGCAGTTCGATTTTGACCATCACGCTGCCAGAGTCAGTGAATTTAATCGCGTTACCAACCAAGTTATTGATGATTTGGCATACGCGCATGGCATCGCCATTGACATTGTCGGGCACGTTGGGGGCGATATCGACGACGAGTTCTAGGCCTTTGGCCTGGGCGCTGCCGGAGATCAAGGTAATAGTATCGCTTATGGTTTCCCTAAGGCCGAAGGGCATGTTTTCTAACACCATTTTACCGGCTTCGAGTTTAGAAAAGTCGAGAATGTCGTTGATGATACCCAGCAGGTTAGTGGCACTGCGTTCTATGGTCTTGATGTAATCGACTTGGCTCGAATGCAATGGTGTTTTGACTAATTGCCGCGCAAAACCGATAACACCATTGAGCGGCGTACGTAACTCGTGGGACATATTCGCTAAGAATTCAGATTTAATCCGGCTGGCTTCTAGGGCGCGTTTTTTAGCTAAATCCAGCTCGACGTTTTGGATTTCAATCTGCTCTAAGGTTTCCCGCAGATCCGACGTTGCTTGGTCGATATTTTGCTGCATCTCATCATGATATTCCGACAACGAACCTGCCATGGCATTGATGCCGCGTTTGAGTAAGTCCAGCTCACCAATCAAGTTGCCATCTAAGCGGGCGTCCAATTTACCTTCACGGATTTTAGCGACGACGCGCACCATTTCAGTAATGGGCTGAGTGACATTTTTCACTAGCCGGAAAGTAAATAGCAGGTTTAACTGCACGCCGATCAACACGATAATAAAGGCGGCGACAGCGGCTCTATGTTGCTCTAACAAGGCGCGTTCTTTATTGATTATTATCGAGATATAACCTAAAAGATGACCATCGTCTGTCTGGATATCGTAATTAGCGGGAGCAGCAATGGGGCCTGTGGCAAAAATGGGCGTCCGTAAAATAAGGCTGTCGTCCACATGTTCAATTTCGGTTTTATGCAGCGTGTTGAGGGCTTCTTTGTAGCGCATAATCTCAAAGTCTTTGTGATAGTGGGAGGTCACAAAGAGTTGATTATTGGCATCGAAAATCGCGATGGATTTTACTAAGGTGGATTTGTTGAGCTGTGCCGCCGCGAGTAAGCGTTTGGTCGCCTCGCGATCATTCGCCACTAAGCCGATTTCACTGGCAATCGACAGGGGCTCGATAATATTGCTGCCCTGTTCGGCGAGCGTATCTTCGAGCTCATAAAAACGGTTTATGGTAAAGTAGCTGCCCAGAAGGATACCGACCAAGATTGTTGGCGCGAGCGCCAGCACAAGAACCCAAGAACGTAGGCTGTATTTGGTCATGTTGTTGACAGGGTTCATAGCAGCGGCGGTGTTTCCTGTGACAGAGACTAAGATAATTTTATAAGACTGCCAGAAAGAGGGCGGTCTTTGCCAGTATTTTATTGATTTAGAGGCCGAAATGGCGCAATTTTTTAAAGCAAAACCAAATAGTTCCAAACAGTTGTCGGCTAAGTTATCACTGAGTGTAGAACAGCTCGATCACTTAGGCGCAGGTATAGCACAACATCAAGGTAAAGTCGTGTTTATCCCTGGCGCTTTGCCCGATGAAACCGTGACGGTACAGCTCACCGAGCAAAAGAAAAATTATGCCCGTGCCAAGTTGATTAAAGTCGATTCATCAAGTCCTGAGCGCGTTGAGCCTGAGTGTCCACACTACCACACCTGCGGCGGCTGCGACTTACAGCATATGTCATTATCGGGTCAGCGTGAGCATAAAGAAGCCGCGTTGCTGGATATTATGGCTAAGTTTGCTGGCACTGAAGGTGGTGCTTTATCGCCCGCACTCACGGGGGAAGGTTGGCATTATCGTCGCCGCGCCCGTCTTGCAACTTTATTTGATAAAAATACCAAACATTTAAGCTTGGGTTTTCGTGCCGCCAGTAGCAGCAATGTGGTGCCAATCAGCCAGTGTCTGGTGTTAGCTAAGCCGTTATCGGACTTGATCGTCCCCTTTGCTAAGTTGCTGAACCAATTGTCAGCTAAATCCAGCTTAGGCCATCTTGAGTTGATTGCCGCCGATAATGGTCATTTCGCTGTGCTGCGGATCACTAAGGCTCTAAACGATAAAGATCTCGCTAAGTTGTCAGCCTTTGCTGAGCTGCATCAGATCCATATTTGTCTGCAGGACAACGAAGGGCAATTCCAAGGCGTCGGCGCTGAGTTAGTGTTACCTGTTTATCAGCTGTTAGATGAAAATGCGCAGTCGGAAGCGGTGAGCTTAAGTTTCACCCCAGGTAACTTTGTGCAAGTGAACGGACAGATTAACAAGGCCATGGTCGCTCAAGCGATGGATTGGTTAGCGCCAGCGCCAGATGAGCGCATTTTGGATTTGTTCTGCGGCATGGGTAATTTCAGTTTGCCCTTAGCGAAAATGGGCGCTGATGTGATTGGCGTCGAAGGGGTTGCCGAGATGGTGACTCAGGCGCGGGTGAACGCTAAAGCTAACAATCTGGATAAACTGACCTTTTACCACGGCGATTTAAGTGCGGATTTATCCCTTGAGCCTTGGATGGGCAAGATTGATAAATTACTGCTCGATCCCGCCCGTGCGGGAGCATTTGAAAGCTTGCAATGGCTAAAGAAAATGAAGCCACGCAAAGTCGTGTATGTATCGTGTAATCCTGCCAGCTTGGCCCGCGATAGCGCAGTACTGTTAGAGCGCGGTTACCGATTACAGCAATTGGGACTTATCGACATGTTCCCACAAACACACCATATAGAAGCCATGGCACTGTTTGAATTAACCAAGTAATTTGCGCTGGCAAAGTAAGCAAAGCGTTTGAATAACGTAAAAAATGTGATTATTACGTCGGTTGGGTTTGACAAGTTCGCGCCAATGCTGAAGATAGGAGAGCTGAAGTGGTGCCCACTTTCTCTCTGAGCACGGATAAGGAAATAAATTAGATGGTCTCTGTTCGCGAAGCGCACTTTAATGATCCCGATTTTCACTTAGAAGATTGGGTAGCTCGCTATGTTGGTCATGCCGATGAAGCGCAGATGCTGCTCTCTTTGATAGGGCAGATTGACGCCTTACCAGCCAAGAGTCCTGCGGCGAAGAGAGAACTGCTCGAACGTGCTCGAGAGATGATTGAAATCCTCGCACCACTAAACATGGATATTGAAACCCTGCAGGCGGCAATTTTGTTTGTTGTGCTCGATGCTGGGTTACTGACCGAAGAAGCCATCCAAGAAAAATTTGGTGAGCCGCTGGCGCGTTTAGTCGCGAGTGTCGTGACCATGAACGCCATCGGCGCCTTGAAAATCAATCCTAATAGCCGCTCAACCGAGCCGCAAATCGACAATATCCGCCGCATGTTATTGGCTATGGTCGAAGATGTGCGCGCCGTGGTCATCAAACTGGCCGAGCGTGTGTGTTTGCTGCGGGCGGTGAAAAATGCCGATGAAGAAACTCGCGTGCTGCTGGCCCGTGAAATTGCCGATATTTATGCGCCGTTAGCTAACCGTTTAGGGATTGGACAATTGAAGTGGGAGCTGGAAGATATTTCTTTTCGCTACCTGCATCCAGATACCTATAAAGACATTGCTAAGCAATTAGATGGCAAACGACTGGACCGTGAAGTCTTTATCGACAAGTTTGTCAGTCAGTTGCAACAAAGATTAGATGAAGATCAAATTCGCGCTAAGGTCTACGGCCGGCCGAAACATATCTACAGTATTTGGCGCAAGATGAAGGGCAAGCACCTCAAATTTGATGAGTTGTTTGACGTGCGCGCCGTGCGTATCGTGACTGAGCGTTTGCAGGATTGTTATGGTGCATTAGGTGTTGTGCATACGCTTTGGCACCATATTCCACGGGAATTTGACGACTATGTCGCTAACCCTAAGCCTAACGGTTATCAATCGATTCATACCGTGGTGGTGGGGCCTGAGGGCAAAACCGTTGAAATTCAAATTCGTACCCAAGACATGCATGAAGATGCAGAGCTGGGTGTGGCCGCGCACTGGAAATACAAAGAAGGCAATCATTCCGGTAAGCAAAGCGGCTACGAAGAAAAAATTAACTGGCTGCGTAAAATTCTGCAATGGCAGGAAGACGTGGTCGAAAGTGGCAACTTGGTCGAAGAAGTGCGCAGCCAAGTGTTTGAAGACCGAGTCTATGTGTTCACCCCAAGCGGTGAAGTCGTCGACTTGCCACTGGGCTCAACCGTGCTCGACTTTGCCTATTACATTCACTCCCAAGTGGGACATAAATGTATTGGTGCTAAGGTCGATGGCCGTATTGTACCGTTTACCTATCAGGTTGAAACGGGTGAGCGTATCGAGATCATCACCTCGAAACAGCCCAATCCTAAGCGCGACTGGCTTAACCCTAATTTAGGTTATATCCGTACTTCGCGGGCGCGTTCGAAAATCCAGCATTGGTTCAAGCAGCAGGACAGAGACAAGAATATTGTCGCCGGCAAAGAAATGCTTGAATCTGAACTGGCGCGGGTGAGCCTTAAAATTAAAGACGCCGCCATTGCGGTCGAGCGCTTTAATATGGCGAGCATGGATGACTTACTGGCGGCCATTGGCGGCGGTGATGTGCGTCTGCATCAAGTGGTTAACCATATTCAAAGCCGTCTGCGACTCGACGAAGTGTCAGAAGAAGATGCGGTCGAAGAATTAGTTAAGAAAGGCCAACACAAACCGACCTCAAGTGGCCGTGGTCAGGTTGAAGTTAACGGTGTGGGTAACTTGCTTAACCATATTGCCCGTTGTTGTCAGCCAGTTCCCGGTGATGAGATCTTAGGTTTTATCACTAAGGGCCGTGGCATTTCTGTGCATCGTGCTGATTGTGAACAAGTTAAAGAGTTAATGCGGGTTCACCCAGAGCGTGGCGTCGATGTGGTCTGGGGCGAAAATTACTCCGGCGGTTATCGCATGCGTCTGCGGGTATTAGCCCACGATCGCAGTGGTTTATTACGTGACTTAACCTCAGTGCTGGCAGCTGAAAAATCCAATGTACTGGCCATGAGTTCGTCATCGGACACTAAAAACCAGACAGCCGCGATTGAGTTGGAACTGGAGCTTTATAACCTCGATGGTTTATCGCGGGTGTTATCGAAACTGACCCAAGTCGATAGTGTGATTGAGGCAAGACGACTTTAAGGCTAGCAACGCCTATCGAAGCGAGCGATATCTAGAAGCCATCTAGAAGCAAGAGATAAAGGATTGGGGCGGTAGGGAGGCTGTTCATCGTTCTGAGCAATGGTTTGCCATGGCATTTGCTCCCCAACGCGCAGCCAGTCCATATATGGACACCTCGAATAGATCAACCACTTTTTGAGTAACAGAAAGTAATACTGCGTACGTATATCCGACCTGTTTGTGAGAATCTTTGCTCTCTGGCCTTAATGAGAACCGCGCCTTTGCTGCTT